>CAWAXJ010000054.1:0-44611 GCA_963785905.1 uncultured Nitrospirales bacterium
TACACTCTTCATGTTCCCTCCTTATGTGCAGCGGCCCCATGCCGCTTCACAGGAGGGTATGGCAGGACTTCCCAAATCCTTTCATCCAGGGGAAAAGACCATCTTTGTAAATTATATTGAATTTTCCGTTTACAAAGACGATAATAAACTCTGCAAGGCAAGGTAAAGCGGCCGGCAAAAAAAGGAGAAGAATTACGGCATCAGAAAATGTCAACGTCAGAGTGACGGAGATCTTCGCAATCATCTCCAACAACAGATTGGCCAATATGGACTGTATGAAAATGCGAGCGAATATATCCGGGATATCATCCGACGGGAAATTAAAGACCGTAAAACCGCTTGGGAGTGGCTACGTCAAGAGTTAGAGCCAGGCCTCAGAGCAGATGACAGTGTATTTATTCACGTGACTGCCGCCAACGTGATTAGACGAAATACCAAATCCAAGAGGGCTAAGCCCTAGTGGCTGGCTATTGATTTTTCCACGCAGCCGATAAACGGCAGGATGAAATTTGGGATTATACCTGCGAACAATGGGGCGAGGACCAGGCTGGAAAATACCTTCGGGGTTTGCACGATCACCTTCAAAGACTTGCCAACAAAGACATCCCATGGCACCCGCTTCCTACACGTGTGCTCGTACCATCGGATTTGAACCTTTCGATCTTTTCAGCCGTTACGAAAAGCATGCCATTTTTTTTCGTGAACTCTCCGGCAACGACATTGGCATAATCAGCATTCTCCATGCAGCGATGCAGGTTCCCGTCCGCTTGAATGAGGATTTGGAAAGAATTTTGGAAAAAGAAAAGGACTAGCATCTTGTGATGATTGATGTTAGACAACGACTTCCAAATCTCTATCTATAAGGTGGAATGCAAATGAAAGACTCCATTAAGGGGAGTTTGTGGATCGAATGCGCTAGGGCGGGATTGTGGCCAAAAATCAGATACCGAAGCACCAAAGTTCTTTTCTTATCATTACTATTCACTACTATTCACTCTTCCACTAATTGAATCTTCACACGAAGCGGATTCTCCTTTACTGGTGTAGGTTGAACCACAAACACCGCGCCTTCTGCTCGTTCATCAATTACTCTGACATATCAACTTCGCTTTCAAGCCATTGGCCCAGATTTTCCAGCGGCGCAGGTGAGAGCAATACCGTCAGGAAGGTACTACAGGTTGGCCTAAGGTATCCGTCAATTGATCGAGTGCATATTCTACGCGTTGGAATGATTTCACTTTTATCCCGCCTTCAGTTTTTCTCGTCTGTCCCGGGTCCGTCGGCACAAGATTCTGCCACTTGCCATTGCCCAACGGGAACAGCACATAAACATAACCGGATACATTGGTTTCCACGGCCAATCGGATTTCCGACCAATTTCCGGTGATCTGCCGGCTTTCCACCTCCTCATCTTTGCCCTCTTTCGTGTGCTGGACAAAGCTGTATCGAATCCCCATAGCAGACTGACTGACGGATTCTGAAACCGAGGCTTGTCCTATGACCTCTGCCGATCGTTTCCCCTTGACAGACGGCTTGACCTCCAACCGCAATGTTCCACTGGGCACTTGTTGGTCCGTATCCTTTCTCGCAGGAATCAGTTCATCACCTAACGATGCACTCGCCGCATAAAACAGTTCTTGAGCGCTCGGAGGTGATAGGGGTGCCTCCTTTACAGCTTGGTCAGCAAGTCTGCCAGAGTCTGAGGCCTGTGGGGCCATATCTGGCATTGCCACTTCAGGGGACTCAGGAACCGCGAAGGGTTGAACCGACGGTTCAAACTTGGACCGACTTGAGGGTGAAGATGATGGTGGGGCTTGAGCCACTTGTTCATTTGCTCTTTGGCGCCTTATAGCTTGACCCTTTTCTCTCGCGTCGCTTTCCTGTTTGGCCATAGCGGGAACTTCCCTGAGCCGGTCAACCTTGTTGGTCTCTACTCGTGGAGCCCGTTCTTGCTAGCTTGCATAGATGGAGGCTCTACCTTCTTACCCTCCGTCTGATTTACGTTTTCCTCCAAGGCGTCCTTCGGTACAGCCGCCGTAGCTTCCTCAGAAGGTTTCTCCGACCGAAATGCGACTTCGTCCCTGGAAGAGGATGTCGCCGCTTCCTGCTCCTGACTGACCACCGGTCCCCATTCTTTCTCCATTTGCCATCCGAAGATAGAGCACTAGGCCCAAAGCCGCAAGACTCCCCGCCCACGCGAGGCAGGAAGGCTCCCGGAACCAACCCCACCCTCCGCCCCGACTCTTGCCAACACCATCGGGATGTTCTTTTGCCCGTAGACTGGCCAGAATGCGGTGACGGGCCTCAGGATCGGCGAGCATAGCTTTTAAGGCTTCTTCATCGGCCAGAGCGTCAAAGAGGGATTGATCGTGAAGAGCCGCTTCAAATAATTGGCGCTTTTCTTCGTCTGTCAGCGTATTGGTGGCATAGCCACCCAGCAGATGTTCCCACGATGCAGCCATTATAAAACCTTCTCCTCGGTTTTCTTTTTGCTTTCCCCAGGCTGAGGGAAAGTGGTCTCCCAGTGTCCTCCCATGAGGGTAAGAAGCTGTTTCCGACAACGAGAGTCCCACGTATAAATGGTGTTGATGGAACGTTCCCCGAATTTCTGTTGAATTTCTGGAAAGGTGTGGCCCTGGAGTTTCAACCGGAATAATTCCCGGCAACGCTCACCCAGTTGCCCAAGCGCTTCGATCAAATAAGTCACGCGCTCTTTCTGTTCAACATGTTCCGACGGGTCTTCTTGAGAATCGACCTGAGGCCGATCATCAATGGATTCCTGGTTGTATTCCCCGCGTCGCAGAGTTTTTCGGTGAAGATCCAGCATTTTATACCTGAGAATTTGAAACGACAGCGGAAGCAATTCCGTCATCTCAGTCACCTGGGGATATTTTTCGTGCAACACCATGAGGACATCCTGGGCCAAATCTTCGGCAACCTCCCTTGATCCACGAGATGTCGCAAACGCCACAATCCTTTCACGAAGCTGGCCAATGACCTGATCGCGGGTCATGGACTAGTCACGGCCCTTTCCCGTTATTCATGGAGAGACGCCCAAACCTCTGCACTCACTTTCCACTGCGATTCTGCCCGAAATGGGGAAATTCAGAAAACGGATACCATTATTCAAGAAATGTGGCACCCTTATGATTCCGGAAGCTGATCCTATTGTACCAGTCAGCTTAAATTAGCGTGGGAAACCGGCAGAAAGTCCTACAGATGATGCAGACGAAAAACTCTACACTCCCTGCACTTTAAGTATAAAAGCGCGTGATTGGAATATTTCCTTGACCAATCGCTAGAAAGTTGTCAGATACACTGCAATAAACAGAACGGCCAGGCTCAGACCTAAAATGGTTCGTTGCATCCATACCACTTGGCCCGAAAACATGAGTGGCTGCGCGTTTTCTATTTTGCCTTTGGCCGGGAAACCATAGGGATCGATAATAAGATCATGAACAAAGATCAACCCTCCCACGATCGCGAAGACAAAGAGCTTGAGCATCATAATCAAGCCCCAACTGGTTTCGATACGGGCCGATCCGCTCTCATCTAGCAACTGAGACGCTCCGGTAAAGATTAACACCATGAGACTCACCCACCCTACCGTTTTAAATCGTTGTCCAACCTTTTTGACCAACTCCATCGCCTCTATGGAAGGTGTCTTGGTTTTGCCTTCAGTCAAGCTTGGCCTGACCACGAGCTGAACAAACATCCAGCCACCGATGAAAGTGATGGCCGCTAATAAATGAATCCATGTGACGATATAGGCGGGCATATGTTCTCTCCTAGCAGGATGTTGAAAAAGGCCGCCAGCGGCGTTCTTCTCGCTCGAACCCCTCAACGTACACACCTGTACGCCTCGTGGTCCTCGCGTCGTGCGGCCTTGCTGGACGCGCCTTTTTGAACATCCTGCTTTGCTTAGGAACGTCCAATAAGTTGATCAAATAAGCCGTTTGACAATAGTTGATTTTTTCAACACCCTCATAGAAGGGTTTCATTTCCCAAACCCTGCCATGATACCCACTGGATCGGGGAAAGACCACTGAGGAAATGTCCTCAATCTTCCGTCCAATGACAAAAATAGGATATGGTTCTCTCAAAAGCCGTGGGAGGTCATGCGATGAAGATTCAATTTTCCACGATCCCAATCTCCTCTAGAAAATTCAGCCTGGTATTTCTTAGTCTGTTCAGCCTTGTGGGATTTCTACCCCTTGACTCCTTATGGGCGGCGGAAGAAGACAAGGAGCGGTGGAATAAAAAATATGAGACTAAGACATATCTATTCGGGCGTGAGCCCATCCCGTTTTTGAAGGACCATATCGACCTGCTCCCCAAAGGGGCTGCCCTGGACCTGGCCATGGGTGAAGGGCGCAACGGGGTCTTCCTGGCCACAAAAGGCTTTCAGGTGACCGGGGTTGATATTTCAGAAGCGGGTTTCAAAAAAGCTCAAGCCCTCGCTGCCGAGAAAAAAGTGACCCTCACGACCGTAGTCGCGGATCTGGAACAATACACGATTCCCCCCGATACCTTTGATCTGATTATGTGCACCTATTACTTACAACGGAAGCTGTTCCCCAAAATAGCTGCGGCTTTGAAACCGGGCGGAATGGTGGTGATCGAAACCTATACGGTGGATCATTTAGAGTATCGCCCAACATTTAACAGGGAATTCCTTTTGGAGCGGAATGAATTATTGACGTTGCTCCCGGGCCTGCGGGTGTTACGTTATCAAGAGGTCGATACCGGGGATGCGGCCTTTGCCAGTATCCTGGCGCAAAAGCCTACACAGGCCACAAAATAATTCCTGGGATTTTGGTTTTTCTCCCTCACCTTTGTAAGGAGTTTAATTCTGAAGAGAAATGAAAGGTGGGGTAGAGATGCTAAAATAGTGCAACATTGAGAATTTGCCCGGGAAAAATCCTTGAGGCACTTTTGAGCCCTGTACCTCCCTTAATCCCTCCTTGCAAAGGAGGGAAATCCCACGCATACCTCAATCTTCTCACACCTTACTCCTAACTTTTTACTTCTCACTTTTTACGGAATAGGTTGCCGCTGGCAAGAAAATTGGGGTACCCTTGCAGCTTCGTTTTGACGTTTTGACTTCACAGGTAGCCAATAACCCCATGACTGAAACCACCGCCTCTCAACCCACTACCGATGCAGGAGTCAGCCCTCGGGTCCTGGAGGGAGACATCCTCAATCAGCGGGCCTGGCGCATGCCGGATATAGTGATTTATCACCATGCCACGGAGGAATGGTGGGTCGCCCCGCTGGATGAAGAATTACCCCTGATTCGCCTCAACCGCATGGGTGCAGCCTTGCTCGGCGCGATGGACGGCCGTATGACCATTGGCGCGCTCCTCAATCAGTATGGGAAATGGGTCTGCAGCCCGACCCAACACAACGGCCGCTGGCATTTAGAACGGTGGGCCCAAGCACGATTTTCATTAGCCTACTATGGGACCGAACCGCCCAGCGGACACAGCGCGGAAGCGAAATGGGATTTGTTACTTCAAAAAGTGCGTGAAGGCTGGCATCAAAACGTCAAAGCTGAAACCGAAGACCATCTTTCTAAATTTCATGTCCAGGGCATTCAAGGACCTCACGGGCATTTTGAAATTATCGAAACCACGGTGTCTCATTTATTTCGCGAACCCTGCGAAGCCATGAACGGGCTCACCTACGGGCGCCTACTCGGCAAGACGCTTCGTCAAATGGGATGGCTCACACCAAAACCCAGGCAAATCGTGGAGGTGGGCGCAGGTCTGGGATATGTCTCAAAGGAACTGGCAGGAGAACTGACTGCCGAGGAACGAAAAGACATCCAGTACACCTTTCTTGATCTGACCGGCCCGTTTCTGGGTTCCCAAACGTCCCTGGCTCGAAAAGCAGGCTGGGCGGCGACTGCCATTCAAGCCAATGCCGAACGGATGCCCTTGGCCGATCAATCCGTTGATTTATTGATCGACAATGAAAATCTCGCCGACATGACACCGATCCAATTTTCAGGAGACGAACTCCTCACCTTTAAGGGTGAGAATCCATTGCATGAGGAGGCCTTAGACCTCATCCGGCGCATGCGCCTGCCACTCATGCCACCCTTTCCAGACGAAGTAATTTTTAATTACGGCGCCATCCAATTTCTTCAAGAAGTCTGGCGGGTCTTGAAGCCTGGGGGACGTGCTATCCTGATCGAATTCGGCATCGAAGATGATTGGCCCTCTCCCGTCAGACTGCCCGGTCACACCGAATATGAAGTACAATTCAGCCATCTTCGCCATGCCGCCAAATGGCTTGGATTCCGCGAGCAATATTGTACCCTGCCGCAATTGCTGGGCATGAAACGGGATACGCAAGTGCTCTGTACGGGGGCAGCCTATACCTTGCGCCGGTTTTGCCGGGAACTTCAGAAACCCTTTTCCGTCCGCGCCTACACCGAAAAAGAATTGGGCAAGGCGCTTGGTGCGTTACTGCCTAAGCTCACCGGCCTCCATTATCACAATGTCTTAGACCCGGCCTGGTTTGGGCTGTGGGACTTCAAGGTGCTTCTCGTGGAAAAACCGGGCGGCCTGAGCATCGGGCAACAACCGGCCTTCAAAGAATCCGGCGGCTTCCGCTGGTACACCCAGCGATAATTCCTCAGAATTTTTGGCGAACCAGGCCCGCCCCGACCACCCCTCCCGGCATCTCGTAGAGACGTGTCGGTGACACGTCTTCTTTGATCATGCCACATGAGCGACCAATGCCCACTGACCTCCCAAGAAAGTCGCCCCACCGGGGCGTCTCTACAAAGATGGGGAATCGGAAATAACGGAGGTGGGAATAGCCATTCGATTGGAGAGAGACAAATCCGGCCGGTTCTTATGCTTTCTTTGTGGCCAGATCGACTAATATCCCTTCGCGGAGGCCGAAGTCGCTGACCCGGCATGTGTCAAAGCCAAAGGTTTCCATGATTCTTCGAAGAATCACGGTCCCTGCCACGATGACATATTCCCGTCCGGGTTCAAGGCCTGGCATGGCCAATCGCTGCGGACCGGTTGTGGTGATGAGAAGCTGTTCCAGCCGTTTGATCATCGACAAGGTTAATTCATAATTGTGGACGCGTGCAGACTCATACCTGGGAAGCTCTTGGGCCATGGCTGCGAGTGTGGTCACGGTGCCTGCCGTGCCCACGAGTGGGACGCGGGGCATGGGCCCGAAGGTTTTCGACACGTTGGCCATTTCCTGATCAATACAGACTTCCGCCTGGTTTATCTCGTGGGATGTGGGGGGATCCTGGCGAAACACCCGCTCCAATAAGCGCACCACCCCCAGATCCAATGAAATGACGGCTGAAGCCTTGCCGTCTTGAGCCAGGATACACTCGGTACTGCCGCCGCCAATATCCAATCCCAAAAAATCAGTGACGGCGGAAGGCAGCCCATACCGAAGGCCCAGCAAGGTTCTCCGGGCTTCTTCCTCTCCCGTTAAGACCTCTACTTCCCACCCGGTTTCTTGCATAATTCGAACAAGAAAGTCGTGTCGATTATCCGATTCACGAACGGCGCTGGTCGCCACGACCACCATTGCCTTGAGTGGATACTTCGCTATGCGCTCTTTCCAGGCTTTGAGCGTGGCCACGACCCGATCCATCGCGGCCTGTGATAACCGTTTGTGTTGGTCGACTCCTTCCCCGAGCCGTAAAATCCGCCGGTCGACATCCACCACCTTGAATTCACGGGGTGGGTTCACTTCCGCAACCAACAGGCGACAGCTCAAGGTCCCAATGTCAATTCCTGCGAGTAACATATTTTTCTCTGCTCCAATGTTGATGTATGCCTAACAAATTTCTATTTAACTCTCATTTTTCTTCTCTCAGTCCTCGCCCTGGAGTTGGAGAGACTTGAAGGGGCATACTGACATCTTGACCTGTGCCCCTACCTAACCCCGGCATTGAAATTCTTTTTGGCTTCTTTTCCCGCTAAAGATTTCTGTGTTAGGATTTTAAGTGGTTTTGACATATCGTCACTGATGCCCTGTGGGCCCGTAACTTACAAAAGGAGAGAAGGATGGCGCAAATTCATTGCCGCAAATGCGATAAAGATGCGGAAGCGATCACGGACACCCTGTTTATGGGAAAATTGGAAGAAGAGATCAAGCAAAAAGTCTGTCAGACCTGCTGGAATGAGTGGGCAGGTCCAGGTGGAACAAAGACGATGGTGATTAATGAATACCAGTTAAACTTAGGGGATGAAAATGCCCGGCAAACACTCAAGACTCAGATGCGGACATTTTTGAAACTGGATGACAACACGGGAGAATTTAAAGATTACCGCCATTAATCTCTCCATGCCCTCTTCAAATCCTCATGGATGGATTGATCCTCCTTCCACACGGCTGAGCCCCCTCGGCTTTGTGGTTGAATCCGACGGATTTATGATCAGGTATGAATCGAGGGTAGGAGTTCTGCATTACACCTTTGTTTATTTTTCCTGGAAAGGGAATCATCTCAATTCTTCATAGGGGCTCCCCTTGAAGGATCGGCCAGAGCAGAGTAGGATCAAGGTATGAACACGCCACTCGGTAAAGGAGTCTTCCTGATTGCCAAGCCGGCTTTGCGCGATCCCAATTTCCGTCAAACGGTCGTGCTGCTGTGTGAACATGGGCCGGAAGGTGCGTTAGGTGTTGTCCTCAATCGTCCGACGGAGATGAATATTGCCGAGGTCCTTCCACAAGTTCCCGTGTTAGAGGGCCAGGGGCATCGCGTATATGCCGGAGGTCCTGTCCAGAAAAACAGCTTGCTCGTATTGTACCGTCTGAATGAAGAGATCGAAGATGCGCATGCCGTACTGGATGGGGTTTATCTTGGTGGCAATATGGATACGCTCGAACGCATCCTGGAGGTTCCCGGGGAAGAAGAATCGTTTCGGGCATATATGGGCTATTCCGGATGGGGGCCGGGCCAACTGGAAACGGAAATGGAAAGTGGATCCTGGTTTACGATGCCTGCCCGACCCCACCTCGTCTTTGACGAGGATTCCTCCCTCTTATGGGGAGAAGTTATTCGAACCTTCGGAGATGAATACAAGGCATATGTCCACATGCCCCTGGATCCCAATTTAAATTAATGGCCTTTTCGGCCGGCCCGCTATCCATCGCCGCTTTCCCCTCGTGCTCAACAGCAACCGGTTACCATTCTCCCTGCAAGATTTCAACATGCGGAAATGACCTGAACCGACTAAGCCTACCTCTCCTCAACAAGACCTAAGCACATTTCTTTGATAAGGTCTGGTGTATGACCACACGAACGGAGCCAGGTCATTGGCTGCGAAATTTCTTCATCCTCCTTGTCAGTCCCAAAATGCTGGTCATGCTGTTGACCGGTTTTTCTTCCGGCCTTCCTCTCCTCCTCACCGGATCTACTCTCAAATTTTGGATGCGGGAAGAAGGTCTCGACTTAACCACCATCGGGTTCTTCGGATTAGTCGGTCTTCCCTACACTCTGAAATTTCTTTGGGCTCCCGTGATGGATCGCCTCGTGCCTTCTTTTTTGGGAAGACGCCGGGGGTGGATGCTGGGCACTCAAATTTCATTGATGATCGTCATCGGGTCCATTGCCTTCACCCAACCGGGTGTTCACTTACCGGCCATCGCCCTCCTGTGCCTGCTGGTCGCCTTTTTGAGTGCCAGCCAGGACATCGTGCTGGACGCCTATCGCAGGGAATCTCTCTCCGACGAGGAACTCGGTATTGGATCCTCCATGTTTATTTATGGCTATCGCATGGGCATGTTGGCCGCTGGAGCGTTGGCTTTATTCCTTGCTGATCAGGACAGTCTATCCTGGAATGCCGTGTATTTCATCATGGGTGCCATGATGGTCATCGGCATTCTCACAACCTGGTTTGCACCGGAACCCATCATTCCAGCTCCTCCACCGGCTTCCTGGCAGGAAGCGATTATGGGACCCTTTATGGACTTTTTTACCCGTCCGGGCTCTTTCACCATTCTGCTGTTTATTCTGTTGTATAAGGTGGGCGATAGCATGGCCTCGGAAATGCTCTCCCCCTTCATGGTGGATCTGGGTGTTTCGAAAACCGACTATGCGGTCATTGTCAAAGTCTTCGGAATGATTGCGTTGATTGCCGGGGGGCTGATCGGGGGTCTCGTGGTCTATCGCCTTGGGATCGTGCCCTCCCTGTTGATATTGGGTTTCTTGCAAATGATTTCAACAGCGGGATTTGTGATTCTCGCCTTTACCGGCAATCACCTCCCGACCCTCACCGCCGTCATTGCCTTTGAAACCATTTCGAGCGGACTCGGACAAACCGCCTTCGTCGCATTTATGGCCAGCCTCACCAATAAGCGATTTACCGCGACACAATATGCCTTATTGACCAGCTTCATGGGAATTCCACGCGTCTTTGCCGGATCCACCACAGGATTCCTGGCCACCTGGCTGGGATGGGAAGGGTTTTTTATCCTCTGCACCCTGCTGGCTATTCCCGGGCTATGCTGATCGGGAAGCTTCGCCGACTGGCACACGACCCCGCGACGCAAGCCGTCACCACAAGGGCCTGACGTTTTTGTGATGGTCACCGGGAATCTCCCTTTCCCGGATTCATCGCCAGGAGTGTGACGTGAATCAGGATTCGCCTCATGTGCACGTGCAATGCACTTGCCTTTTTTTCCTATTATGAGGGGCTGGAAGAAATAATCTCTTCCCCATGTACCTCTTTATAAATCATATGCATAATTCGGCGTTTTAAACCCATCCAGGCACCTTTGTCACCCAATTCCTCTAGAAATTGACGGTCTGCAGGAATTAATGTTGAAGGTGGAGGGGTCATTTCTAAGAGTTCTTGAATGGCCGTTCGTTCTTGAGATTAAGGGGCGTACAATCGCTCTATCCTGTCGCTCTCTTTGCACGCTGAGCAAACGTTCCAGCCATATCTAAAATTTCTTGAACTATCCACTTTCGCCCAATTTTTTACGGGTGCACCCATTGTGATGAAGCCCATAACCAATAAAAGGATTAATCCCCTCATTATCTTTACCTCTGTCTTCAGGATGCCAAAACTGCCCAAACAAAGAAGTAGAGGAACTCCATGAGAATTGATTGCATTCGTGTCAACATACGGCTTCTCCCCTCATGGCTCATTTCGTCGAGGAAACCACGGAAAAAACTTGTTCGTGGTGCGTTGATAGTTGCACGATAATCATCTCCCGCGAGCTTGCCACAGCTTGAGCTTCTGCCAAGGGCACTCCCGTGATCCACAACAAAGACACCATCATGATGAGTGGCCAAATGATGGCCGCCCACCACCAGGGCAGGCCGACAGCCATTGGAACATACGCCCACCAATGCAGACTTTCAAAAAAATAATTCGGATGTCTGGAGTATCGCCAAAGTCCGGTATGTAAAGTCTTGCCTATATTCTTTGCCTTGGATCGGAAGACTTCCAACTGACGATCCGCCAGGGCTTCTCCGCTGACCGCCAGAATAAACATAGCCAGCCCGACTCCATCCCACCATCGCAGCCCAACATGAGGATGACTCATGATCCAGCATAAAAGCCCGGCGAAAAACACACAGGCAGGAACCTGCAATTGAAAATAGAGGAAGAGGCCGATCTGCTCCCAACTTCCCAGAAGCTGCCGGACTTTACGATAGCGAGCATCTTCGGAACGATTCCAGACTCGATGAATGAATACATGGCCGCCAAGCCGGATAGCGTACAGGCTACCCATTCCCATGACGACCATTCGTCGAGTAACGTCGCCGTCGCTCGACAGACCGCAGGCGAGAACCAGGATGAAGAATCCTCCACAAAACCCTACCTCAGCCAGAGATGCGTTTTCGAATCGAAGATGGAGGAGCCATAACACACCCAGCAGGCCCATCAGTCCCGGAAGCCAGATCCCGAAGTTCAGGAGGGAAAGTATGTCCCAGGGCATAATTCCTCTGGAAGAAATTTGCTATCGCACAGAATTGAGGATGATGCGAGTGATGGAGGTCAGTTGGCCGTCAACGATAAGGGGCTCCGGACTGTTCCCTCTCCCGTCACCGGACTTAAATTGGGTTCCAGTACAAATACGTGGTCACCGGGCACCTTCCCTTCTTGGATCAGATACTCCTGAATGGCCTGGGCCCGTTCTTGAGCCAGGAGACGAAGCTGTTCGTCTTCCACCCGGATCGCTTCAACCAATTTGGATTGCATCTGCTCTGGCGTAGGAAGACCAGCAGCTTTCCCTTCGGAAGAAGGAGGAGGGGTTTGGGGTTGAGCGCCAAATTTTTCGACATAGAGCTCGGAAAGCAACCGGCTCTCCTCCTCCGGATTCAGGTCAACCTGTTCGACAGACAACCCCTTCATGGCAGATGAGGAAGCCTGAGCAAATTTTCGCTTTTGAAGTTGTTTCTGTAATTGCCCGGATAGCCAGGGCTTGACGATCAATCTGGGGATCGGCAGCTCCGGCAATTTCCAATCGCAAGGCAGGCCGATCATCGAGGGCTTTGCCAAGCGCTTTCAGTTTTTCTTGTTCAGCCGAAGACAATTGGGCATTCCCCGCCGGAAAGGTGATGTACTGCAAATCTTCTCCGCTGCCACCCAACAAACTTCCGACCACCGCAAATGGAGAAGTCACAATTTTCGTCAGAAGATTCCCCAAGGCGTTCCAGATCACCCCTCCATAACTAAAATCCGGATCGTTCAAATTGCCGCGAACCGGTAGATCAATGTCGATTTGCCCTTTTCGATCCTTCAGCAAAGCCAAGGCAAGAGGAATCGGCAGGGAGGTGGCATCCGGACTTTCCACCCTTTCGCCCATCGTGATTTGGTCGATCAAGACTTTATTTTCCCCGACCAATGTCTTTTCAGAAATTTTATACCCCAGTTCCAAGGAGAGCTTTCCTTTATTGATTGGATACCCCGCGTATTTTCCCGAATACGGCGACACCGTCGGGAGATCTAAATTTTTAAATGAACATGTCAGATCCGTATAGGCATCTTCACTCAGCGGATTGATTTGCCCTTTAATGTTAAATGGGGCGTATTTATCCACCGTCCCTTCTAAGGCGACATCGGCTTTCGCCAGTTGGTCCGAAGAGAGCCCTTTAATCGTACCCGTCAGCCCCTCAATTTGAGTGACCACATTCGGGGTAACGGATAAATCTGCAAAACGAGCCAGAAGATTGGTGATAGTGACGGAACCAATTTTGACCGGAGTTGGTGAATTTCCGTGGGATTCAGCCTCTGATGTCTTCTCGCCTGGTAAAGCCTCTTCTTGAGACACGGATCCGGGTGGTGAAAACAACCGCTTCAGATTCATCCCTCCATCCGCATCAATTGATACCACGATAGCAGAGTTCACCAGTTCGATTTCCTGAAGATTCACTGAGGTCGGTTCAACCTGAAGATCCAACTGTTTCAGGCCCAACGTGTCCCACTTAAGAAAAGGTTTGGTCTGCGTGGGGTCTTTGAGGGCCAAGTCGGATACTTCCATTCCTCCCTGAAAAGTCACCAGAGGGTTAGCAGAGTCGCCCTTTTGAACTATCGTCTTTCCTTGAAGGGTGAGTGCGCCTGTCCCGATACCAAATTGAACAAAGGGGATGATATAGGGTTGAAACGGCTGAAGGGCGAATCGGTCAGCGACACGTCCAGCTCAACGGTCAGGGGGTCAATCTTCAAAGTCCCCTGCAATTGAGCCTTTCCGGTTTGGTTGAACTGAAACGAAAGATCGAGAGGAAGAGGCCGATTTAAATCCAAGGACACATCCGAGGTGTGAAAATGAAGCGTTTCCAATAGCAGTTTGACAGGATCTTCGAGGTTGACGATCCTCAAAATCAATGGTGAAGTTGTCCAGTGAAAGATCCCCAATGACCACTTTCCAAGGATTGGTTGACGTGGAAGAAGATTCAGGTTCTCTTGGAGGTCATCCTGACTTCAGTGATTCCACCGGAGAAAACAGCGTGTGATAATTCACCACGCCATCTTTCCCGACCCATCCGGTGAAATGAGCATCGCGAGACTGTTATTGAAGGAATGCGAACGTCTTGCTTGGCCACATCAACCGAGACACCGTTGACTTCAAATAGGGGAATCGTGATCACGGGGACATCGCCCCTTTCTCCTGAATCTGTAAATCTTGAACCGTCAGGGTCCCTCCATCGACCAGCACATCCACACCCCTGATCGGTCGTGGACAATCGATAATGTCCTTTCATAGTCAACAGTCCTTGAGGAATCTGAAATCGAACCTGATCCTGTACATAGGTCCACAGTCTGGGCAATTGGTAATCTTCAAAAACCAAGCGGCCCTCGGACTGAAACGGCTCCAGAGTCACCGTTCCTTCCCAGGTAATTTTCTCACCTGCAGCTTCGCTCAGCCGACAGAGCATAGGAATTCGCCTGACCTTTTTGCGTACTAAAATGTTCCAACGTGAAATTGATTGGCACGAGATGCGCCACAAATGGGGTTGGACGGGAATGATCCCGAAATTCCACCATTCCCTGTTGAATCGCAAGTTGCTCAATCATCACGAGAGGCAAACCCTTTGGCTCTGTCTGTTCCGAAGAAGGTGGTTCGGCTTGGCTCTCTGGAGACGCCAGGGTCTGCACCAGATCCTGAAAATTCAGTGAGCCATCCGGGCGCACCACCGCTAATCCATACGGAAGCCCCAATCGAATGTGCCCAAAGGCATAGGCCCGATTCACCAGAGAAGCAACCGGTTCGAAATCAATGAACAGTTCATCAAACCCCAGCAAAGGCGAGCCATCCGGTTCCTGAATATCAAACCTTTCCATCTGCAGCGTGAAAAGAAAGGGGTTAAAGCGGGCGTCCTTGATCGAGACGGGCCGATGCAATTGTTCAGAAAGCTTGGGAGGAAGCTTCGTTTTGATCACCCAGGGAATCACCACAAAACCGACTACGGTGTAGAGGACGAACAGGCCCAGAACCATGAAAAGAATAATTTTGACCTTTTTATTCATGAAATGGCAGGTAAAAAAGAAGAGATTTACTTATTCGAGTTCACGCCAAATAAGACTCAACGACTCAAATTTTAGTAGATGGACGGAGGTGTGGTTCCATGATAACGACCTGAATCGATCAGAGCCAGTCGCTTCAGAGAAGAAATGAGGCAACTCCGGTGCAATGACGACCAGGTTTTGGCCCCGTCAGACCTTCCCTCGTCTTGACACGCCTGTCGCCTGTTCACTATTGTCTTGAGTTTGTTTAAAATGGCGTAATTCCCATTGGGCTGATTTTCATGTTTACGACGCTAACTGAAAAAATCGAAAAAGTTTTCAAGCAGTTACGCGGCCAGGCTGTTCTGACAGAACAGAACATCACCGACGCGTTGAAAGAGGTTCGTCTCGCGCTGTTGGAGGCAGACGTCAATTTTAAGATTGTTAAAGATTTTATTGAGAAAGTTCGGGTCAAAGCCGTTGGGCAGGAAGTTCTGAAAAGCCTGACACCCGCCCATCAAGTGGTGAAAATCGTTTGGGAGGAGTTGCGAGACCTCCTGGGCCATGAACAAAGCTCCCTGCACCTCTCCTCACAACCGCCCACCGTCATCATGATGGTCGGATTGCAAGGCTCTGGAAAAACCACTACCAGCGGGAAACTCGCCAATTATTTCAAAACGGAAGGTAAGCGGGTCTTGTTAGTCGCTGCCGATCCTCGTCGCCCTGCCGCAGGAGACCAACTCGCGTCGATAGGAAGTGACCTGGACATTCCAGTTCATCGCGGAACCAACGAGGGACAACCCGGCGCACAGGCCGTTCAAACCTGCCGTGATGGCGCCGCTCGTGGACGGGAACACGGGTACGATGTAGTGCTGTTGGATACCGGTGGACGACTGCATATCGACGAAGAATTGATGCAGGAGTTGGTCGATATCCAAAGAGGCGTCCAGCCACAGGAAGTTCTATTAATTGCTGATTCGATGACCGGCCAGGAAGCCGTCTCCGTGGCTGAACGCTTTAACCAGACACTTGGTCTCACCGGAGTCATTTTGACCAAGGTCGAGGGTGATGCCCGTGGCGGAGCGGTGCTGTCGATACGGGCGGCGACCGGCAAACCCATTAAATTCCTGGGCATCGGGGAAAAGCTGGATGCTTTAGAACCTTTTTACCCCGATCGGATGGCCTCCCGCATTTTGGGCATGGGCGATGTGCTGACCTTGATTGAGAAAGCACAGGAGAACTTTTCGCAAGAACAAGCGCTGGCATTGCAAAAAAAGGTTTCGAGTAATACCCTGACTTTGGAAGATTTCCGTGATCAGATCAAACAGGTGAATAAATTAGGATCGTTCGATCAGATTTTGGACATGCTCCCGGGCGGGCAAAAAATTAAGACCATGATGGGCTCGGCTAGCCCTGGCAATGCCACCGTGCCGGAAAAAGAAATGAAACGGGTCGTCGCCATTATCGATTCAATGACCCCGCGCGAACGACGGGATCATACAATTTTAAATGGGAATCGAAAAAAGAGGGTGGCCAAAGGTAGCGGAACGTCTGTTCCAGAGGTCAATCGGTTGATTAAGCAATTTTTGGATGCCCGACGGATGATGAAATCGCTCGTCGGCGGGCAAATGGGGATGGGAAAAGGGAAAAAGCGACGGAAGCTGATCCGGGCCATTCATGCCCGGTGAGAGGTGAAGCCTTCCGGAGTTTTTTCAGTTGTTCATTTATTTTTCACGATAGAGGAGATTGCCAGTGGCAGTACATTTACGACTTACACGCGTGGGCCGGCATAAACGGCCGTTTTATCGGGTAGTGGCGAGCCGATGCCCGCATGCCGCGGGACGGCCGGTTTCTTGAGGTGATTGGGACCTATGACCCTCTCAAGGAAAGTGACAAGGCTTCGTTTAAGGAAGACCGGGTATTGGATTGGCTTCAAAAAGGAGCTCAACCCACCGATTCGGTCAGAGGATTATTGCGACATACGGGTATCCTGAAAACCTTTCGCGAATCCAAGCAGTCCTCAGGCAACTAACTCCTGTTGTCAGGGAAAGTGCGAGGGTTTTGCCCTGGTTCTATCCTATTAATACTGGCATCAGGATATTACAGGGAAGTTGTCCAGCATGGAGATTCCTGACCAATCGGGTTCGTCCATGGTGATCATAGGCCGAATCCTCAAACCATTTGGCGTCCGGGGCGAAGTCCGTGTTGAATCGTTGACGGATGTTCCGGGACGGTTTGAAGGATTACAGACAGTCACGTTAGCCCTTCTCAATGGAACGAACGTGGAAACACAGGTAACCTCGGTCCGGCAGATCAATCAAGGAGTGATCCTGGGACTTTCGGCGTTTTCGACACCGGAAACCGCCGCCCCTTATCGAGGAGCGTGGCTCAAGATTCCAGTAAGCCACAATCTTCCCCGTGAGAGCGATACGTTTTATCAATTTGAATTAATCGGCCTCAGGGTTGAAGATTCAGATGGTCAAGCCATAGGAAGCGTAGAAGAAGTGTTGGAATATCCACAGCATCATGTTCTGGTCATTCGAAACGAGGATCGGGAAGTTCTGATCCCGGCAAGTCGACGGACCATTGAAACCGTAGACTTAAAGCAGAAAGTCTTGCGGTTAACCTCGCGTGAATGGTGGGATGTCATGTATGCGTTGTGAAATCCTCACACTATTCCCTGAGCTGATTCACGCTGTGGGCTCACAGAGCATCATGAAGCGCGCCCAGGATAAAGGCCTGCTGACACTTCATACCCACAATCTTCGAGACTATACCGATGATCCGCATCGGACCGCGGATGATACTCCCTATGGGGGCGGCGGGGGGATGGTCATGAAGGCCGAGCCGATTTTCCGAGCCATTGACAGAATTGAGCAAGACCTAGGTGGAATCCGTATCATCATTCCTTCTCCACAGGGCATTCGGTTTTCTCATGGCTTAACCCGTGATCTCAGTCAGGAGAGTCGCCCCGTAATGTTTATTTGCGGGCACTATGAAGGAATCGATGAGCGAGTCAGAACTCATCTGACGGTTGAAGAAATTTCCCTCGGGGATTACGTACTGACCGGTGGTGAATTGCCCGCACTCGTGATGATTGATGCGGCCATGCGTCTCATCCCTGGCGTATTGGGTGATCCACATTCGGCTCAACAGGAATCATTTGTGGAATCCTTATTGGATTTTCCTCATTTTACCAAACCTTTCGAAATTCGAGGGATGGCCGTTCCCGATATTTTACTATCCGGCAACCATGAGGCGGTTCGCCGTTGGCGTCGCAAAGAATCGTTGCGCCAGACGCTGCTAAAACGTCCGGACCTGTTAGAGTGCCATACCTGGAGCAGTGAAGATCGTCAGTTATTGGAAGAAATTGAACACAACTATACCTCGACGTCCAGTAGTACGACGAGACCTTGAAGGAGGAAGACTCTCATGAATCAGTTGGAGCGTTTAGAACAATCGTTGGCAGAAGGCACCGTGCCGTTTTTTGAAATAGGCGACACGGTGAGAGTCAAGGTCCGCGTCGTCGAAGAACGGCAATACGGGAAAAAGAAAGAGGAAGCGAAAGAACGGATTCAGGTGTTTGAAGGCCTGGTGATCGCACGCAAAGGCCGTAAAGTGTCCGAAAATTTTACGGTTCGTAAAATTTCTTTTGGTGTCGGCGTCGAACGGATTTTCCCGCTTCACTCACCAAACCTGGCTGGCATTGAAGTTGTGAGAAAAGGGCAAGTGCGGCGCGCGAAGCTCTATTACCTTCGAGACAAAAAAGGCAAAGCTGCCAAAATTTCAGAACGAGAATTTTCGCGAGTGGCCAAAACCGGCAAAAAGGCAGCTACTGCCGTTGATGTTCCCTCATCTGGTGAATCGGAAAGCCCTGAAGAATCCGAATAAGACAGGAGAAAGGTCTCACCCTTCCCTGCAGGCCGACTCTCCTTCGTGTAAGGGTATGGGTCCCACAGACTTTTTTGAACAAGCGGCTCGAGCTCGGGGGTTTCGGCGCATTGCAGGACTGGATGAAGCCGGCCGCGGCCCGTTGGCCGGGCCGGTGGTCGCAGCCATTGTGATCCTTCCCCGTCGTTGGTCCCCGGACCTTCTCGACGATTCAAAACTCCTGTCCGAACCACAACGCCAGTCGTTGTATGAAGTGATTACGGCCAGGGCCTTTGCCTGGGCTATTGGCATGGCATCCGAGCAGGAAATTGACGAACTGAATATTCTGTGTGCCACCCGGTTAGCCAGTTGCCGGGCCTTTGCTCAACTATCCATCCCGCCGGATTATCTTCTTCTTGATGCCCTCCACCTCCCTACCGTATCCGTTCCTCAACGACCGGTCATTAAGGGCGACCAACTCTCCCTCTCTATAGCTGCCGCGTCCATCCTGGCTAAAGTGTCCAGGGATCGCATGATGCACATCTATCACGAACGCTTCCCTCAGTACCAGTTTCACCTGCATAAAGGCTATCCCACACCCGAGCATCTCAGACGCCTACACCAGTTCGGCCCGTGTCCTGCGCATCGACGCAGTTTTCAGCCTGTGCAGGCCTGTCTGGATGCCTGATCCTTTATATGACCTCTCCGTCTCAACATTTTGGTCGATCGGCAGAAGTGTTGGCTGAAGAATGGCTTCAAAAAAAAGGCTATCGGATTCTTGAGCGAAATCTCCGCGTAGGGGGCGGGGAATTGGATCTTATTGCGCAACACCATGACACACTGGTGTTTATCGAAGTCAAAGGACGACGAACCAATCAATTCGGCGGCGCTCCCTATGCCATTGACACGCGCAAAAAACGCCAAATCATTAAGTTAGCGTCGTATTATCTTTCTCAACGGGGTCTCAGCAACCAACTTTGCCGGTTTGATGTTATCTTGATCACAGGAACTGACTCGGATTCTCTAAAATTAACTCACCTGGAACAGGCTTTTGAGGTTTCCAGCTCCGACTGGCAATGGTAAATTACAGAGGTCGGTCTCTAAATGAGGCCAAATTTATGAATGTTGACGATTGAGGTCTCTTCGCGTTACGCAGCACCAAGTGAAATGGAGGATACCTCCCTTCTCTCATGATAAGGCATTTCAAGATCCGGGCAACCCGATAGCATGATTCAACTATTTCACGTGACGAAATACTACGATGGCTGCCTCGCGCTCTCAGATATTTCCCTGCGAATTGAAAAAGGGGAATGTGTATTACTCACAGGCCCAAGCGGGGCCGGCAAAACCACGTTGCTCAAACTTATTTTTGGAGCGGAACACCCTGACGAGGGCCAAATTCTCGTCCAAAATCGAAACACCGCCCGCCTCCGTCGATCCGATGTCCCATATCATCGTCGAACCATGGGGTATGTTCTTCAGGATTTCAAGCTGCTTCAACATCGAACGGTCTTCGAAAATGTCGCCCTCCCGCTGATTATTCGTGGCTTCTCATCGTTCGAATCCCGACGAAAAGTCACAGAAGCCCTTCGGGCGGTTGGCATGGAACATAAACAAACCACTACGGCCTCCGTGCTTTCCGCCGGAGAGCAGCAACGGGCCTGCATCGCCCGGGCTATTGTAAATAGTCCGATCATCCTTCTGGCAGACGAACCGACCGGAAACTTAGATCCACAGCTCACCACCGAAATCGCTGCATTATTTAAAGCCATCAATACCCGGGGGACTACTGTCATGATGGCCACACACAACCGACAGGTGGTCGAGCAATTAAATGGGAGGATTCTTCGACTGGATTGTGGACATCTCTTGTCCGATCAAGGAGCCTATACGTGAAACGGTTCTGGTATTTTATCCGTGAAGCCTATACCAGCCTCCGCACCCATCGGGGCAGTACCATGATCGGCATTGTCACGACGGCATTCACCCTGACCAGTTTTGGAGTCTTTCTCCTCTTGTATCATAATGTGCATAATATACTTGGTCGGGTACAGCACAATATTCAAATCATCGTGTACCCCAAGAATGATATCGATCCCGGCAAACTTCAAGAACTGAAACACGCCATCACAACCGAGCCGGCGGTCGACTCGTTGATTTTTATTTCCAAGCAGGATGCGTTAACGGAGTTTAAACAGCAATTTCCCGAGGAAGTGTACCTCTTGGAAGGCCTTGGGGAGAGCCCGTTTCCCGCATCACTGATCCTGACCATGGCCGCGAAAACTCCAACCTCGGACATGATTTCAAACCTGGTCAATCGCCTGCAGCACAATCCCGATATCGAGCGAGTTCGGTATAATCGAGATTGGATCGAGCGCCTGACCATCCTCATTGCCTATATGGAATTAGGAGCGCTGGTTATTGGAGGCATTTTAGCCTTAGCGTCCATCACTATTATTGCCAACACCGTACAACTTGCCTTTCATACCAGACAGCAAGAAATTGAAATCTTACGGTTAATCGGGGCGACCAGTCTGTTTATCAGCATTCCCTATCTTATTGAAGGCGCCCTATTAGGGGCCGTGGGGGGTGGCATGGCCTTAGGTTTCTTACGCGGAGGGTTTGAACTCTTCACACACAAAACAGAGGGTTTGAATGTGTTTGGCGGCTTTTCCTCCGTTTTTGAATTTTTCCCTCTTCCGCTATCACTCCTTTTGGTAGCAGGCGGCATCCTGTTGGGGTGCCTGGGAACACTGACCACCATCTATAGTTCCATGCGATTTCGTTTATGAGTCTCTTGAAAATATCCCTGAACGTAGGGTTCGTTTTCCTCGGGCTGCTCGTTCTCATTATCCAAACTGGCTGGAGTGCCGATCCCGCAACCATCAAAGATGAAATCACTCAGGAACGCCTGCGGTTGAAGCAACTCAATCAAGAGATCGCAGAAAACCAACAACAAGCCAAGCGGATCGAAAAAAAACACGGGTCGGTATTGAAAACAGTCGAAAAATTAGACAGACAACTCTACGATCAGAAGAAAGCACGCAACCGCATCAATCAGCAGATTAAAGAGAAAGATCAGGAATTGGCGGACCTGAGTACCAAGATTACGGAAACAGGGAAAGACGTTCAAACCCGTCAATCCTCCATTTCCGCCCGACTTCGGTTATTATATATGGAAGGGCGCACCGGATATCTCAAAACGCTCTTTGCAGCCGAATCATTCACGGATGCCGCTCACCGGATGGATTATATTTCCTGGGTGGCTCAACGGGAGCATCAACTTGTCCGACAATTTCAGGAAGATCTCGTGAATCTCCAACTTCTTATTGAGCAACAAACCACCGCTCGCAAGGAACTCTTTCAATTGCAGGGTGAAACCCAACAAACTATCAAAAAAGTTTCAGGACTCAAACGGCAAAAACGCACAGTATTGGTCAGCCTCTCGAAGGAAAAGAGTTCTCATGAACGCATGGTTGAAGATCTCCAGCGATCGGCTGAACAAGTGGATCGTCTTCTCAAAGAATTGGACCAACGATTTCAGTTGGCCCAATCCCGGATGCGCCAACCTCCCGGTCGCGTCCCCTCTCTGGGCTCACTGCTTTGGCCGGTGGAAGGAAAGGTGGTCTCGTATTTTGGCCGGCAAAAACATCCCACCTTTGATACATTTGTGAATAAAAAAGGCATAGAAATTCAAGCCCGGGAAGGCAGCCCTATTCAGTCCGTGTCATCGGGAAACGTCGTGTATGCCGATTGGCTTAAAGGATATGGCCTCGTGGTGATCGTCGACCATACCAATGGTTTTTATTCCTTATACGCCCATGCCTCAAAACTCTTAGTGGCGGAAGGCAACTCCGTGACGAATGGCCAAATCATTGGCGAAACAGGCGAAACAGGGGTGACAGAAGAAGACACCCTCTATTTTGAATTGCGAAAAGGCACCACCCCTATCGATCCTCTGAAATGGCTGGCAAAACGGCCCTAATTGATTAACTGGAAGAAGGAACGCCACATGTCACATGAACGATTGTCGACGGTAGTGATTTCTGGTTTGACCTTGACCGCCATCCTTTTTGTGGGCATTTTAATCGGGAAGGGAGGAGATCGGGCGGGATATGCCAGCGAACCATACGAAGAGCTACAAGTCTTCGCCGAAGTGCTTTCGCAAGTCAAAAAACATTATGTGGAAGAAACTAAAACCAAAGACCTTGTACAAGGCGCTCTCCGAGGCATGCTGGCCGGACTGGATCCGCATTCGTCCTTTATGACTCCGGACATGTTTAAAGAAATGCAGGTTGAAACCAAGGGAGAGTTCGGCGGACTCGGCATCCAAATCGGCATAAAAAACAATCGGCTGACCGTGATCTCCCCCATTGAAGATACCCCGGCATTCGAGGCGGGCATCCAGCCAGGTGACACCATCATCAAAGTTGACGACAAACCAACCAAAGATCTCACGCTGATGGAAGCCGTTCAGCAAATGCGTGGCGCGCGCGGAACTTCGGTGCAATTAACTATCGAGCGTGAGGGCTTGGAAAATCCGCTGGTCTTCACCCTCAAACGCGATATTATTAAAATTCAGAGTGTTCGTTCCAAACTGCTGGAAGGCAATCTCGGTTACGTGCGATTGAGCCAATTCCAAGAAGCGACCGTCGACGATCTGACCACGGAATTGGGAAAATTGGTATCCAAGGACATTCAAGGCTTAATCCTCGATCTCCGGAATAATCCCGGAGGCCTTTTGACCGCTGCGGTGGGAGTCTCGGAACAATTTTTAGAATCCGGACGCATGGTCGTCTCCATACAAGGACGAAACGGCAAGAAGGATGAATACCGCGCCAGCGCCAATAGTAAAAATTATCAATATCCCATGATTGTTTTAGTCAATCATGGTTCTGCCAGTGCCTCAGAAATCGTGGCCGCAGCAATGCAGGATTGGGGAAAAGCGGTGGTCATCGGCACCACAACATTTGGAAAGGGGTCGGTTCAAACAATACTTCCTCTTTCCGATGGATCAGGCCTGCGACTCACCACGGCGAAATACTATACGCCAAAAGGAAAGTCGATTCATTCCATCGGCGTTCAACCCGACATTGTGATTGACCCGAAGCCCATCCAAGTTGGCGAAACAGGAAACCCCTGAAGGGAAAAAAGACGGGAACCCGGACAGCTCCCCACCATCCACTCCTGCTGAACCCCCGGTCAGTCCGCCTTCGGCCAACTTGACGCCTCAGGATAAGGAGAAGGAGAAAGACCAGGCTCAGCCCATTCCTCCCGAAGATCTTCAATTGTTAAAAGCGGTGGAAATGTTGAAATCCTGGAAGGTCTTTAAGCAGCTACGACCGGCCGTATAACACGGCCGGTAAGACCGGGTTGGAACATGATTAGAGGTTGAGAACAATCGCGGTATTCGTCTTAATGACTCCATCAATACCTCGAAGGCGACTCATCACGAGGTCATTCAGTACTTCCAACGTTTCGGCTTCCACCTGTGCAATTAAATCAAAAGGACCCGTGACCGGGTAGACGGCCTTCACGCCCTGAATACGCATAATAGTTTGATACGCACTTTTCGTGTGATTCCCCGTTGTGTCAATCAAAACAAATGCAGATATTGCCATGACTTACCCATCCTTCTGAGGTGAATGCCTGATATGTTTCCATATCTCTTTCAGTGCTGCTTTGTAATTGGACCCATTGGACACCACTAATGCATGATTTCATCACTCTCTCACTTTCATGCCTCCTGACAAGCGACTCGCCTTCTCCGAATCGCACTCAAGATTTCCTCATCTCGAGCGCCTAACCCTGGTAAGGTTTGCAATAAATGCGATTGGGCCAAGGCTTCCAGATCTTCCCATGTCGTGATCCCCAACCGGAAAAACAAATCGTGCACAATCGGTTCTGAAAATCCCGGGAGACTAACCCATTCCCGCACAGATTCCGGAAGAGGAGTCTTGAGTTCTTCATAGGCACGGATGCGCCCCGTAGAAAGGAATTCCTGAATTTTACTCGATAACTCCTTTCCAATGCCTGGAATGGTCTGGAGTTCACCTCGTTCCGCCAACGCCGTGACATCTTCCTGGAGGCTCTTCAGCGAATCAGCAGCCCGACCATAAGCTTTGACTTTGTAGGGATTTTCGCCTCTCGACGCCAACAATCCAGCCATCGAGGAGAAAATGGCTGTCAAATCCTGGTTCGCATTTTCTTGTGTCACTAACGGCTCATTCCATATGGGAGCTTCATTCCAACACGCATATACACAAGGTTTAGTATACTCATTTTATGTCAGATTCAAGCCACAATACCAGTTCTTGCGAAAAACCTTCATTTCCCTCACTGACCAACTCCGCCATCACCAACCCCTTTCATTTCATTGACATGAATTTCAAAAGTCCCGTAGGATGATTTGCTGGCATGCTATGGTTCACCGGAAATTTTCTGCCAGTATTTTTTATGAAAATTGTCGTGAATGGAGAGGAACACGGGGCGGAAGAACCCCTGACGGTTGCCCAACTTCTTCAAAGACTCAATCTCCGTTCAGAACAAGTCGCCGTAGAAATTAACCTCAAAATATTGGACCGCGGCGTTTTCCCAACATGGAATCTCCACGATGGGGACAAGGTTGAAATTTTAAGTTTCATCGGGGGCGGCTCTCCCATATGAGTCGACTGAAAGGGCAGCGATGAATCAGGATCCATTAATCATTGCAGGTCGGACATTCCGCTCACGGCTCTGGGTCGGAACAGGAAAATATCAAAACTTTGAGGAAACCCGAAAAGCCATTGAGGCTTCCGGCGCTGACGTGGTCACCGTGGCCGTTCGTCGGGTCAACATTACCGATAACAAGTCAGAAAATTTACTGGATTACCTCGATCCAAAGAAATATACCATCCTGCCCAATACCGCCGGGTGTTACACCGTCGAAGATGCTGTTCGCTATTCACGGCTTGCCCGCGCCGCAGGGGTTTCGGATCTTGTGAAATTAGAGGTGATCGGGGATGAACGCACGCTGTTTCCTGATACGGCAGGACTCCTTGAGGCCGCAAAAATTCTGATTGCGGAAGGGTTCGTGGTGTTACCGTACACCAATGACGACCCCATTGTAGCCAAAAAGTTAGTCGACATCGGATGTCCCGCTGTAATGCCCCTCGCGGCCCCTATTGGTTCGGGATTAGGCATTCGCAATCCCTACAATCTCAAAATCATTATGGAAACCGTGAATGTGCCGGTCATCGTGGATGCCGGCGTGGGAACCGCCTCCGATGCCGCATTAGCCATGGAATATGGCGCCGACGCCGTGTTAATGAATACGGCTATCGCCGGAGCCAAGGATCCATTGATGATGGCCACGGCCATGCGGTATGCCGTCGACGCCGGACGGTTGGCTTTTAAAGCCGGAAGAATTCCAAGAAAGTTATACGCCACCGCCAGCAGCCCTATCGAGGGCATGCTGTAACCACTTGGGAATGACTTCCCACGCTCTTCCCCGTCTCTACCTGCTGACCGACCGCCATCAGACCCTTCAACGTTCCCTAGCTTCGGTGTTAACCCAAGCGGTGGAAGCCGGGGTCCGGATGGTTCAAATACGCGAAAAAGATCTTGGCACCCGCGACCTGATTTCTCTCGTTCATCGCCTCCTCCCCGTCGTGAAGCAACAGCAAGGCACAGTTTTGTTGAATGATCGCATCGATCTGGTCATCGCACTGGGAGTCGACGGAGTTCATCTTCGGGCAGACAGTCTTCCCGTTTCCACTGCTCGTCGTCTGTTGGGAGACGGATATCTGATTGGTATCTCGACTCATTCTGTCGAAGAAGCCAGAATCGCAGAAGCGGAAGGCGCTGATCTCATCGTACTTGGCCCAATTTTTGACACACCCTCAAAAAGATCCTATGGCACACCCTTAGGAGTTCACGTCCTTGATGAGGCCTGCCGAACTATCCGCTTGCCCATTTTTGCCATCGGAGGAATCACGTCACCCCGGGTTCCTCAGGTCCTCTCATCGGGTGCTTATGGAGTCGCCGTCATCTCCTCTATACTTCAATCGCCTTCGATACCGGACAGCACCAGAGAATTGCTTGCACGATTATCCTGAATTGTCAATTTTTTTTACTCACCCATATCACACGTGTTTGGTTGACCCTAATTTTTTTTGGGTGGTAAGATCCTTTCATAAGAATGAATCTCATGAATTCCGGATTACAATCGAAATCACAGACTAGCCAGGAACCATCTGTAGAGAGGATAACATCTCTTGGTATCTTCGAAATGTAGAACCAGGTAGGATATAACGATGGGAATCCGAAAAACAGACGACCATATCCGGGAGATTGAAAAGTTACGGACCGAGATTGAGTCCATGGAACTCGAAATGCGGCAGCTTCATGACTCCCGCCATAAGCTGAATCTTTCTCAGCGACAAAACGAACAGTTGGTCTCCACCCTCCAGGAGGCCAAAGCCCAAATCGAAGCCCTTCGAAAAGAAGTCGAGAAACTGACTGCGCCTCCTTCGACCTTCGCCGTCTTCTATAACACCAATGAGGACGGAACTGTGAATGTGTCCCTCGGGGGAAGGAAACTGCGAGTCAACCTTCATCCGTCCATCCTTCCGGAATCACTCAGGAAAGGACAAGAGGTGATTGTCAATGAAGGCCTGAACGTGATTGAAGCCCGTGGATATGATCCGCAAGGCGAAATTGTCCATCTCAAGCAACTCTTGGATGATGGCCGGGCGGTCGTCAGCCTCCATTTAGATGACGAGCGAGTGGTGGAAGTCTCCGATGCTCTGAAACAGCAGGACTTGAGTGTAGGCGACCATCTTCTCTTTGAACCCCGTTCCGGATACCTCATCGAAAAGCTTCCCAAGGGGGAGATGGAAGAACTCGTCATCGAGGAAGTTCCAGATATCAATTATGACCAAATTGGCGGGTTGAAAAAAGAGCTTGAACAGGTCAAAGACGCCGTTGAGTTACCATTTCTCTATCCTGACCTTTTTGCAGAACATCGTCTGTCGCCGCCAAAGGGACTTCTCCTCTACGGACCGCCTGGTTGCGGGAAAACCCTGATTGCCAAGGCCGTGGCCAACTCCATCGCCAAAAAACTCGGACACCTCAAAGGCAAAGAGGTTCGAAGTTATTTCCTCCATATCAAGGGACCCGAATTACTCAACAAATACGTCGGTGAGTCTGAACGTCAAATACGCGAAGTCTTTGCGAAAGCAAAAGAGAAGGCTTCTCACGGCAATCCCGTGATCGTATTCTTTGATGAGATGGATGCGTTATTCCGGACAAGAGGGACCGGAATTTCTTCAGACATCGAGTCGACCATCGTTCCCCAATTTTTATCCGAAATTGATGGTGTCGAAAGCCTGAGAGACGTCATCGTCATCGGTGCCAGTAACAGACAAGATCTGATTGATCCTGCCGTCTTGAGACCCGGGCGGCTGGATATCAAAATTAAGATCCCCAGACCGGACAAACAGAGTGCAAAAGATATCCTTGGGAAATATCTTGTCTCAGCCCTTCCACTAGCCGAATCCGAAATGGTTCAACACGGGCATGATCGAGAGGCATTCGTCCAACACCTCAATGAGACCACCATAGAGTCCATGTATGCCTTGACGGAAGAGAATCAGTTTTTGGAAGTCACCTATGCCAATGGTGAAAAAGAAACGGTGTATTTCAAAGATTTCGCCAGTGGCGCCTTGATCGAAAGTGTCGTCTCACGCGCAAAAAAACTGGCAATCAAGCGCGCCATATCCGGCGGAGAAAAGGGACTCAAAAGTGATGATTTTCTTCGTGGCATCCGGGAAGAATTCAAGGAACAGGAAGATTTACCGAACACCACCCACCCCGATGATTGGGCTAAAATTGCAGGTAAAAAAGGCGAAAAAATCGTTCATGTGCGCACCTTAACCACCGATGAAGACTCAGAGCCCCGAGAAATTGAAACCATAAGCGTCGGCCATTATTTTTAACCATGTTCTGCTGCTCTCCATGAGGCCTCCTTGCTGCGAATTCTTGGAACTGAAACTGAATTCGGGATTATTGCCCGCTCTCCCGGCAATCCTGATCCCGTGGCGAACTCTCTTCGGTTAATCAGCCACTGTTCTCATCTTCCTGCTCCAGCCGCACTCTGGGATTACGAAAACGAAAACCCATTCCTGGATGCTCGAGGTATGCTCGTCGAAGGGGAACCGGAGCGGCCGAGCTCCAGTTATAATCGGCAACTTAATAAAATATTGCCGAATGCCGGCCGCCTATACGTCGATGGGGCTCACCCGGAGTATTCCACCCCCGAATGCAGTAATCCTCGTGAAGTAGTCGCATATGAGCGAGCCGGGACCCACATCGTCGCTGAATGTTTAGCTCACCTGAACGACAGTTTGGGAGACGAAGAGTTTCTGGTCTACCGCAACAACTCTGATGGGAAAAGCAACAGCTTCGGATACCACGAAAATTATATCCTGTCCCGCCAGATTCCATTCGAGCATGTGGCAGCCGTTCTACTCCCGTTTTTTGTCTCACGACCAATCTTTTGTGGCGCAGGGAAAGTCGGGTCGGAAAATGGCATGGATCCCATTCCCTATCAAATTTCGCAGCGGGCCGATTTCTTCGAATGCCTGCTTGATCTCAATACAATGGTCAACCGTCCCATTATCAACACTCGTGATGAACCTCACGCCCATCAATCCTATCGACGCCTTCACGTCATCGTAGGAGATGCCAATATGTCAGAAGTGTCGACCTTTTTGAAAGTCGGCACTACCGCTATTGTCATAGAAATGCTGGACCATCAAGAATCACTTCCGCACATTGAATTGGCCGATCCCGTAAAGGCGATCAAGGTGGTCTCCCGGGATCTGACCCTGAAAGCCTCCCTTCCTTTGCGCAATGGTCAGCACACCTCCGCCATTGCCATTCAGCGGGCATTCCTTCAATCAGCGCACGACTTCTATAGGACCCGAGAGCTCTCCCCTGTCACCAAAGAGGTGCTCGTCCGTTGGGAATCCGTGTTGGACACCTTAGAGCGCGATCCCTTCGAACTTCGACGCGAAGTGGATTGGGTCGCAAAACACGCGTTGATCCAGTCCTATATGGAACGCAAACAATGCTCCTGGAAAGATCCGAGGGTCGCGATGATGGACTTCCAATATCACGACGTTCGTCAAACCAAAGGGTTATATTACACATTGGAACGGACTGGACAAATAGAGCGCCTGACACTCGATCAGGAAATCGAACGGGCTCGACGATCCCCCCCGGCCCTCACCCGTGCTTTTTTCCGTGGCGAATGCTTAAGACGTCTTCCACGCCAGGTGTATGGCATGAGTTGGACCTCTGTCCTCCTTGATTCAGGAAATTCGACCATCAAACGTATTCCACTGATGGATCCTTATCGAGGCACCCAACAGCTCACACAAGAATTGTTTCAGGACATTACATCGGTCGATCAGTTATTATCCCGACTCGCCCCTTAACGAATAAGACGTGGAACGCTAAAAAAATTTGGAGTCTCTAAGGTCGGCATGAATTCTGACAATATCTCCTTCCCAAACTTTTCAGCCGATCCGTGTTCCAGTTTTTATCAATTCCTAACCTCGCAACGACCGGAATTGCTTCCCATGGCCCGCTGGGGAACGCAGGTTCCCCCACAAGAACTTACGGACTCTTCTCTGACTTCCAGACAACTCCCCTGGCCCCATGGAACCACCGTGCTCGCTTTTACATATCAAAATGGCGTAATCATCGCCGGAGACCGTCGCGCCACCGAAGGGTTTCAGATTGCCGCGAATCGAATGGAAAAGGTGTTTCAAACGGATGACTATTCAGCCATGGCCATTGCGGGAGCTGCGGGTCCCTGCGTGGAAATGGCTAAACTCTTTCGGATCGAGTTAGAACACTATGAAAAACTTGACGGACAACCCCTAACCTGTGAGGGCAAGGCCAACAGGCTCGGGCACATGGTCAAGGCCAATTTCCCTCTGGTCTTGCAAGGACTCGTGGTCATTCCCCTGTTTGTCGGCTATGACCATAAACGAGAAATGGGACGACTCTTCAAATATGACATTACAGGGGGACGATATGAGGACACCGAGTTTCATGCCGTCGGCTCTGGCGGAAAAGATGCTCGATCCACCTTAAAAGAGTATTTCCGGAAAAATTTGCCGGAGGGCGAAGCCGTCAAAGTGGCACTTCGAGCCTTACTCAATGCCGCAGAAGAAGATGTCGGGACCGGGGGACCAGACCTGCTCAGGCGGATCTTCCCGACCGTCAAATTGGTCGATGGCCAAGGGGTTCGGGATGTGGATGAACCCCAGTTAGCTGCAGTGTGTGAAGCATTATTGAATCAGCAACAGGAGACCTAAACGGTGGCCCTGCCTTATTACGTTTCACCGGAACAAATGATGCAAGACCGGGCGGAGTATGCCAAAAAAGGCATCGCCAAAGGTCGATCCATCATCGCCATGGAATATTCTGATGGAGTGTTATTTGTGGCCGATAACCCTAGTGTCTCTTTATTTAAAATTTCTGAGATCTATGACAGCATCGCCTTTTCCGGTGCCGGAAGATACAATGAATTTGAAAATCTCCGGAAAGCCGGCATTCAACATGCGGACGTCAAAGGCATGATGTATAGCCGGGAGGATGTGACCGCACGATCCCTGGCCAACGGCTATTCTCAAATGCTCGGCACGCTTTTTAGCCAGGAAATGAAACCCTACGAAGTGGAACTGCTCCTGGCCCAAGTCGGCGAGACGCCCGAACGCAATGAGCTCTACCGAATTTCGTTTGATGGGAGTATTGTGGATGAACGAAAGGTCACGGCCATCGGAGGGAGATCCGAAGCCATATTGACCTTACTCCGAAAAGAACTCCCAGAGACCTGTCCGTCGCTAAAAGAGGCCCTCACGCTCTGTCAACATGCCTTTGAACGGGGCAATGATCCCAACTCCAAACTGGACGGTTTGGAAGTGGCTCTCCTGGACCGCACTCGAAAGGGCAGAAAATTCCGCCGGGTCCCGACCACCGAGGCCTCCCAAATTCTCGCGTAATTCTCCTCCCCTCTTTCCTCTCGATCAGTTGAACATAGATTGAAGTGGGTGTATTCTGGGTATAGATTTTATTGAAGATGTGTTTTAGAGGTTCAAGAGCGATCAATTGTAAAGACCCCAAAAGGAAGAAGACAAATTCGTTGCAGGCCTATCCAGCAAGGCCACACGAAGAAATAAGGTAAGATGGAGGCGCAGATTGATAAGGTGAGGCCATCAGTATCTTTGAGGGTCTCAATGGAGAAGGAGAAAGAGGCCGGGTATGGTGAAACGAATCGTTGGCCTTGAATGTGAATATGGCCTGACATTTTCGCCAAATGGACGAGTCTACCTTCCCATTGAAAAAATTCTCGGTTATATTTTCGAGGGACTTATCCCCAATAGTTGGCCTTCCAATGCCTTTCTGACCAATGGGGCGCGGTTTTACCAGGACACGGGATGTCATCCTGAATATTCCACCCCCGAATGCGATGATCTGATTGATCTGATCATGCATGACAAGGCCGGGGAACGCATTCTGGAAAGTTGCCTTCCTATCGCCGAGGAACGCCTGCGTGAAGAAGGACTTTCCGGCGAAATCTTCATATTCAAAAACAATACGGATTCCCTCGGCAACACCTACGGGTGCCATGAAAATTTTCTCATGCGCCGGGATGTGGACTTTTGGAAAGTCAGCGAACAACTCATTCCCTTCTTCGTGACTCGTCAAATTTATTCGGGAGCCGGAAAAATTCTGAAGGTCTCGGGGAAATCACAATTTTTCATCTCCCAACGAGCACAACATATCCACGAAAAAACGTCTTCCTCCACCACGTCTTCCCGAAGCATCATCAACACGCGTGACGAACCGCATGCCGATGCCGAGAAATACCGTCGATTGCATATCATTCTCGGCGACTCCAATATGTCTGAATTTTCCACCTACTTGAAGGTGGGAACGGCGATGATCGTGCTCTCGATGATCGAAGAAGGATTCATCATCCCTAATATTGAATTAGAAGAACCCGTTAAAGCCATTCGAGACATCTCCCGCGATCCGACCCTGAAGAAAACCATCAAACTTGAAGATGGACGAAACCTGACCGCCTTGGAGATTCAACGAATTTTCTGGGAGCGGGCTGGTGAATTTTTAGAATCGCAAGCTCCTAATAAAGGGATGTCAGAAGTGCATTATGAATGGGGTCGAGTCCTAAACCTGCTGGAAACCTCGCCCATCACGCTGGTCCGTGAAATCGACTGGATTACCAAGCAATGGCTCTTGGAAAATTACATGGCCAATAAATCCTGCGGGTGGGATGACCCCCGATTGGGCATGATGGACCTGCAATACCATGACATTAATCGACAACGAAGCCTCTTTCATCTGTTAGCCGAACGCAATCACATCAGAAAACTTGTCGATGAGGAGGCGATTGAACAAGCGAAAACGATTCCTCCTCAAACCACACGCGCAAAGGTGCGGGGGGATTTCATCCGATTTGCCCGTGCAAAAAATCGGTCGTATACTGTTGATTGGACGTATCTCAAACTGAACGGATACTGGGAGGAAACCATCCTCTGCATGGATCCTTTTTGTCCTTTTAACCGACGGGTGGAAGAATTGCTCAGCCAAGTTCCACACAACCGGCTCTACCCATGAATGGCGTTTCAATTCCAACACCCCAGCGTCCTGCCTATTCCTGGAAAATCCTGTTTGTCGTTTGCCTGCTGATCGCCAGTATTTTCCCTATTCAGGTCGTCCCGAGCGCAGAACGGCACCGGCCAGGCGCCGATGGCCAATTGAGCGGAAAGCAGGGACAAGTCCTCTGGGTCGAAGTGCCGATGGACAAGCCCCAGGCACAAATGAGCGGTCTGTTTTTAAAACGGAAAATTCCATTTTTTCAGAATACGGGTACCAGCTTCGCGGGCATCGTGGGCATCGACATGGAAGATCCTCCGGGATTGCAGGAGCTCAGTGTCAATGTTCATACCAACGCCGGGACGGATCATCTTAGCTATTCCATATTAATCATAAAAGAAGAATATGCAGTCCAACACCTGACCCTGCCGAAGGACAAAGTTGACCTTGACCCCAACACCTTGAAGCGCGTCCAACAAGAGCAGAAGGAATTGACAGATGCCTTTCACCATATCAGCGCTCTTCCCTTATGGGATGGTCCTTTTCTTGAGCCCGTGAGCGGGAAAGTGACTGGCGTGTTTGGCAGTCGTCGGGTCATTAACGGACAACCACGACGGCCTCATTCCGGAGAAGATATCGCTGCTCCCCAAGGCACGCTGGTTCAAGCCATCAACAAAGGCGCTGTCGTGAAAACGGTGAACCACTTCTTCTCGGGAAAGGGTGTCATCCTGGATCATGGAGTGGGCCTCTTTTCCATGTATTTTCATCTCTCGGAAGTTGATGTCAAGGCCGGCCAAGTCATGCAAAAAGGAGAAGCTCTGGGAAAGGTAGGCGCCAGCGGAAGAGCCACGGGTCCTCATCTCCATTGGGGCATTCACTTAAATGGCTCCCGAATCAACCCTTACGCCTTGACCACTCTCCCCATCCCTAACTAAATTGAGGGTCCATGCCGTATGGTGGTCTTTCCCCCGCTCACCCCTGACGTAATGTAAAACGGTCCCTCTTTTTAACATATCATACTCCCCTCGATAACCCGTCAAGAGCACGCTGTTTCATGCGATATCTTTGTGTTTTTTGCGGTTCAAGTCTTGGGCACCATCCAGGATACACCCGCATGGCTCAACGCTTGGGGCATGCCCTTGTGCAACAAGGCATAGGATTGGTCTATGGGGGAGGGAATATCGGACTGATGGGTGTATTGGCCTCAACCGTGCTCCAAGAAGGAGGAACCGTCATCGGAGTTATTCCAAACCATCTGGCGGGAAAAGAACTCCTACACCCTGATCTCACGACCACGCACATCGTAAACACCATGCATGAGCGGAAAGCGCTCATGGCTGATCTGTCGGGGGGGTTTATCACATTACCAGGCGGCTTCGGGACGCTGGAAGAATGCTGCGAAATGGTGACGTGGGCGCAATTGAAACTTCATCACAAGCCCTGTGGCCTGCTGAATTGTTTTGGATTTTTTAATGGCCTGTTGGGATTTTTAGACCACCAAGTCCAACAGGGGTTCGTCACCCCGGCCAATCGGGCGTTAATTCTTGAATCCCCAAGTCCCGAAGCCTTGTTGACGCTCATCTTAGCGCGGTTAGAGCCTGACCTTCGATAACCTGATGCGGTCTAATAGGCCGAAGGCCTGGAAAGCGGCCGATTGGTCATCATTTCCATCGCACGAAGATTATCAAACGAAAATCCTCCGTCTCCCATCGCGACCAATCCCAATTTGCCCTTCCTGAATGACTGATCGTACACGTTAATCATCAGATGATGATCGAAAAATATTTCTGTAAATTCCTTACTGATAATGGTATTTCGTTGAATTCGAAGAAAATGCCAGTCAGAGGGTTGAGGAATAAGAGACTCCCTCGCCAATTCGGTTGGGTGTCCGTCCTTGACCACATAGGCCACAACTTCGTTGGTTTTGGGTTCAACAACGACCGCATAGAAATTTTTGTCATCTTGAATCCCATAGGCCAATCCGCCTTGTCCAGAGGGAGTCCCTAAATTGAGTTTAATCCGGACGGAGAGATCGACATATTCAACCTCCACACCTTCAGCGGCGAGTAACTGGTAGCACCAACCTTCACCACAATGTAAGCGCTGTTCCATCAGGCGAGGACGACTGGGGGCCGAGGCATCTTCTTTCACTGACCATCCCCCTTCTCCCGGAGTCCCGCCAGTAGCCTGCGTAAAGCCATCCGGCAAGCCGTTTGAAGCGGACTGATCAAAATTCCATTCTTGAAAAAGCGGCGGAGTCGTTTTATGGAACGGTTTGGGAAGCTCTTGAAGTTGATCATCGGCATACCCATCCGAAACACCGATGACGACAAAACTCATGGCCATCGCCACGAGCAGCCCTCGACCGGTACAATGATTTCGTGTCTTTCCCGACCTCTGACCAGGAATTAGCTTATCCATGAAATGTCCCACAAACCGGCCCACCCCATCATGTTTCATGACTGTCCCTACCCTAAAAAATTATGAAATTGATAAACAGTTCGACTCATAACGCCTACGATGATACGCATTCTCACCGGAAGACCACAACCCCTTGGAGAGGATCCACACAGGCCCAAATCATGCTATCACAACCCGCCTGCTCTGGATTCATTTGGCCCGGTTTATGGCAAGCTCCGCTTCCTAGTTGGCGTTTTTCACTGGAAGAGCCAACCGAATGATCACATCCAACGATCGGATCGTTGTCTAGTCATTTTAATGAAAGAAATTGCGGAGAATCCGTGGCTTTGCTAGGTTGAAGTATTGTCTTCTCTTATGGTTTTCCGGAAGAACAGGTAAGACCCGGATCATGATATTCCATTCTATTCCTCGATTGGTTCTTCTAAGATTTCTCACGCTTATTGTACTCGTTTGGCCCGCCGCCGTCTAGGCAGTCCCTCAAGCATCTCCGACATCCAAGACCAGGTTTTGAAGGAACTCCTGCCTGCCGATTCTGTCGTGACTCTGACGTTACAGGAAGCCGTCATGCAGGCGTTGGAACATAATCTCGACATTCAAGTGAGCCGACACACCAGAGATATTCGACTCACCGATATTGCCTTCCAACACTCACAATTCGACCCCACGGTCCAGCTCAGTGGACGATACGACGGGACAGTCGACCCACTGAATAGGCCCATCTTCGGCTTCGGAGGCGTCCCTCTGGGATCGGATCCAGCCAAAATCGATCAAAATGATACGAATTTCAGATTGGGATTCAAACAAAAGTTGCTCACCGGAGGTCATTACGATCTCACATTTAAATCAGACCGGAACTCCGTAGCCGGAACAACCAGTTTTCTGTTTAACCCATCCTATACAAGCGGGCTCCGCTTCAATCTGACGCAACCGCTTCTTCGCAACTTCGGTCCGACCATCAACAAAGTACAAATCACCCTCGCACGGCGTGCGGCGGAGGTGGAACAACTCACCCTCGTCAACCAAGTTCTGTAGGCTTGCTCAACTTGAGCGATTACAAGGAGAACTTGGTTGACGAGGGTGAGTTGTTCCACGTCCGCGGCATTTTGCGCGAGAGTGATTTGTACTTTGTTGATGGTCGGACCGAAGTTACGAAGAAGCGGTTGCGTCAGATTGAAGCGGAGATTGCTCGTATAGCCTGGATTAAACAGAAAACTAGTGCTTCCGGCTACGGAATTCCGGTCGGAATTAAATATGAGATCATAATCACCTCCGGTGAGCAACTTTTGTTTCAATCCCAAACTGAAATTCGTTTCATTTTGATCAAATTTGGCTGGATCCGCTCCCAGAGGGACACCTCCGAAGCCGAAGATGGGCCTATTCAGCGGGTTGACTGTCCGATCATATCGTCCACTGAGACGGACCGTAGGGTCGAATTGTGCGTGTTGGAAGACAATATCGGTGAGTCGAATATCTCTAGTCTGTCGACTCACTTGAATGTCGAGATTATGTTCCAACGCCTGCATGACGGCTTCATGTAACGTCAGAGTGACGACGGAATCAGCAGGGAGAATATCCTGCAAAACCTGGTCTTCGCTGTCGGAGATGCTTGAGAGACTGCCTACACTGACAGCAGGCCACCCAAGTACGATCAGCGTGAGAAATCTTAGAAGAACCAATCGAGGAATAGAATGGAATATCATGATCCGGGTCTTACCTGTTCTTCCGGAAAACCATAAGACGAAGACAATACTTCAACCTAGCAAAGCCACGGATTCTCCGCAATTTCTTTCATTAAAATGACTAGACAACGATCCGATCGTTGGATGTGATCATTCGGTTGGCTCTTCCAGTGAAAAACGCCAACTAGGAAGCGGAGCTTGCCGATAAATCCTGCCAAACGAATCCAGGGGCAGGCGGGTTGTGATAGCATGATTTGGGCCTGTGTGGATCCTCTCCAAGGGGTTGTGGTCTTCCGGTGAGAATGCGTATCATTGTAGGCGTTATGAGTCGAACTGTTTATCAATTTCATAATTTTTTAGGGTAGGGACAGTCATGAAACATGATGGGGTGGGCCGGTTTGTGGGATATTTCATGGATAAGCTAATTCCTGGTCAGAGGTCGGGAAAGACACGAAATCATTGTACCGGTCGAGGGCTGCTCGTGGCGATGGCCATGAGTTTTGTCATCATCGGTGTTTCGGATGGGTATGCCGATGATCAACTTCAAGAGCTTCCCAAACCGTTCCATAAAACTACTCCGCCGCTTTTTCAAGAGTGGAATTTTGATCAGTCCGCTTCAAACGGCTTGCCGGATGGCTTTACGCAGGCTACTGGCGGGACTCCGGGAGAAGGGGGATGGTCAGTGAAAGAAGATGCCGCGAACTTGAGTCGTCCTCGCCTGATGGAACAGCGCTTACGAGTGTGGTGAAGGTTGGTGCTACCAGTTACTTGCCGCTGAAGGTGTGGAGGTTGAATATGTCGATCTCTCCGTCCGGATTAAACTCAATTTAGGGACTCCCTCTGGACAAGGCGGATTGGCCTATGGGATTCAGGATGACAAAAATTTCTATGCGGTCGTTGTTGAACCCAAAACCAACGAAGTGGTGGCCTATGTGGTCAAGGACGGACACCCAACCGAATTGGCGAGGGAGTCTCTTATTCCTCAACCCTCTGACTGGCATTTTCTTCTATTTTTACGAAATACTATTATCAGTAAGGAATTTACAGAAATATTTTTCGATCATCATCTGATGATTAACGTGTACGATCAGTCATTCAGGAAGGGCAAATTGGGAATAGTCGCTATGGGGACGGGAGTTTTTCGTTTGATAATCTTCGGGCGATGGAACTCCAGTCGAATGCCCACTTTCCAGGCCTTCAGCCTATTGAGCGGCGGCATCAGTTAGCGGACATCCGGCTCGAGTCGGCTTAAGACGAGGGTCAGCAGGCCTTCAGGAGTTGAGGCTTCAAGAAGTAACTCTCTGTTTGCCTGGATGAGAAACCCTTCTTGGACCTGATGGTCAAAAAATCTCAACAGACCATCAAAGAAACCAAAGCAATTCAGCAGGCCACAGGGTTTGTGGTGAAGTTTTAACTGTGCCCAGGTCACCATTTCGCAACATTCTTCCAATGTTCCAAATCCACCGGGTAGCGTGATGAATCCGGCTGATAGATCTGCCATAAGGGTTTTTCGTTCATGCATGGTGTTCACGATATGCGTAGCTGTGAGGGCCTGATGTAGGAGCTTCTTTTCCGCCAGATGCTTGGGAATGACTCCAATGACGGTCCCTCCTTCCTGTAGTACAGTTGATGCCAGCACGCCCATCAGTCCAATATTCCCCCCACCGTAAACCAATCCCATTCCCTGTTGGACAAGCGCATGACCCAAACGCTGAGCCATGTTGGTAAATCCTGGTTGGTGCCCGAGGCTGGAGCCGCAGAAGACACAAATATATCGCATGGGACGGGGTGATTATGTTCCGGTAATCGCAATGAGTCTGATGACTAATGAGAAAAGGAAACGGGTCATGCGGAGTCAGGAGAAGCCGAGGAATCTCCAAAGTGACAGATTTCTTTCATTAGTTTGATATGGGGAGAGCGGTCAATGAGTATGGATTGATTCGAGAGCCATTTAAGTGAATGCCCCAATGGAGATGGGGGCCAGTGGCTCTTCCGCTAGATCCCACTTTGCCTAAAGCTTCTCCTTTTTGAATAGTTTGGCCCGAGGTGACGTCAATCTCTGAGAGGTGAAAGTACATGGAAAACAAACCTAGCCCATGATCCAGGACCACACCCTTTCCAGAGAAGAAGTGATCGACTGTTTTCACGACGATACCTTTGTTAATGGCTTGGACCGGAGTGCCCTTGGGCGCCGCGATATCTTCTCCTGAATGAGGTCTTCGAGACTGACCATTAATGACTCGACGGGCTGCCAAACACTCCGGTAACTTTCCCATTCACAGGCTCTAGAAAAGGACCATCCCATAAGGGACGTGCGCCAACGTGGTGAAAGGCCTCTGTCAATTCTTTCTTTTCTTTTTGGACACGCTTTAATGTTTTAGCGTCAAGATCCACTGTATTTTTCGGCAGGGTCAGGTGTTGGACGGTATAGTCTTCTTCGAGGATAAGGACGGAGTAGCTGAGATGGTCTGACCCGGTGTCGGAGTGGACCGTGATACTTAACTCCTGAATCCCCGGTGGATCTTCCATATCGATTCCCACAATGCCCGCAAAGTTGGCATCGCCATGTGGAAAGAAGGGAATTTTCCGTTTGAGAAATAGACCACTCACTTTGGCCTTAGGTTGGGATATCGGAACGTTGATCCAGAGGACTTGGCCCTGTTTTCCGCTGACATGTCCATTGGCACCCGGTCGGTTCCGTTCCGCACTGGGAACGATCTGAATAGGGAAAATGCTGGCGAGCAGCAGGCAAACGACAAAAATGATTTTCCAGGAAACCGAAGGAAGGGGTAGGGCTTGCTCATCAGGGATAGAGCCGATTATGAGGAACTTGGCTGAGCAATTCTTCTACACGCCGATTAAAAGGACAAAAGGGATCCATGCACAGGATGGTTTCTTCCCAGTACCCGTTCAGTTTGAGATAAGTCCAATCCACAGTATACGACCGATTTTTAGCACGGGCAAATCTGATGAAATCTCCTCGCACTTTTGCTCGTGTGGTTTGGGGAGGAATCGTTTTTGCCTGCTCAATCGCGTCCTCATCGATCATTTTTCGAATGTGATTTCGTTCAGCTAAGAGATGAAACAGGCTTCGTTGTCGGTTAATGTCATGATATTGTAAATCCATCATGCCTAATCGGGGGTCGTCCCATCCGCAAGATTTTTTGGCCATGTAATTTTCAAGAAGCCATTGTTTGGTGATCCAGTCGATTTCGCGGACCAGTGACATGGGGGACGTATTCAGCATCTTCAGCACTCGACCCCATTCATAATGCACCTCTGCCATGACTTTGTTGGGAGGTTGCAAGGCTAAATATTCACCCGCCCTTTCCCAGAATGTCTGTTGAATTTCCAATGCGGTCAGGCTGCCCCATCTTCAAGTTTGACCGTTTTTTTCAGAGTGGGATCACGGGAAATATCCCCAATCGCTTTAACAGGTTCTTCTAACTCAATATGAGGAATGGTGAAACCGTCTTCGATCATCAGAGTACAATCATGGCTGTCCCCACCTTAAGTAGGTGGAAAACTCAGACATATTGGAATCGCCGAGAATGATATAATCGACGGTATTTCTCGGCATCAGCATGAGGCTCGTCGCGTGTGTTGATAATGCTTCGAGAAGACGTCGTAGAGGAAGAAGTTTTTTCATGGATATGTTGCGCGCGTTGGGAAATGAAGTATTGAGACTTCCCGGATACTTTCAGTATTTTCCCTGCCCCAGAAAAAATTTGACGAGTGACGAAAAAGGGGATAAGTTGTTCGCTGACTTTCCAGAAATCCACATCCCGGCGCATGAGGAAATTTTCATGGCAGCCGTAGGTGTTGCCGAGGGAATCCGTATTGTTTTTGAAGATGAAGATTTCGCCGGATAGTCCTTCTTCGCGCAATCGCTCTTCGGCTATGGGCAGACAACTTTCCAAGATCCGCTCACCGGCTTTGTCGTGGATGATCAGATCAAGCAGGTCGTCGCATTCGGGAGTGGAGTATTCTGGATGGCAGCCCGTGTCCTGGTAAAACCGCGCTCCATTCGTGAGGAAGGCATTGGAGGGCCAGCTATTGGGGATGAGTCCCTCAAAAATATACCCGAGGAGTTTTCAATGGGAAGGTAGACCCGACCATTCGGGGAAAATGTCAGACCATATTCACTCTCAAGGCCAACAATGCGTTTCATCATACCCGGCCCTTCTCTTCTCCTGAGCTTTCAAGGACATCGTGCCATGTCCTCCACCGGCCTCCTCGGGATTAAAGGCTACGCCGCCATCTATAGAAATCTTCTTCGTGTCGGTCTTGCTGAATAGGCCTTCAAGAATTTGATCTTTCTCTTTCGGGCCTTTAAATGGATCGCTCTTGAACCCATAAGGATTTTTCACTGAATCCCATACCCAGAATACACCCAGACCAAACGATGTTCAACTGATCGAGAGGAAAGAGGGGAGGAGATTACGAGAGAATTTGGGAGGCTTCGGGGGCCGGGACCCGGCGAAATTTTCTCCCTTTCGAGTCCGGTCCAGGAGAGCGACTTCCAAACCTTCTAAGTTTGGAGTTGGATCATCGCCCTGTTCAAAGACATGTTGACAGAGCATGAGGGCCTCTTTCAGCGACGGACAGGACTCCGGAATTTCTTTTCTGAGTAAGGTTAAGATTGTTTCGGATCGTCCTCCAATCGCAGCGAATTTCCGTTCATCCACAATACTCCCATCAAAGGAGATTCGGTATAACTCATTGCGTTCGGGTGTTTCGCCGACTTGGGCCAAGAGCAGTTCCACTTCGTAAGGTTTCATTTCCTGGCTAAAAAGCGTGCCGAGCATTTGTGAATAGCCGTTGGCCAGGGATCGTGCGGTCACATCTTCCCGGCTATACATCATGCCTTTGACGTCCGCATGTTGAATGCCGGCTTTCCGGAGGTTTTCAAATTCATTGTATCTTCCGGCACCGGAAAAGGCGATGCTGTCATAGATCTCAGAAATTTTAAATAAAGAGACACTAGGGTTATCGGCCACAAATAACACTCCATCAGAATATTCCATGGCGATGATGGATCGACCTTTGGCGATGCCTTTTTTGGCATACTCCGCCCGGTCTTGCATCATTTGTTCCGGTGAAACGTAATAAGGCAGGGCCACCGTTTAGGTCTCCTGTTGCTGATTCAATAATGCTTCACACACTGCAGCTAACTGGGGTTCATCCACATCCCGAACCCCTTGGCCATCGACCAATTTGACGGTCGGGAAGATCCTCCTGAGCAGGTCTGGTCCCCCGGTCCCGACATCTTCTTCTGCGGCATTGAGTAAGGCTCGAAGTGCCACTTTGACGGCTTCGCCCTCCGGCAAATTTTTCCGGAAATACTCTTTTAAGGTGGATCGAGCATCTTTTCCGCCAGAGCCGACGGCATGAAACTCGGTGTCCTCATATCGTCCCCCCGTAATGTCATATTTGAAGAGTCGTCCAATTTCTCGTTTATGGTCATAGCCGACAAACAGGGGAATGACCACGAGTCCTTGCAAGACCAGAGGGAAATTGGCCTTGACCATGTGCCCGAGCCTGTTGGCCTTGCCTTCACAGGTTAAGGGTTGTCCGTCAAGTTTTTCATAGTGTTCTAACTCGATCCGAAAGAGTTTAGCCATTTCCACGCAGGGACCCGCAGCTCCCGCAATGGCCATGGCTGAATAGCCATCGGTTTGAAACACCTTTTCCATTCGGTTCGCGGCAATTTGAAACCCTTCGGTGGCGCGACGGTCTCCGGCGATGATTACGCCATTATCATATGTAAAAGCGAGAACGGTGGTTCCATGGGGCCAGGGGAGTTGTCTGGAAGTCAGAGAAGAGTCTGTAAGTTCTTGTGGGGGAAGCTGGGTTTCCCAGCGGGCCATGGGAAGCAATTCCGGTCGTTGCGAGGTGAGGAATTGATAAAAACTGGAACACGGATCGGCTGAAAAATTTGGAAAGGGGATATTGTCAGAATTCATGCCGACCTTAGAGACTCCAAATTTTTTTAGCGTTCCACGTCTTATTCGTTAAGGGGCGAGTCGGGATAATAACTGATCGACGGATGTAATGTCCTGAAACAATTCTTGTGTGAGCTGTTGGGTGCCTCGATAAGGATCCATGAGTGGAATACGTTTGATGGTCGAATTTCCCGAATCAAGGAGGACAGAGGTCCAACTCATGCCATACACCTGGCGTGGAAGACGTCTTAAGCATTCGCCCCGGAAAAAAGCACGGGTGAGGGCCGGGGGGGATTGTCGAGCCCGTTCGATTTCCTGATCGAGTGTCAGGCGCTCTATTTGTCCTGTCCGTTCCAATGTGTAATATAACCCTTTGGTTTGACGAACGTCGTGATATTGGAAGTCCATCATAGCGACCCTCGGATCTTTCCAGGAGCACTGTTTGCGTTCCATATAGGACTGGATCAACGCGTGTTTTGCGACCCAATCCACTTCCCGTCGAAGTTCGAAGGGATCACGCTCTAAGGTGTCCAACACGGATTCCCAACGGACGAGCACCTCTTTGGTGACTGGGGAGACCTCTCGGGTCCTATAGAAGTCATGAGCTGATTGCAGGAATGCCCGCTGAATGGCGATGGCGGAGGTGTGTTGCCCATTGTGTAAAGGAAGGGAGATTTTCAGGGTCAGATCTCGTGATACCACCTTGATCGCCTTGACGGGATCGGCCAATTCAATATGCGGAAGGGGTCCTCGTTGGTCCAGCATTTCCATGACAATAGCCGTAGTGCCGACTTTTAAAAAGGTGGATACTTCGGACATATTGGCATCACCTACGATGACGTGAAGGCGTCGGTAGGATTGATGGGCGTGAGGTTCATCACGGGTATTGATAATAGGACGGTTGACCATCGTATTGAGATCAAGCAGGCATTCAAAGAAATCGGCCCGCTGCGAAATTTGATAGGGAATGGGATCTATGCCGTTTTCCGCCCCAACTTTCCCTGCGCCACAAAAGATGGGGCGTGAAACAAAGAAGGGGAGTAGCACATTGGATACCTGCTCGAATGGAATCGCGCGGGAC
>CAWAXJ010000055.1:0-141238 GCA_963785905.1 uncultured Nitrospirales bacterium
ACCTGTTTCAACAGAATCGGATCAGCCGGGGGGCCATCGTGCAATTCCATACACGCCACAAATATTTATTGCTCACTCACAGCCGTTCCCATTATCACGACCTTGGACAACTCGTCGCGAAGGCCGGCCAATCCACGCCTGGCGAGTTAGCCAATCGCTACGGTGCGCTGTTTATGGACGCGCTCAAAATCAAGGCCACGGTGCGAAAACATGTGAATGTCCTGCAGCATCTGGCCGGGCACCTCAAAACACAATTGAGCACGATTGAACGAGCCGAATTACAGGAAACCATTCAGGATTACCACCGGCATTTCACGCCTCTGGCCGTTCCTCTCACGCTCATCAAACATTATGTGCGCATTCTGGCTGTTCCGTATTTAGGCGATCAGGTGTATCTCAATCCACACCCTAAAGAGCTCATGTTGCGCAATCATGTCTAACCATCCGGACCACGCTCAGAAATATCGGATTAAATCGGTGGCCAAGACCACGGGACTCAGCACGCATGTCATCCGGAAATGGGAAGAACGCTATCATCTGCTCCATCCTCAGCGGGGGACTAACGGCTATCGACTCTTTACCGAAGACGACATTCAATTGCTTCTATATTTGAAATCACAACTGGATAATGGTGAATCCATCGGGCAATTGGCTCAGGCCGGTGAGGACCACCTCCGGCAATCGATGCAGCATGTCCCCATGAATCTCTCGGGAATACCCCCCATCTATTGGAGGGACGCACAGGAGATGATTCGATCTGCCCGGCGTCAGGATGTGAACGCCATCACCACCATGCTTGAGAACTGGATCGGTCGCCTGGGACTTGAAAGGGCCTTGGATATCATGATCTTTCCGCTCTTGCGCCTCATTGGCGAGCTATGGCATCAAGGAGGAATCAGCCTGAGAGGGGAACATAGCGTGAGCCGGTTGGTGCGTCAGCACCTCATCAACGTCATACGGGTAGAACCTCCCCCGGGAGGACCGCATGCCTTCATCGCCTGTGTGCCTGGAGACTTTCATGAAATCGGTCCGCTCACCGCCGCAGTGCTCTTGCGATGCATGGGATGGCACAGCATCTATCTTGGTCCCAATGTCTCATTTGAAATGTTGAAAATGGCCTTGCGCCGGAAACACGCACAGCTTATTATTCTTTCCTGCATTATTGAACCGGAAGAGAAAACGATTCAATCCTGGCTGCGGGATATCACTAAACATCTTCAACCATCGTGTGCCGTGATGGTTGGCGGACTCGGGTTCGCACCCTATGCTCAACTTCTCAGCACCCACAACATTTCCTATTTCAACCAAGTCCAGAAACTCAAAGCTCTTCAACCCCGAATCCGCATCCCTGAGATCGCGAGGGCTGTAGGCCAGTCATCATTCACCACCTGACAATCATAAGGAGTCGAAATCATGTCGGATCTCAAAAAAGCTATTCTTCTTGTCGGACACGGAGGCATCCCCAAAGGATATCCATCGGATCTCATCACGAAACTCAAACGCCTTGAAGCCCAGCGAAGAGCAAACGGTAGTCCCATGTCCCCGGAAGAATTAGAATTGGACACCAAAGTTCGCACCTGGCCCCGGACCCCTCAGACAGATCCTTACCAGGCTGGCCTCGAAGCCCTTGGAGCCTCGATGAAACCACTCTTGAATGGATCGTTGTTTGGCCTGGCTTATAACGAGTTCTGCGGACCGACACTCGCCGAAGCCGTTGAAAACCTCATTCGCCAGGGAGCAGAATCTATTACGGTGGCCTCGACCATGTTTACTCCCGGTGGATCGCATTCCGAAAGTGAAATCCCTGAAGAACTGGAAGAGCTCCGTAAAAAGCATCCGAATGTCACCCTTACCTATGCCTGGCCCTATAACCTGGCGAAGGTCTCAAAAATGTTGATGGAGCACATCCAACAATTTTCATAAACTATAGCCATTTCTCTGCATTTACCTCTTTTATGAAAAGGCAAATTGAGGTGGGCAAAAAACGCGCGAAACCCAAAAGGCCAGGCACAGTCATTAACAAGTCAAAGCCACTGTCCAGCGCGGTCAAAACTGGATTTAGTCCATCATGTGGCGATTCCGGTTCCAAACGTGGCCCAAGCGGTCGAATGGTATACCTCCCATTTCAACTGCATCGTAGAATATATCGACGACACCTGGGCACTTCTCGCCTTTGCCAATACAAAGCTCGCCCTGGTTCTTCCTCAGGAACATCCCTCTCATTTTGCACTCAGCCGTCCTGATGCCAACAAATTTGGTGACCTCGTTACCCACCGCGATGGACTCAATTCGGTGTATATCACCGATATTTTCGGCAATGCGATCGAGGTATTGGAAGAGCTCTAGATTACGAATCTCTGGTGTAACAGACACATCGAGCCATATTGCTTCCTCACCGGAATATTTCATGATGAAGACGGATGTGTTCATTATCGGGGAGGGTCTTGCCGGACTTTCCTGCACAAAAACGTTAGAGGACCAGACGATGTGGGGTGTGCGACGCATCATGCACGTCAGCCAATCGTCGCCAGCGGTGGATGGTGGAGAGGGTCACTCCCAGTTCGCGGTTGTCGGGAATTGGCATGAAGGTTCAAGGTCATACGATCTCCTGAGATTGATGAAGCGCAGTCAGCGCCCTTCGGGCAAGGAACAGAGTATAGCTCCTCGGGGCTATACAATCATCAGGGACCCTACAATTTAGTAACCCGGTCTTTGTCTAAGGTTTTGTTATTTGTCTTTGACCGGAATCAGGACCCAGGGTGTATATTAAGACAACAAGCATCACTATTCAGAGAGCTACAGGAAAGACACCCTGACATGAAAAATGATACCCACAAATTTACAGATACTGACATTCATATTCTCGAATGCGGTCTAGGATGGATCAAGGAAGCTGAGGATGCATTTGCCGACAAACTTGTTCATCGCCTGTGGCGAGAACATCCTGAGGCCACCACCTCTCTCCACTCAATGGATCTCCAGCCATTCAGCAGATACATCGTCCAGTTTCTCGATACGATCATCGGCGAACTCCGCTCATACGGAAAAATTCGATTCCCCATCGGGGAACAGTGGTTAAATCTGTTACCCACCCCGGTGAGCCACTTTGAACCTGAACAATTTGTAGGGATTGCGGAGACGTATTTAGCAATTCTTTCTGAAGTGGCGGAAGATGCCTGGAGCCCGGCCATGGAATCCGCCTGGAGAAAAATGATTCACGAGGTGAGCATCGCCTTGTGGGGGCAACAACCTGAGGCCTCGTCCCTTTTAAGAATTTCATCGCCCTTTCAATTCATCAACAAGAGGAAAAATCGTATGAGTCAACAATTATTTGTCTTTTTTTTAGGAAGCGTGATGATTCTGGCTGGCGGCATAGCCACTGTTGGGCTATGGAGTCGTAGTCGTTTGGCAGAGGTGAAGTTGCAAAGAAAACCATCGTTTAAGAAGGGGTGGTGCAGTTGATTATCACCGACTGAAATAGCATCGCTCCTAATCGTTTTTTCCCATCAGTCGAAAATTTTCAAAAAACATCCTCCCCCTTAAGGAGAACCCCGATGATTCTGGAAAGGTCTAGTCAAAGATGGCCTGTTCTTAATCATGTCACTGCTCGTATATTGAGGAGTGAAATCCGATCCTCGTATAGAGAAGAAACCTAGGACCTCCTTCCTCCATCTCATAGGCCTTGGTCATCCCCGCAACCTCAAACCAACTCATATTGTCTAAGGTTTCGTCATTTTTCTTTGACGCCCCGTGGGCTGGAATCGATATGACAATCAGAAAAGGTATTTTCATGGCCAATGTATCCTTATTGTCGATGACCAGGAAACTATTGTTGTGTTTCTTCGCGACACGTTGGAGAAACTTGGATTTGAAGTGGAGACTGCCTCGAACGGCCTGGAAGGGCTTGAAGTGATGGGGACGGAATCCGTTGAGAAATTCTCCTTGATCTCGAAATACCGATCATGGATGGCTTGACGAGGCTGAACCGACTACGGCAAACATCAACTACCGTTCCGGTAATCGTGATGTCTGCAGATCCCACCCGATCGACAATGATCAAGGCTATCGAAGGTGGGGCAAGAGATTTTTTATTCAAGCCTTTTTCCGAATATATTCTCAGGCACAAATGCCTTCGGCTTTTTTTCTAGAACCCAGTGCGGTTTGGTCTTTGCAAGAAAAATGTCCGAACATATATAGTTGTATCCATATTCTACCAACCAGGCCAATTGCCTTGACCGGATCTTAGGAATTACACTGAACGAAAAGAATGACTGATTGCCAGCATCATCGGAGGATCCACTATGCCATACTCACATCAGTTCGCCATGCCTTTTGCCTACATGGCCAGTTTTCTTTGTCTCGCGACCGGGGGCGGATGTAGCCAGGACTATCCAACGTCTATAGAAGAAGCAGTTGCTAAGGAACCGCAACTCCAAATGCTCCATTCAGATCAACACACATCAAAATTAGATACGGACAGAGTGCGACGGCATCACAGATTTACGACTTCACCATGGAAGACATTGATAACAAACCCCGTTCACTCAGAGATTTCAAAGGAAAGGTCCTCATGATCGTGAATACGGCGAGTTTTTGCGGAAATACCCCGCAATATGCCGGCTTGCAAACTTTATATGAACGATACCGCGATCAGGGATTTACAATTTTAGCCTTCCCCGCAAATGATTTTGGCAAGCAGGAACCTGGAGACAACAAGGAAATCGCCGAATTTTGCTATACAAAGTATTCGTTGGAATTCCCCCTGTTTAGTAAGATCACCGTGATCGGGGACCAAAAGCATCCCCTCTATCGCTATCTCACGGAAGACACCGCATTTAAAGGTGAGATCACTTGGAATTTTCAAAAATTCCTCGTCAACCGGGACGGGACCGTCATTGCCCGATATGATCCCAGGCAAAAGCCCCTGTCGCCACAAATCGTAGACGATATAGAAAACGCATTAGGATCTTCCTAAGCCTATGGCATTGCCTTGATCCCACTGTTCTTTTGAGAACACGAATGACTTGAAAAGGCGACATTCTCCTCCATGGGCATCCATATTCCAACTGTTCCCTTCTTGGGAGTGAGTAGCAAAAAGCGCCCTCTACGAAATCTTTTAAGAACGGGACGGGATATTCAACTATTTGGGATACTTTTGATCTTGGCAGGAATCTTCGATCTTATTTGGATCGCCGCCTACCCTCACTATTCGCTAAAAATTTTTGGTACGACATTCAGGGGATGGGCCGGGGAGTTCGTGAAATATCAACACCCTGCTATCCATTGGATATTGGGATATGGATTTTTTAAAAGACACATGTGGGCATTCTGAAGTTATCTCGCTTATTTGGGGATTGGGTGTCTTAGTGAGCGGACCGCCCAGACGGTGGAAGGATTCCATGCCACACGTACAACCATGATTCTGATCAGTCTACTCTTTGGAAGTTACATTCTCCTTCGACGTTCCATGTTTTTCCCCTCCACCCCTTCAAAATCTTAGGAATCACAATTCCTATAAACCGGCAGCGCGTGTTCCATACTATTCATTTGAAGAAGCAACATGTTTTCGAAAGAACGGATGGTGCAACCCGCTGACACGACGACCATCGAAGGAGCGGCGCAGCAACATGAGGGGTTGAGCTATCGATTGTTCGATATAAACGCCAGTTTGAGAAGATGGAGTTCCCCGACATGATGAAGTTGCGTCAGCCGAGGCCGAACCCATCGTGGTTGTTCCATGCCATCGGTAAATTGAATACCCTCAATCACCCTTGTCAGTTGCCGAAAGCCTCCGAGACGCCGCCAGGTCTTCTCCACACACCTCCCCAACTTGAAAGATGGTAAGGACTGTGTGAGCAGAGCGAGTTCCACAACAGTCTGCTTTTGATTTACCACTCTATCGATCAAATCCGCCGGAATAAAGCACCGAAAAGGAAAGGTGGGAGATTTGAAACGTCATTGCTAGCTCACCCACTAGGGCGGGGTCATTCGGCGTTGCCGAGACGCGGAGCTGAATCCAGAGTCAAGGCGAGCACTGTTTGAGCGAAGCGAGTTGTGCTGCCGCTGGATTCAGCGAGCATCGCAGGGCATCCCCCGGACCACGACGAGGGCTACTGGTTTTGGGTCCTTTTGCCGAAACCAGAGGACTTCCGCTGCCGGAACGAACCCGGCATAATTTCTTTCATTCCTTGGGTAAACCCGCAGGCTATCTTAATGACCTATTTCCGGTCTCCAGCAAATACCCCTAAGGTCCCTCATGCGATACAATAAAAGAAAAAGGTCCGTCACCTAATGCCTAGTACACTGAATGAGTATCCTGAATTGCGAGACTGAAAAGGAGGTAAAAGTTGGTGTGGAATTTTTTTAAACGACTTCAAAACGGTCAAAGCTCCTCGCAAGACATCGGCCCCTATTCCAATTACCGAATGGCCGTGCGATTAGAGTTAAATCAGCGAACCGGTGTTTTTGCGCAATTAGCCACCGCCATCGCCGAAGAAGGTGCCAGTTTGGGCGCATACGATATGGTATCGGCCACTCGCACCAAAGTGATCCGTGATATCACCCTGGATGTTCAGAGTGAAGAACATGGTGAGCGGGTCATGAAACGACTGAATAATTTGCCGGATGTCCGGGTCGTTGCCTCTTCAGATCGAATTTTCCTGATGCATTTGGGAGGGAAAATCCGGGTGGAGAGCAAATTTCCTGTTAAAACCAGAAATACCCTGTCCATGATCTATACCCCTGGGGTAGGGCGGGTCGTCAAAGCTATTGCTGGGGATGCTAAAAAGGCCTATTCCTTTACCACAAAAAGCAATAGCATTGCCGTCGTGACGGACGGATCAGCCATCCTGGGTTTAGGGAATCTCGGTCCCCTCGCGGCGCTCCCGGTCATGGAAGGCAAGGCGATGTTGTTTCATCAATTTGCCGGAATCGATGCCTGGCCTCTATGTCTCAATACCCAAGATCCCGAAGAAATTATCCGGACCGTGCTAGCGATTTCTCCGAGCTTTGGAGGCATTAATCTCGAAGACATCAGTGCCCCTCGATGTTTTGACATTGAACGCCGGCTTCAAGCCGAGTTGGATATTCCAGTCATGCATGATGATCAGCATGGAACGGCTGTGGTGATCCTTGGAGCACTTCTCAATGCCTTGAAAGTCACACGCCGAACCATCGATGAAATTACTGTCGTGGTCGTCGGATTGGGGGCCGCGGGTACCGCCTGTTGTGAATTGCTCCTGGGAGCCGGCATTGCCAGGCTCAAAGGATGCGACAAGCTGGGAATGGTATTGGATCGACCTGTGGAAGAGCTTCTGCCGCATCGACATGCCCTGCGTAACCTCATTCAATATGACAAGCCCACGGGAACCATTCAGGACGCGCTGAAAGAAGCTCATGTGGTCATTGGCCTATCCACCGCCAATATCTTAAAACCTGAAGACTTAGCCCTCATGGCCAAGGACCCTATTGTCTTTGCGTTAGCGAATCCTGACCCGGAAATTGTTCCCGAGGCGGCCATTCCACATTGTCGCGTCTATGCAAGCGGGCGATCGGATTATCCGAATCAATGCAACAACCTCCTATCGTTTCCCGGCATCTTTCGTGGAGCCCTTGATGTGCAAGCCAAAACGATTAATGAACCGATGCTTATTGCGGCAGCTCAGGCCCTCGCGAAGATGATTCCTGACTCCGCTCTCAGTGAGGAATACATTATTCCCAGCGTGTTCGACAAACAGGTGGTTCCCAAAATTGCCAAGGCGGTCTCTCAAGCGGCTATTGAGTCCGGCGTGGCTCGTCGAACGAAAAAGGAAATGGAAGAAGAGATCTAATCATTAAATCGGTGGTAGGCAGGAAGAATGGCTGCGGTCTATTTGAAGGTACTCCATAAGAGAATACTCGTTCCGAGTGGCCACAAATAATAGGAAAACAAATGAAAGTGATCTTGTCGTACGAGTTTGATAATCAATGAAATGGATCCATACCCCACTAAAGCCGCCACTGCCATCCCCGTCACATAGACGCCTATCGGTTCTTGAATCTGATCCATGCCTTTTCCAATTTCCAAGATCGTCGCTCCCACAATGGCGGGCATGGAGATCAGCAAAGAAAAACGGGCAGACAACTCACGATCCAAGCCCAACAGGACTCCGCTAGCAATCGTAGATCCGGATCGGGAAATCCCGGGTAAGACCGCAACCCCTTGGACAATTCCAATAGACAGTGCATCACGCATACCCATGTCCTGAATGCCACGAGCGCTGTTTCTCCCTCGTCCCAACCAAAGAATCACGCCAGTAATGATCAACATGACAGCCACGACAGATGGCTGGACCAGGGTTTCAAGACCGATGGATCGAATGCTTAAGCCAATGATCGCCGTGGGGATGGATGCTAACAGGACATAATGGATCGTCCGCCGTTCAAACCCTTGAAATAGGCTGCCTGGTGGTGTGGTCCATCCAATATATCCTAAGCCCAGAGTGAGGAGATCCTGACGAAAATACACCAGAATCGCGGTGACCGTTGCAAGATGTAACATGATGTCATACAACAAGTTCGTCTCACTAAAATGGCCAAACCAGTGTTGGGCCAGGACTAAATGGCCGGAAGAGGAAACCGGGAGAAATTCAGTGAGTCCTTGAATAACCGCAAGCACCACCGCTTCGATGTACCCCATCGTTTACGCACGCCTCCCTTTCATCAGACAATTCACAGAAAATGATTCACAGGGAAAACGATCTCTAGCCTTTCCACTGGGCTGGCAAATTCACGAACGCCTTCTTCCCAGGGAGGTAAATGAAGTAAGGGAGGCTGTAAGGACGTGAGCACGGCATAGGGTGGCCGTCTGGCAGGGCGAGGGAATTGAGCAGTGGCGATAGGCACAACCGATGTCTGAATGCCTAAAGCCTGATACAAAGTTCTGGTGAATTCGTACCAACTGGTTCCGCCGGAACCGGCCATGTGATAGGTCCCATAGGCATCGGTATCACCCAATCGGAACACCGCCTGAGCGAGATGAGGCGCAAAGGTCGGTGACCCATACTGGTCGCTGACGACTCTGACCACCTCTCGATCTGCCATTCGACAAATGGTATTGGGAAAGTTCTTCCCAACAGTGTGGTAGAGCCAAGCAGTCCGGACAATAAAATGTCTGGGATTGGCAACCCGCACAGCCTCTTCGCCAGCTAATTTACTTTGTCCATAGACGCATAATGGATTCGTGCGATCGAATTCATGATAGGGTCTGGTCTGCCGGCCATCAAAGACATAATCGGTGGAAAAATGAACAAGAGGAATCCCCAGATCAGACGTCACCACCGCCAGATTTCTCGGACCCAGGGCATTCCCCCGGTACGCGGCATCCTGGTTGGTTTCCGCATCATCAACCTGGGTGAAAGCCGCCGCATTGATCACGACATGAGGCCTCAGCTGATCAAGGGCTTTTTTGACGTGTTCGAACTGCGTAATATCCAGGTCCTGGATGTCCCAGGCCGTCACGTCATGATCGGCATATTGGCGTTGGAGCACCTGCCCTAATTGCCCATGAGCCCCTATAATGACAATCCGACTGTGCCTCATGCGTGATGGTCCGGGAGCTGGTCCCACAGGCCGTCCAAAGACTTTCCTGCTGCATCCTTAGCGGAAAGAAGTGGCCCTTCGATAGGCCATTGAATACCAATGCCTGGGTCATCCCAGCGAATCGTTACTTCACCGCCAGGCGCATAGACATCGGTGCATTTGTACTCAACCTCGGCCACATCGCTGAGCACACAAAATCCATGGGCAAAACCAGGAGGAATATAAATCTGCCTGAAATCCTGACCCGTCAAGGTCACTCCCACCCACGACGCAAAGGTCGGGGATCCTTTTCGAGTGTCGACCGCGACATCAAAAATTTCCCCACGGATCACCCGAACGAGCTTTCCCTGAGGGCGGGTCATTTGGAGGTGAAGGCCACGAAGCGTTCCACGAATTGAAGATGAACAATTATGCTGAACAAACGGAAGAGGAATCCCTCCATCCTGATACTTCTGAATTTGATACGTTTCCAAAAACCATCCACGCTGATCGCGATACACATCAGGCTCAACAATGAGCACCCCCGGCAACTGAGTTGGGAGAAATTTCATGACCCCTTACGCATGGCCCTGATTCACCAAACGCAGCAAATACTGCCCGTACCCGTTGTCTTTCATTTTCATGGCTAAGCGCAAGACGTCGTCTGACTGAATATATCCCATTTTATAGGCAATCTCTTCCAGACAGGAAACCATCAGGCCCTGTCGTTCTTGTAACACTTGGATATAATGAGCCGCTTGCATGAGGGATTCGTGAGTTCCCGTATCCAACCAGGCAATGCCTCGCCCAAGCACTCGAACATGTAAAGACCCTGCCTCTAAATAGGTGGTGTTCACATCCGTGATTTCTATTTCACCCCGGGCCGAAGGCTTGAGTGAATCGGCAATGTCCACCACCTGATTGTCATAAAAATATAAGCCGGTTACCGCATAGGGAGATTTGGGATGGACGGGCTTTTCTTCCAGGCTCGTCGCTTGACCTTGATCATTGAACGTGACCACTCCATATCGTTCCGCATCCCGTACCTGATAGGCAAAGACTTGCGCCCCCGAGACCTGGGAGGCTGCTTCCTTGAGGTAGTGAGGAAGACCATGCCCATAAAAAATATTATCGCCAAGAATGAGCGCGACCCGATCCTGCCCGATAAACTTACGACCAATCACAAACGCCTGCGCGATTCCCTCGGGTCGTGGTTGAACTTCGTAGTGAATATTCAATCCGAACTGATTCCCATCTCCTAATAATCGAACAAATCCTTCCTGCTCATGCGGAGTGGTGATCACCAAAACTCCCGGATTCCTGCCAGCATGAGGGTGGATAATGGATAATAAATCATCGGTTTATCAAAAACCGGCATGAGTTGTTTGCTGACAGCATGGGTCAGGGGATAGAGTCGTGTTCCCGATCCGCCCGCCAGGATGATTCCCTTCATCGTACTCATTTTTATTCCACTGTATCGATCATTTCCATGCCTTTTGAAATATGTACCGAACGATCTTCCCCCTATATCGATGGGACGGATTCTAACCCGAGCCGTTCCCGTTGATAGGAGTTCGCAGTCACTGATTCACACCATCGGCGATTGGCCACGTACCATTCAATGGTCCGTAGCAAACCGGACTCAAAGGAATGGCGTGGATTCCATCCTAATTGAGACCGGACCTTGGTGGGATCAATTCCATAACGAAAATCATGGCCGGGGCGGTCAGCCACAAATGTTTTCAAATCCGCATATCGTCTGACGCCACGTCGAGACAGGGAAGGATTCGAATTACAAGGCACGACGTCTTCCAAGATGTGGCACATGGCTTCGACCACATCAAGATTCGATCGTTCCGCCCGCCCTCCCAGATTATATTTTTCCCCAGGCGTTCCTTCCTGAAGGACCAGGAGTAGCCCTTCACAATGGTCTTCAACGAACAACCAGTCCCGTATGTGTTGCCCGTTCCCATAAATCGGGAGCGGTTTGCCTTCTAACGCATTTAATACCATGAGAGGAATGAGCTTTTCGGGAAATTGATAGGGGCCATAGTTATTGGAGCAATTGGTCATTAGCGTCGGAAGACCATAGGTGTGAAAAAAGGCCCGCACTAAATGATCCGCGCTGGCTTTCGAAGCCGCATATGGGGAGTTGGGTGCATACGGCGTCTCTTCGGAGAACAAGCCGGTGGAGCCCAACGTGCCATACACTTCATCTGTCGAGACATGCAGAAATCGAAAGCGTTGGTGACGGCCGGCATGATCCTTGCTTCAAAAATCGCTGGCCACGTCTAATAACACCAGCGTCCCCGTGACATTGGTATGAATAAAAGGATAAGGGTCGTCAATCGACCGATCCACATGCGATTCAGCGGCAAAATTTAACAGCCACCGAGGACGAAACGTGTCCATCACTCTGGTCATCTCTGCCTGCATCGGCAATATCCGCCTGGACAAAATCAAGCCGGGCATGGTCCCACAACCCATCAAGGTTTTCGCGATGACCCGCATAGGTCAACTTATCCACGACCACAATTCGCGCGGCTGTCTTGTGAAGAGCCATACGGACAAAATTCGCGCCTATAAAACCAGCGCCTCCCGTCACCATCATGGTGTCCATTATTCGATAGTCTCCAATGAGGGAAGCCATGAGGACAAAACGAGAGAACTCAAACAAAATACCGTGATCATTTCTTACTCAACCGTGACACTCTTTGCAAGATTTCGCGGCCGGTCAATATCGACCTTTCGCAAAACCGCGATATGATACGCCAACAATTGCAGACCGACTGTAAACAGAATAGGGGTCAAGAGAGGATGCACGTCAGGGATCGCGAACACATGATCGGCTACCTGATCCAACGCATGATCCCCTTCGGAAACAAAAGCAATGACAGGGGCACTTCGGGCTCGTACTTCCATGAGATTACTGACGGACTTTTCATAAAGCCGATCCTTTGGCGACAACACCACCACCGGCATGTCTTCATCAATCAGCGCGATAGGGCCATGCTTCATTTCTCCCGCCGCATATCCTTCGGCATGAATATAGGATATTTCTTTGAGTTTTAAGGCCCCTTCCAACGCAATGGGATAATTAATGCCACGACCCAAATACAAAAAGTTTCGTTTTTGATAATACCGATTGGCAATATCTTGAATGGCGGATTCCTGCTTCAGAATATGTTCCACCTGACCTGGGAGCATGAGGAAATGATCCAACCACCACCGCCCTTCCTCAGGACTTAACGAACGTCGAACCCGTCCCACATGCAGAGCCAGCAAATATAAGGCAATCACTTGACCGGTAAACGCCTTCGTGGAGGCCACGCTGATTTCAGGACCACATCTGGTGTAAATCACCCCATCAGCCTCGCGGGCCAGAGTACTTCCCACCACATTCACAATGGCCAACACGCGAGCTCCCCGGTGCTTGGCTTCCCGTGCCGCCGCCAACGTATCGGCCGTCTCTCCGGATTGTGAAATGGTAATAAATAAATCGTCTTTTTGAATCATCGGCTCCCGGTATCGGAACTCTGAGCCAATATCCACCTGTACGGGTCTTCGTATCATTTCTTCAAATAAATATTTCCCAACCAGCCCGGAATGCCAGGACGTCCCACAAGCCACAATCCAGATTCTCCTGGCGTTGAGCAACTCCTCGTCGGTCATAGCCAGATCCGGAAGATCCGCTTCACCCGATTCATAATGATACCGGCCACGAAGCGTATCCATAATGACTTGAGGTTGTTCGTGAATTTCTTTAATCATGAAGTCCGGATAGCCGCCTTTTTCAGCGGCCTCAGCATCCCAATCAATTTTGACGGGTGTGAAGGGCTTCGGGTTGCCATCTGGATTCAAGATGGTGATACCAGAACCTTCTAAAATTCCCACATCTCCGTCTTCCAGAAACACCACTTCCCGCATATGTGCCAGGAGAGGAGTGACATCAGATGCCAAAAAGGCTCCTTTTCCATTTTGCCCAATGACCAGTGGACAGCCTGAACGACTGACGACGATTCGTCCCGGCTCGGCCAATGACATGACGGCAATGGCATAACTGCCACGTAAGTCATGCGCAATTAACCTGACCGCCGTTTGAAGACCGTGCCCTTTTTTCGTGAAGGAGGATAATAAATGAGCGATAACTTCGGTATCGGTTTCAGACTCAAATCGGTATCCTTCTGATTCTAATCGATGCCGTAAGGCGAGAAAGTTTTCGATAATTCCGTTATGAACTAAGACGACATCACCAGAGCGGTGAGGATGTGCATTTTGCTCAGAGGGACGACCATGCGTAGCCCAACGGGTATGACCGATCCCTGTTGTTCCGACGACAGAATCGTTTTGCAAGACGGTTTCGAGATTGGTGAGCTTACCCACACTTCTCCGAATCTTTAACTCTCCCTTATGTTGAATGGCAATGCCCGCCGAATCGTAACCTCGATATTCCAAGCGCTTGAGCCCCGCCAACAGAATAGGCGTTGCAGATTCTCCTCCGACATATCCAATAATTCCACACATGCCCTAGCGCTCCTTACATCTCTACATTATTGCTCATTTGGGAAAGGTAGTCTCCGCTCCGGTCAGTCTTAAAAACTTGATGGGTAGAAACCACGCCGGACAGGCTAGCATTCGATACTCATGGAAACCCATTAAGCAGAGTCTTTGCGTTGTTGGGGATTCGGCTGTGGTGTCAATCCTTCTGCCCCTCCATGATTCTTGGCCAGGGCTTGAGCGGCAGAGAAAGCCAGGATGGCTCGGCGTCTGGCAGCCGTGCCTTCCTTATTGATTTGCGGTACTCGAGAAATTCCAAGTGCATTGGCCGGCACATTTTCGGTCACAGTAGTCCCTGCGGCAATCAACGCCCCTTCTCCTATGGTCACCGGGGCAATTAATTGCACATCGCTCCCTATAAATACATTGTCCTCAATCCGTGTCTGGGCCTTTCGAAATCCATCATAATTACAGGTAATGGTCCCTGCCCCGATATTCACATTCCGGCCAATCACGGTATCACCGAGATAACTCAAATGATTGACCTTGGATCCTTCTCCTACTTCCGTGTGTTTGAGTTCCACAAAATTCCCAATTTTGGCTTTTCGGTGAATGAGACTCCCTGGACGCAAATGCGCAAACGGACCAATGACCGCCCCTTCTTCCACCTTGGCTTCCAGGAGTACACATGAATCCTGAACCAGGACATCGTTTCCTAGTAGCGAATTTTTCAGTCTTGAATTGCCGTGAATAACACAGCCTTCCCCGATGACAGTTCGACCTTCAAGAATCACCCCGGGATACAGCCTGGTATCTCTACCAACCTCTACCCCGTCGTCAATGATCACACGGTCGGGATCCAGCATCGTCACCCCTGCTAACATCAAACGCTGACAAATCCTTCGTTGCATTTCTTTCTCAGCCACCGCCAGCTGTATCCTTGTGTTAATGCCAGTGGTCTCCAGGGAGTCGTTCGTCGACCATGCCGCAACTTTTAGACCTTGCTGAACAGCCATTTCAATAATATCCGTTAAGTAATATTCTCCCTGGGAATTTTTCGGGTGCAGTTGGCCAAGAGCTTTCCCAAGAAATCCGGCTTCCACCACATACGTTCCAACATTAATCTCCGAAATGTTTTTTTCTTCCGAAGAGGCATCTCGATCCTCGACAACTCGACAAACATCTCCGGCTTCACTGCGAATCACGCGTCCGTATCCACCGGCTTCCGGTACACTCGTCGTTAATAATGTGAGCGTCGCCCCTTCAGACTGATGATAATCAACCAACGTAGTGAGAGTGTCTTTCGTTAACAAGGGGGTATCCCCATTGAGAATTAAGAATTGGTCGATTTTCTGCGAGACATTCCTGGTGCACACCGGATATGCTTGTTGAACGGCATGTCCCGTCCCCAATTGTTTACCCTGTTTAACCACCTCAAAGGGTTCAAAGTTAACCTTTTCTTGTTCCAAATAGGCTTGAACCTGTTCCGATCCATGCCCAACCACAATGGCGACAGCCTGAGTCGCCATTTGCCTGGCTAATGTTACGGCATACCACAGCATGGGGCGTCCGGCGACACAATGCAATACTTTGGGCAACGAGGACTTCATTCGGGTTCCCTGGCCCGCAGCAAGAATCATGGCAGCCGTGTATTTTTTACAACTCACTTTGCATACTACTTAGGTTGGGAGGTGTTAAATTTATTAAGTCTGGACTTTAGGTGTATCCTTGAGAGTCATTCTATCCCGTTTCTTTGCAATTTCAATGCTAGAGGGCTTATCAGCAGGAGAATAGAACCCGCCCGACACAATTAACTTCATGGCCTCCTCCACCCCCATATCTACAGGAATAATTTCCCTCTCGGGAACCAAAAGAAAATATCCTGAAGTGGGATTAGGCGACGTGGGGACAAAAACATGCACGAGGGGCTCCGGTGCCAGATTTTGGATTTCTCCTCGAGTCTCCCCGGTCACGAACGACAAACAATAATACCCGTTTTTGGGAAACTGAATCATGACCACCTTGTCATATTTTTCCCGTTGCTTGAAGGACAAAATATCCATCATTGACTTCAATGTGGCATAAATACCCCGTACGATCGGGACGCGGTCTAAAAACTCCTCCCACCGGGTTACCAATCGTTTCCCGAAAAAATTTGTGGCCAGGACCCCGGTAGAAAAAATAAGCAGCAATAACGCCAAAATCCCCAGGCCAGGAAAATAATAATCCGGCAATACTAAGTCCGCTAACGCCGTCCCAAGAATACTATCAACGGTGACAAACAACGTTTTTAAAATGAGTATAGTTCCCCAAATTGGGGTGATAACCAATAAACCTGTCAAAAAATATCGTTTGAGAGAGGCGCGAAAGTTATTCATGGGAAAAAATTGCCTTTTACTCACCCCAGGGAGCGGGCACGATCATGCGGGAGATCGAAGGAGGTTACAACGCTGCTACAGCATCTTACAATCCGGACAAGGCTCCCGCAAGACTTTTCTTGCGAATTTCAATGACTTAGACTAGGATCGACCAGAGAATTTTGCCATGAAACCGAGAAATCAAGGAAAGGGAAAACGGGACCTGAATTCCGGGTTGTTCATTACCTTTGAAGGACCAGAGGGTTCTGGAAAAACAACGCAGTGTCGACGTTTGGCTCGGACACTTCGCCTCCAGGGATATCAGGTATTAGAAACTCGGGAACCCGGGGGTACCCCACTGGCAGAAGCCATCCGTCGCCTTCTCCTTTCCCACTCTAAGACAAAACCTAGAGGTGAAGTCATTACTCCGGCATGTGAAACAGCCCTGATCCTTGCTGCCCGCTCCCAACATGTGGCTCATGTTATTCGACCCGCTCTCGCAAAAGGTATGATTGTTCTCTGCGACCGGTTTTTTGATTCAACACTGGCCTACCAGGGAAATGGACGAAATCTTGATCCCACATTTTTACACCATTCCCATCAATTCGCGACCGGAGGGCTCACTCCCCATCTCACATTTTTACTCGATCTCCCCATTCAGGAGGGGTTAACCAGACGACTGAAGACAAAGCACCAAAATCGACTGGATAAGGAATCCATGGAATTTCATCAACGAGTGCGTCGGGGCTTTATTACCCTTGCCAAACAGAATCCCCAACGCATTCAAAAATTGGATGCCAGGCAGTCGCCCGATTCACTGACAATGCGCATTGCTTCAATGACGACAAACCTCATGCATGCTGGACATTCCACACGCGAAATTCGTTCACCACTCAAATCCATCTTCAAATAGAGCAAGGCCACACGAAAGGGGCACACTTCCATGGCGTTTCGAGATATCGTCGGGCACCAACGACCGATTAAATGGCTCCAAACGGCTGTCTCCACCAATCACTTGGGGCATGCCTATCTATTTCATGGAGAACCAACCGTCGGCAAACGACTCACAGCTATTGCACTTGCACAATATCTGCATTGTGAGGCTCCACAATATACCCCAATGCCTGATGCCTGCGGCCTTTGCCGATCATGCCATCAAATTTCACAGGCCACCCACCCCGACTTTTTGTTGATTCAACCTGAAGATATGCAAAAGCACAATCCAAAAATCACCATCGATCAAATTCGCGACATCGAGCATCTTGTTATTTATCGACCTCTCATGGGGTCTCATAAAGTCTGTCTCATTGATCAGGCGGACTCAATGACACAGGAAGCCACCAATGCCTTGTTAAAGACACTGGAAGATCCGCCAGACCATTGTCTCTTTCTGTTAATAGCCAGTCGGCCGGAGCACCTGTTGCCCACGTTGCGCTCACGATGCATTACGTTGCGGTTTTCTCCTCTTCCCTCGGTTAGCATCTATGAATTTCTCAGAAATCGTATGGACAGGGAAGACGCTGACGCCCGGTTAATCGCCGCGTTTTCGGAAGGCCGATTAGGCTCAGCCCTGTCTTGTGATCCAATTGAATTGAGGGTCAAACTCCGTCAATACTGGGCGCTCTTGTTTGGGGAGCACACCCCTACGGCTTCACAGATGATGGACATGAGTGAGGGTCTGGTCAAATCCAATCAAGTACAGGAAGCGATTCATTGGTTTTGGTCCGGGCTCCGGGACTTGTTGATGCTCACCCTGGATCATTCCATGTCTCCTGCACTATATAAGGACCAGGAAACGACACTTCGGCAGTTTGCCCGACAAATGACTCCCGTTTCTATTCTGCCATTGATCCATGAACTCAACCAACTCGAACGAGGGCACCAACGAAACCTCAACATGCAAATCGGATTAGAGCAATTTTTCTTTCATCTCCACGGACAATTAGCATTATCACATTCACAGGAACCAGCCTAACCACCAGTTGTCAGCTCTCACCCAGTTCTGCGACCCTTTGAGTCATTTCGCAAATGAGGGTAAAGAGAGTCAACAGAGGATGTATTCGCCATGTCCAACACGTTTTATGTCACCACGCCCATTTATTATGTCAACGATGTGCCTCACATCGGCCATGCGTATACCACCATTGCCGCTGATGTCCTGGCCCGATTTTATCGATTAACAGGGCGCGAAGTCTTTTTTCTCACCGGGTTGGATGAACACGGGCAAAAAGTCCAACAGGCGGCCGCCAAAGCCGGGATCGATCCCCAAACACATTGTGACCGTCTCATGCCGAAGTTTAAGGATCTCTGGTCGCAATTGCATATCTCCTACAGTGGATTCATCCGCACCACCGACTCCCACCACCAGGCAATTGTGCAACGATACCTCCAAACCCTCTATGACAAGGGTTTGATCTATCAAGCCGAATACACAGGCTGGTACTGCACTTTTGACGAACGATTTTGGACGGAAAAGGACATCGAGACGGGCCTGTGTCCCGATTGCCGGCGACCGGTGGAACAGGTCAGCGAGCGAAATTACTTTTTTCGCATGAGCGGGTTTCAGGACAGGCTGAAGGAGCATATCCAGACCAATCCCGCCTTCATCCGGCCCGATTCCCGTCGTAATGAGGTGTTAGGTTTCCTGCAAAAGCCACTGGAAGATCTGTCGATTTCCCGGCCAAAATCGCGGTTGTCGTGGGGCATCGAATTACCCTTTGACCGGGATTGTGTGGCCTACGTGTGGTTCGACGCCTTAATCAATTACCTTTCAGCACTGGAGTATGTCTCTGCTGCCCCCAACGCCTCAAAGTTTTGGCCTGCCTCAATTCACCTGCTTGGGAAAGATATACTGACAACCCATGCCGTGTACTGGTCAACCATTTTGATGGGATTGGAACTTCCCCTGCCTCAATCAATCTTTGCGCATGGCTGGTGGACGGTGGATGGCGAAAAGATGTCAAAAAGTCGAGGGAATGTGGTCGATCCCTATGCCATGGTAGAACAATTCGGAGCAGATGCGTTTAGATATTTTCTTCTACGGGAAGTGCCATTCGGTCAGGATGGGGATTTTTCAGTGACCGCGTTTGGAAGCCGGTATAACGCGGAATTGGCAAATGATCTGGGCAATCTCCTGTCTCGCACCCTGACCATGCTGGCGAATTTTTCGAATAACCGCGTCCCTCAACCAGACTCTCAGCATGAAACCGATCTTGACCGCCAACTCCAGCACGCAGCCTCAGCCATTTTTCCTTCCATTGACACACACCTGCGACACTTGGAATTTAATCGCGCCCTTGAAACAATGTGGAATCTGGTTCAGTCCGCCAATCAATACATCGATAAAACCGCTCCGTGGATATTGGCCAAAGATCCTGGGAACACCACTCGACTCCACACCGTCTTGTTTCATCTCACGGAAGTCTTACGATTTCTCACGTTTGCGGTATATCCGTTTATGCCAGAGACAGCCGAAACCATGAAGACGCGGCTGGGATTGTCTGTCAATTATTCAACCCCTGTGCTGCGGGAATTTCCTCGTTGGGGAGAATATTCCTATAGCGGACAAACCAGTAAAGGGGCTTCTTTATTTCCCAGGAAAGATATTGTGCCATCGAATTCACAAAAGAGCCCACAACCGGCAGCCCCCATTCACCCGAGTACAAGGAACATGGAACCATCTCCTACCCCTCTAAACCAACCTTCCAAAAATCAGCCGACAATCAGTGACCCGCAGCACATCGGCATCGAAGATTTCCAAAAAGTCCACTTGAAAGTGGCAAAGGTGTTGGCGGCGGAACGCGTTCCGAAATCTGCAAAACTCCTCAAGCTCCAGGTAGATATTGGAAAAGAGCAGCGTCAAATTGTCGCTGGAATTGGGAAAAAATATACTCCCGAGGAAATGATCGGGCGAACCATTGTCGTGGTGGCTAATCTCAAGCCGGCGAAACTGATGGGGATTGAATCACAAGGCATGGTATTAGCCGCAGGAGATACAGAGGTCCTCGAACTCCTCAATATGCCTGAAGAGGTCCCTGCAGGAACAAAGATTAAATAACCATTGCTCGCCGTTGTTGATTGAAAAATCGGCAGGAAATATCCAGCTAAAAAATTTCAGGAGACACTCCTGCCAAAATGCCGTAGGAGAATTGGAAGGAGTTCCAATAAGGGATGTCGGCAATGACCACGAAGAAACCTTTGCCCCGGTAACCTACCGGATGAGGAAGTATCAAGCGTAATTACGCTTCTCGATGAATCAACCCCTTCCAAAGAGTCAGGATCATAATCTTCACATCCAACCCTAACGACCAGTGCTCAATGTAATACATGTCATACGCCAAACGTTTTTCCCAACAGGTATTCCCGCGAAATCCATTAATCTGCGCCCATCCCGTAATCCCTGCCTTCATTTTGTGCCTTAGGTTATATTGAGGAATTTGCGCACGGAATCTCTCGATAAACTCCGGCCGCTCTGGTCGAGGTCCCACGATACTCATCTCCCCCTTTAAGACATTCCAAAATTGAGGCAATTCATCCAAACTGGTTCGACGAAGAAAGCTCCCGATGGCCGTTCGGCGGGGGTCATGGGCCTGAGCCCATATCGGACCGGTCTTCTCTTCGGCATCGATGCGCATCGTTCGAATTTTGACAATATTGAAAGATTTGCCATCGAGTCCAACGCGAGTCTGACGGTAGAAGACAGGGCCGGGAGACGTGAGCTTGATGAGAATCGCAATCAATAACGTCATTGGTGAGGCCACAACCAATGCCACAGTCGCGCCGCAGACATCAACTATCCGCTTCAGAAGCAAATTCCATCCATAGAGGGGAGACCCCTGCAAGGTAATAATAGGAAGCCCCTCAAACATTTCTGCCTCCGCCCGCAAGGTCACAAATTCATAAATAGAAGGAATGATCTTCACCTCAGCTGTGGTCGCAGATAATATTTTCATCAATCGTTCAGCTTCACTTTCGACTTCAGGCGGCAAACACAAAAACACCATGTCCACCTGGCTGGTTAAAATATCTGAGGCTTGGTCAAACGTTCCGATGACAGGTATCCCTTCAAAAACATGGCCAACCTTTTCCGCATTCCGTGTCAAGTACCCACGAACCTGCAGACCGAGTTCTGGATGCGCTTTAAGGGTATCACCGACGCGCTGGCCGAGTTTTCCCGCACCGATAATAACCACCTGCCGTTGATTGTATCCCATCCGCCGGAATACCCGGAGAATTTCCCGAAAGACCATTCTGGAGCAACCTAACACCACCAGATTCAAGAACCAGAAATACACCATCACCAAACGAGAAAATTCAAACGTCTTAAAGAAAAATGTCAACGCGACCAATATCAGAATACTCAGGGTATTGGCCTTGGCAATATCCACAAATTCCGCCAGATGAGACCCCATTCTTCGAGGCCGATACAGATTAAATGAATAAAAACTGATTCCCCATACGGCAAGTATAGGGAAGAGAAGCCAGAGATATGGGACAAGGGAAGGAATACCTTTGGTGACGGGAAGGAGAGGCACAGAAAATCGAATGTAGTAGGCGCCCACCCAACACAGGCAAATTACCACCAAATCGGACAGGAACAGAAGATTTTTCAAAAATTCACTGTGGCGCTTCAACATGGACGTACCCGACGAAACTCCTCGTAACCAGAGTGAATGATTTCCTGCATCTGCTGTTTAAAATGAGAGCAATCAAATGGTTTAACATGCGCCCGAATGGTATCCGGATCGAAATCAGGGAGATGCTGATTCAACAATTGGATCGCATCTATGAGCGCGTCTACTGTCTGTTCATAAAAAAACACGCCGGTTGGACCAGGTGGTGGTACATCCGTGTGAGCAACCATTGCAGAAGCATTTCCTTCTTTTGTATTCAGACAATTTCCCGTATGTGATTCCTTGTCAGAAACCCGGTCCCGCATCATTCCCGGCAGAGGATTGAGAGGAACAACCGTTTCCAAGGCCCCGCCCCTTCCATACGCAATCACAGGTTTCCCTGTGGCCATCGCCTCCAAAGGGACGATACCAAAATCTTCTTCACCGGGAAAGAGAACAGCCAGGCACCGGCCATACCATTCTCGGACGAGATGGTCGGGTTGCCAACCGAGAAACTCAACACTGGAGCCAGCCATCCGCTGTAATCGTTTCTCTTCCTGCCCATGACCAATAATTTTCAGAGGAAACCCTAGCTTATTAGCAGCTTCAATTGCCAAATCGACTTTCTTATATGGTGCAAAGGCGGTGACCATCAAATAAAATCCTTCATTCTTGTACGAAACTTGAAAAGCCTGCCAATCTACCGGAGGATATACCACACAAGCTGATCTCCCATATTGTCGTTTGATTCGTTCTGCCACGTTATTTGAATTCGCAATGAAACGATTCACATGAACATTGGATTGCACATCCCATTGTTGAAGTCGCCGCCGAAACATCCACATACCCGCCTGCTGAACTCTTGAACCTCTCCCTTGTCGGAAATACACTTCATATTGATCCCAGACATACCTCATGGGCGTATGAATGTATGAGACGTGGTACGCATGAGGGGGAACGGTCACCCCTTTGGCGACACAATGGCTTGAACTCAGAATAAGGTCATAGTCGCGCAAATCAAATGCTTGAACGAGAAACGGAAACAACGGAAGGTAGTAACGGTACAGTGCGCGGATAAAAGGCAAACGGGATAGCAGACTGGGCACAATGCGGTGCCGTTCAATCGTACGAGATACGCTCCCTTTCACATAAAAAAGGGTGAAAATCGGCGCATCAGGATACAACTCACACAAGGCTTCTAAACATCGTTCTCCTCCCCGCATACCATTCAACCAGTCATGAACAAGCGCAATCCTCATAAAGATATGCCTTCAATAACTGCAGAGACTTGTTTGGCCGTTTTATCCCAACGGTACTGTTGCGCTCGTTCCAAGCCGCGCTCCTGGAGGTCCTGATGGACTCCTTGCGTCGTGAGGACATACTCCACAGCCTCTGCCAGATCTTTCACGCTACGGGGGTCAACGAGAATCCCTGCCCCCCCGACTACTTCCGCGGTTGCACCCCTGTTTCCAGAAATGACGGGGAGGCCACACGCCATGGCTTCCAAAAGAGGAAGCCCAAATCCCTCGTAAAGAGAAGGGAACACGAACACCTCCGCTCCAGAATAAATGCCTCCAAGATCCTCTTGTTTGACATAATCCAGAAATACTACACGGCCGATAAGTCCCAATCTTCCAACTAGCGTTTCAAGAGAAGGGTAAAACCGTTTATCTTTTTTCCCAACTAAAACCAGTTGAGAAGTAACCCGTGGGGAAAGACGGGCAAAAGCCTGAATTAATCGAGTAAGGTTTTTGTGAGGGTGAAGATTTCCGACATACAGCAGATATCGATGAAGACCATACCGAAGCTTTATCTCAGTAGAATCTATGTGAGAATGGAAGTCCGCATGGTTGCATCCCCCTGGCACGACTTGAATGTGACATGGGTTGACCCCTAAGTCAGAAATCAAATCCGCTTTTGATTGTTCGGACACCGTAATAATCTTTTTGGCCTTTCGCAAAAGAGGTGCGACATACCAGCGGAAATACCCATTTTGAAAAGGGTAATCCTTAGGAAACTTAAGAGGGATCAGATCATGAACCACTACCGTTTGGGGAATACTCGTTCCAAAAATACATTCCGGAATAGGGGCGAAAATCTTAGAAATATTGTCCTTGAGAAGTCGGACAGGCAAGACTGTTTGCGTCCATAGGAGACGAGCCAAATGTGCCTTTTTCCCAAAAGCAGGGGCTAGTGGAAATGAAATGTTTTTCCATTTCGCGGATGTTAACTGGAAGGCTTCTGGAAATGACGTGTACACAATAAGATCCTGTCGAATCTTCTCCAATTCTTTGACAAGCTGAATGGTATAGACTCCAAGTCCACTCGCATAGGGATCAACAATGGAAGCGTTAACGGCAAGCGACATTCACAACACTTCTGTTTGTTTCAAAATAGCCCACTGACCATGTATCCATAACGTTTTAAAGTAGTTACGTATGAATGATGCGTGGGAATCCGATTCTCACTGAACGGAATGGTTAAAGCCTATCTCTAGATAGAGATTGGGTCGATGTTCTCCCGAATGAGGATATCCCAACATACAACCATTCAAAGATTCGAGAAAATGATAAAATTTCCACCCATCAGGTTTAAGATCACAAAAGAGGGCTCTTCCATGATTGTCGCCAACAATACAGTTTTTGCGCTAGTGATAAGAAAAATGCGACAACAGATCCCTGATATTTTTGAAAAAAATAACGTTGATTTGCATAGTAGATGTGTTTTTGGTGCTTCAAGTTACCAGCGAACGAAGCTCCCGATTGATGCGAAATAACTGCCTCAGGCACATGCCACACTTCCCAGCCAACCTTCGCTGCACGGAGACAAAGATCAACGTCTTCATAATAGAGAAAAAATTTCTCGTCGAAACCCCCAGTTTCATCCCAAGCCTGCCGGCGACAACATAAAGCCGCACCAGAAACCCAAGGCACAGGTTCCGCTCCACTTGGCATTCGAAATTTTGCAAAATACCTTCCTAGTGCCCTACGCAACATTCCAAAAGGATTTATCCGTTGTGCCACCCATTCTATTGGTTTTTCAAGAACTAGACGAACAAAAGTAGGCCTATCCCCTATAGATTGTAAAGGGAGACCAGACGGATCAACTAGGCGCCCCCCGACGATTCCGGCCCGAGGATGTTTCTCAAAAAATCCGATAAGAACTCTAATGGCCTGTACTGGCGCAACGGCGTCGGGATTCAAGAAAAAAATAAAGGATCCCTTGGAAGCAGCAACCCCGATATTACAAGCTCGCCCAAAGCCGATATTATCCTGCAAGGCCAGAATGGTTACTGAGGGAAATCTGCTTCTTCAATGTAGTCGCAGTTCCATCATTTGAATTATTGTCCACAACAATATCTCAACATCTGCCATGTCGATCAAAGGAACTAGGCAGCACTGATGCACGAGGTGGATTGTAGGTGACAATGATGATGGAGCAAGACTTCGGCTTATCAAAAAGATCATCCATGATTCCAGATCTTAGCAATTTTACCTATAAGGTAAGGACCAACCGCTATACAACAAGCTGCAATTTCCCCGTGCACTTCGTTGTGGGGCTTTAAGCAACGCTCAACCTGGAAGCGATTACACAAAAATCCAGATCTCACAACTTCAATTCACTCATAAGCGCAATGGTTCATGATGTGGTGGTGTGAAAGAATACCTTATATCGAATGCGAAAGCCGAACGTCTTTCTGGGGTCGGGTATTGGGTTGACTATACCTTTCAAAAGTTGATTGATCTTACCCCGTTTTCACGGACAGGTTAAAGAAAACTTCTGGTGATACCTTTCACCAAATATCCTAGGTGCCACTCCTTGGGTAAAGGAGTGAGCCCGCTGTCGCTAATAGAATCCCTCGATATAGTCAAAGACATCTGCCCGGGCTTCGGCTCGAGTCCGATACTGCCGCCGATGTACTCGTTCACGTTTGAGTAACCCAAAGAAACTCTCCGCCATCGCATTGTCATAACAGTTCCCCACGCCACTCATGCTACTCACAATACCATACGCCTGGAGAAAGGCTTGAAACTCCTGCTGAGGTATACTGCGTGCCCGTCAGAATGTAGGATAACCGTATTCGGGCTCCGTCGCTGCCAAATCGGCCATCAGGACGGCTTGGAGGACTAGGTCGCGAGTGAGCTGCGGCTACATCAACCACCCAATCAATTGACGAGAAAACAAATCCACCGCCAAGTAGGGCCGACCTTCCTGCGTAGGAATGTACGTGATGTCGGTCACCCATTTGGCATTCGGGGCCGAGGCGGTAAAGTCTGGCGCTATTTGATTGGTGATCCCGACAGGCCGGGTCCCGGAGTCTCGCCGGATCCACCGTTTCGGAGCCGGAATCCCTCGCAAGCCCTCCTGCCGCATCAAACGGGCAATGCGATGTTTTTCGCAGCCCTCCCCTTGCGTCCGCAACATATGCCGGATCTTCGGGCTCCCATAGCCGCCCTAACTATCCGCATGGATGGTAAGGATGGCGACCGTCAGTCGCTGACAGTCTTGAGCCCAGGGGCTCGGGGGGCGGCGCAGCCGGGCATAATACCCGCTCGGGGAGATCCGGAGGAGGCGACACATCAAGCGCAGGGGAACCATGGTGCGACAACACTGGATCATGGCATCCCTTACCGTGAAGTCTTGGCGAAGAACGCTGCCGCTTCTTTTAAAAAATCCCGCTCGCGAGTGACAAGGGCCAGTTCCCGTTTGAGGCGGGTGAGTACTTGATCGTGTGACATCCCAGTTCCTGGAAAGGCTTTCGACCCGCGCCGTCCGGCTTCCCGCCACCACCGCTCCAACATGGCCGCATTAAGGTCCAAATCCTTCGCCACTTGAGTAATAGCTCCACCTGCCTGTTGGATCAGCTGGACCGCCTCCTACTTAAACTCTTGGCTGTACTTTCTCACTTCCTCGCCTAGTATGGCGCGGTCCAAATGTGTCCGTAAATAAGGGGAAGAGCGAATTTTCATTACCGCTCCTAAAAACAATCAGAGCGGCTTTTGAGCAACTATAAAAAATTGCTTGCCCAAAAGTTTCCATACGAAAGGCATCTTTAGATAAGCCCAAACCAACCAAGGTTGAGTTGGCAGGGTACCTTGAGTGGTAAATGGCAAGAAGCGATCAATGCAGATGCGTATATTGAAGCCTTTTAATTGCAAGGCCTCACTTAGTGACAAGTGAGTCAGACCCAAATGATGATCATAGAAATCCCAGTATTGGCCTGGAAGATAACGCAAGTTAGGCCCTAATATAAGATATTTTCCACCCGGTTTTAGTACAGTCATCACCTGATCTAGGAACACATCCAATGTTTTCTTATCTGGCAAATGCTCCAGGAAATTAGAGGTAAACACCACATCTGCCTTTTCTTTGATTACCGAGTCCAGGTTTGTGGCTTTGCACTGATGGAATTCAACATTGGGGCAGAGGAATTTCAATGCATCAGCGTTCAAATCCACAGCAATTTTTTTATTTGCTGAGATATTGTTAAGGAACTCACCATAACCGCAGGCCACATCTACAACTGTATCAGAGGCTGCTATAAAACGCTGAAGAAAGCTCCGGCATATCACTTGCCAGATCGCGTTTTTTCGATGCAACTGATCTTGGGCAAATCGAATCTTATACAACTCAGACAAGTCATTGCTATTCATGATGAATTTCCTTGAAAACCAAGATTTTATATACCAGAAAAATGGCAATCATAGACAAAGGAATAATAAGTGGATGTGCCAGTCCCTCAGAATGTCTGAACACCCCCAAGAATTTTCAACCACCTATTAATTTGCAAGGATGCCAGCCAGACAACCGAGTAAAAAGCTAAATTTACCAAAAACCAAATCTCGCGCTATATGTGTGCCAGCCTTTTTCTGATTTTGGAAAAACAAAAAAGCTGTTTAACAGAAAGACTGCGATAATTCCAACGAAATAGGCAATAATAACTGCCCAAGAAAAGGATAACCACACACCCAAGAACAGGCTCGTCGGCCAATGTAGAAATGCCGCAAGCTCCCAAAGAAAGAAACCCAGGAAACTGCTTGGTAAGAAAAGCCTTAATCACGCAACTGCCTGCTTCGCCATCATTTTCCCAAAGCCAATACTTTCGGAAATCCCTCTATCCTCTGGATAGTAGTAGGAGGTATCAGCGACCCATAAGCCTTTAACCGGCAGGGCAACCGGAGGTAGCTTATCAAGATAACCCGGATCGCAAATCGGTTGTGCGTAACGGTAACGGCTAGCGCGCAGGTCAATAAAGTCCTCGTCGTTTAACGCCGGATTGATTTTCTTCAGGTAGCGACGCACTTTGTCGAGGAATGCTTGATCCGGTTCAGCGAATTTCGGGTGCTCACCAGGCATGTAGAAAGGGACATAGACGATATGCTGATCCAGCGGGCGCAAATTGGTGTATTCAACCAGACCCGGAATGTCCATTTCCGTATCATTGGTGTTCAACCAGAAGTTCTCCGTCAACGCCTTGCGCAGTTTGCCGATCACACAGACAACCGCAATGTTTTTAACAGATTGAAAACGTCGCAGGATGTCGGCCGGCAAATCGGGCATCAGTCTGGGTACATATGGCAGCGGAATGGTGCTGATTACCTTCTCAAAAGCTTCGACCTGTCCTGCCACCTCCACGCCATGCACTTTTCCTTCTTTGATGACAACCTTGCTAACCGGGGATTTGAGGTGAATTTCACCGCCGTGCTTTTCGATATCCCCGCGCATCGCCTGAAGCAGGGTTTCCGAACCGCCCTCCAGATAGCCTAGCTTTTCACGGAACAGGCTATAGCGGGAGCGGCCGATTCGCCGAATCCGACTCCAGATCCAGGCTGCCGAAAGGTTATTGGAGTAATCGTAAAACTTGTAGTCAAACAGTCGACGCCACAAGACCTCGTAAGCCTCGTGGCCCACCCAGCGTTTGATCCAACCAGTGGCTTCGACATGATCCAACGGTCTCCAGTTGTCGCGTTTTGTGGACAGAAACGCATGCAGACCATAACGGAATTTTGCGACAAGACTTAATCCCCGAAACTTGAGGAGTGCGATGGGGTTCCCCCACGGTTGTAGTCGCCCCTGATACCAGAAACCCATCTTGGTTTCTACCCAGCGCATCTTGTCGGCCAATGCCAGGTCCTCCAACATGGTCAAGAACGCATGGTCGGAGGTGCAATGAAAGTGGTAGTAGCGTTCAATTGATAATCCAGAGAAATCAAACGCAGCAGTCATCCCGCCCACTCGGTCATCAGCTTCGTAAACAATCGGCTGATGTCCATCACGGGCCAATTGATATGCCACAGCCAGACCCATCGGCCCTGCACCCAACACCGCAATACGTTGCCCCATAGTCAGAACTCCAAAACCACTTTGCTATAAGTGGGGTCGTTAAAGGTTTCATCGATGGCTTCAACAAAAGGCGTGTAGGGCACACCAAAAATCCCGGGCCAGTCGATCACTTCAAATTCATCCTTGGCGCTCAGCGCGGCAAGTTGTTGGGTGGTAAATGGTGGATTTTTGTCGAAAAGCCCCCAGGTCCACAGCAAAGCATAAAACAAGCCGAATGGAATTCTGACGATCAGCGCTCTTGCTCCAGTCGCTCGTTTGATCTCCCGAATGATGTCGATGTAATCAATCTTCTCATGACCGGAGATATTGTAAATGCCATCGACAATTCTATTTTCAATGCAACTGATTATGATGTTGCAGAAATCCCCAACGTAAAGGGGCTGACGCATGTAACGGCCTTGCCCTGGTATAGGGAAAACCGGCACTTTCTTCAGGAAGCGCGAGAGCCAGCCCAGATGCTTGCGATCAAACCAGCCGAACATCAAGGTCGGGCGCAGTACCAGGCAAGGAATGCCACTCTCCAGCACCATACACTCCTGAACCTTCTTGGTATTGGAGTAGATGTCATCAACCACAGACTCTACGACAGAGGAACTGATGTAAACGAAATAGGGCATCTTGTTGGCTTTGATGGCGTCGAGGATCAGACGCGTGGAGTTCACATTGTTGCGATCAAATTCTTGATAATCATTGCCACCGATCTGGGCCTGTAACATCACGACGACATCAGCATCTTCAAAATGCCGCTGCCAGTCACCAGGCTCGGCCAGGTCGGCATACTCAGTGGTAATTTCAGGCTGAACCTGTTCAAGGACAGTCAAATTGGCACGGTGCTTGTCGAGAACCACGATATTGCCATAGCCTTTGGCTTTCAGGCGGGCAACAAGGTTTTGGCCAACAAGGCCAGCGCCGCCAGGGAGAAGGATTTTATTATTTTGCATGGCCATCTATTTGGTGATCGTTGCCGGAATTTTAAATTGAGGGCAAATTTTTATTTTGTCTGACTGTTTTATAGCGAGACCGAAACTATATTGTCCCTCAAACTCTGATATGTCAGCCATCGTGATATATCCCGATCCAGCAAGTTCCGGCTTTTTAAAATACGCTCCCACATCCGGACGAGGGTTTTTGCGCGTTCTTAAATAATTATAATTACCATGAGTATCTCGTAAAACCACATAAACAGCTTCTGGCAAAGTAGCCTGATCAACAGAAATCGCAAGCCACCCGTTAACGCTTAGAAAGCCTGACACTGAAAGATTTTCAGGGATTGGAGATGTATTGTTAATGACGTCAATATTCCCTTCGCATTTTTCGGCTGTTATTACATCGGAAGCCGACAAATCATCATCAAACTCATCAAATTTATATAGTCTTGAGATATCAATCGGAACCCCGGTTCTAATTTGGCTGAAGGTCACAAAATATTCATTTTTCCAAAGCATGGTTCGACCATGAGCCGGCGCAATAATCATAGAGTCAACCAACTTACCATTTAGCATGCTCTCTTTCCCGTACAACCTCCCAAACTCAGCTGTGTTTTCGATAAGCGGTGATATGACGAAACCCGATTTCGCCATACCGGCAATAATACGGTATTGTTTGTTCATGCCATTGTTCAGCTTTAGCGTGATTTGGAGCTGGCTCGGCTTGAAAAAAATATTTGCTAAACGCCCCAAAATAGTTGGGGTAATCTCGATCTGAGCAAATATTGGTTGACTTGAACCTGGTAAAATAACACTCTCTTCGAAAGTATGTCTTTCACTGGCAAGCTTCAACGGCTCTGCAATCTTGCCAATGCTTTCCTTTTTTTTGAGAAATAAAAATTCTTTCTCCATTCGGGCTGGCTGATAATTAACCATCAGTATCGGCCAACTTGCCCCATCTTCGATTGAGGGAATTCTTCCATCAATCGGTTCCAGTCTGAAAATAATATTATCTGGCGCTTTATTCCCTAGTAGATGCTTTCTATTTATCTCTGCCAGCGCAGGTGCATAAACAGAATAGCTCTGAAATAATGGGCGAGGAGACCAAGAGTTTCCGGAAGCAATCAAATACGATTGATTGTAGGAGTAAATGTCTGTGGTGCCCGGCAAAACAGGAAAAGACGCCTGTCCTCGAAGGGAGCTCACTGCAGCATCAAATTCAGGCCTTGGCCAGTTTCTATTTTCGATTCTATGTTTAATGCCGTACCACGCCGATGAATACGTCGATTTGAAATTATGGAAAACATGTTCAGTCGATGTCTTCATATAATGACTGTCAATATACGCCCACGAAATTATGGCTAAAACCATAACCGGAAGAATCATTCGGATCTTACAACTAAATGGCAATAGCACTGCTGCAATCAAAATGGATGTGCCGGACATAACAGCGTGCCCATCGTGTCGGACAAAGCCACCCTTCAAGGAAAGGAATAAAAAAATAAAATAGATACAAAATAAAAAAAATTTTGAAATGTGGGATATTTGCCCTTGGATGGCTATCGCTACCAACAACAAGGCAGAGGCCAATACATATAATATCACCTCCAGGGTATTGCCATTAACAGCCATGGCTTCGGAGTAGCCAGAGGCTATGTGTGCCATACCCATAAGGTAATTCGGTAAATTTCTAACAGATTGTCCCGATAACACCCAGAAAAAAATCATCGAAACCAAAGGAGAAAATAGGCACGTTACTGCGAGTACTCTCTGCTTGCACGCAATAAAAACCACAAAACACAATACCGTAATGGCACCGCACAAGAACAATATGGTTCCCTTAACTAAAGGCAGCAAACCAAATGGGGCAAATAATAATGCGACATACAGTGGTGCTAATTTGCGTTTAATGAACCTTTCGTCTTCCAAAAATAGAATCTTGAAGATGAGCAATCCGACAAGCAGCGGAAGTGAAAAAAACAAAGTGTCCCTCAAATACATCAATCCAGTGAGGATGGTGCCAAAGGCCAGAACCCATCGCCATTGAACATTTTTCATTAAAAGGACAAAGCATCCCCAATATGACAATGCCAAATACAGGCTTCCACTCACCATCATAAAATCAGTTGATGGGTGGTATGATTTCGTCGCAATGGAAGCATAGGGCCCATACGTAAAGATCACTTCCTTGCCAAAGGCAAAACCTTGAGCGGTGGCTTGATTCATTCCAAATACCCACGAAGGATCAAGCCCGGCACCTGGCATTCCTGGAGAAAATGGGACAAATATCGCGATGGTTGTCGAGGAGGACAAACCCCAAAATGGCATTAACCGTCAGGTCTACATTCCTTGAAATAAATTTATTCCAAATTGTGTTATGCACAGTCTTCTCAAATTTCCAATTTACTAAAAATTATATTTGGCAAATGCCGAATGATCATCATAATCAACGCCCATTTGGTGGGAGCATACACGACCGGCTTTCCTTGATTGATTCCTTTGAGAATCAGTTGAGCAACAGTTTCGACATTCGCAAGACTGGCACCCTGCTGCTTAAGATGCGCGGTCATTGGGGTATCTGTTGGCCCAGGCTTAATCAGGACAACTTTGACGGCAGTCCTTGCCAGACGATGTTGGAGGCCCTGCGCATATCTCGTAACCAATCCCTTAGCTGCACCATAGACATAATTTGACTTACGCCCTCTATCCCCAGCTACTGAGCTAATAATGGCCAGAGTGCCTTCGTTGGCTTTTTGCATATGTCCCACAAAGGCCTCTGCAAATAGCATTGGAGATATTCCATTGATGGTCAAGGCGTCATGGCATGCAGGCAGATCTTGCTGACACAATGTTTGGTCCGGCAATGAACCATGCGCAATCAGTACGGTGTGCACTGTTCCCTCAGCTACAATGCCATTAACCAGTTGGCGAATGGCGATGGGATCAATAAAGTTGGCTTCAAGCGCACAAACCACCGAGCCTGGGCTTCGCACACGCAAATCTGCGGCCACCCGCTCTGTTCTGTCCAGGTCACGACCGACCAGCGTCAGATGGATCACCGCAGCCTTGAGCCACAAACGTGCGCAGTGTTCCGCAATGGCCGAGGTTGCACCCACGATAACGATTCTTTTTTTGTTATCTGTCACGATTAATCCCCTATCAGCCGCCGTGCCATCGCTGAATTAATGCCCGGGTCACGGAATTGCAAAAATTCAGCAAGGCGTGGATAGCCTGACTCGAAGAGGTCACGTGGCATACGCGCATCTTTGGCGGGATAAATTCGCCCGCCTGCCTCGCGCACGATAGCGTCCAGCCGCTCGAAGAGCTTCAGCGTTCGTTCGCCCTTATTTGGGAAGTCCAGAGCAAGGGTCACGCCTGGCTGCGGAAAACTCATCATTCCCACTGGTTGGCGGTTGCCAAAGGTCTTCAGCACAGCCAGAAACGATCCGTCACCGGAATGAGCGATTTCGCCTAACATCGCCTGCACGGCATCACGCCCAACCTTACGGGGCACAACGTTCTGGTACTGGAAAAAACCCTTGGGGCCATACATCCGGTTCCATTCAAGCAGGCTGTCGAGCGGATAAAAGAAAGGCGCGTAATGGGAGATGCGCCTACTTGCTTGCCAATTTTTAAGATTAAAATAGGCCATATTGAACGGCCGCAGCGACAGCCTGTTCACCAGGGATATCGGTGGCACAAAAGGCATGGTCATCATCCGGATTTTTGGATCAGGGCGGAGGCCCAAATCGATAGAATTGCCGCGCATGAAGAGCCCGCGTCCCCCGCCCCCTGAAATACAGTCGATCCATGAGACGGTATGTTCCCAGGCGGCTTCTGAATCGTCCGCCAAACGAAAAAACTCGTCCAAATTGGCATATGGTATGGTCTCAGTCTCAAGCCAAGGGCCAGCCACTCGACGGAGTTGAATGTCGGCTTCGGTGATGACTCCGGTCAGTCCAAGGCCGCCCACTGTGGAAGAAAACCATTCAGGCAGCAGGTGAGGTCCACATTCAATGGTGGTCCCATCGGTACGGACCAGCTTCATCCACTGAATATGGTCCCCAAATGTGCCTAACACGTGATGATTCTTCCCATGTACATCATTAGCAATGGCACCACCAACCGTCACCAGTTGTGTCCCGGGGGTGACCGGCAAAATCCAGCCACGCGGGATGGTCAATTGCTGGATGTCACCCAACAGCACGCCTGCCTCACAAACCAGTCGACCCGTGTTCTCATCAAAGCTGATAAAACGATCTAATCCAGTGGTGTTCCACAACACGCCATCCGGGTTGAGGCAGACGTCGCCATAGCTGCGCCCCATGCCATAAGCGATACCTGACCGGCTGCTTTTCAGTTGGTGTATGACTTGATATCGGTCAGACAAAGCCCGGACTTCGTGCTCCCAACTCCCCAGTCTTCCCCACGATGAGACTGCTACCATGGCCAGCCCACCGTACCGATCGTCAAAACTGTAGCAAACGCCACACCTGCGAGCAGGCTTGCTTTGTCTTTTACTGCAAAGACCAGTGGGTCATCATGCATTTCGCCCCGATGTGCTTGCATCCACATCCAGCTAACCCAGAACAACATAACGGGCACCGCCCCCCATACGAATTCTGGGATCCGATAGAGCTTCACAATGGCATCGCTATTGAGATAAAGCGCCAACACCAGGACCGCAGCATAACCGGATGTGATACCGAGCATCTGCACTAATGTCGCATCCGACGTGTAATAACCCCGTCCGTGCGCTTTTTGCTTCTCATTCAGCAACTGCACCTGTAACTCGGCGTAACGTTTAACAAAAGCCAATGACAGAAATAAGAAAACAGAAAACGCAAGCAACCAAAAGGACAGGCCCATACTCGCAGCAGCAGCGCCAGCTATGATCCGTAAGGTGTACAGCATCGCCAAGGTTAGGCAGTCCACAAGAATGAGACGCTTGAGTCCCCAGGAATAGGCGCAGGTCAGTACAAAATAAAACAGGAGCCATGGGAAAAAGCTGCCACTTACCTGCCGCGCCAATACTAGACTACTGAGAAGTAATAGTGGCGCGAGTACAACGCCAACCCATGCAGGGACCAGACCTGAGGCAAAGGGTCTATTGCATTTACGTGGATGTTGTCGGTCACTTTCCAAATCCATGAGGTCATTGACGATATACACCGATGATGCGCAAAGGCTAAACGAAAAAAAAGCCAGAATGAGTGCCAGCCAAATATCCGGGTTCGTGAGCTGATGGGCCGCAAAAATCGGGACAAACAGCAGCAAGTTTTTTAACCATTGGTGCACCCGAAGCACCTGGAGCCAAGCAGCGAAGCCTAAAGCAGAGGAAGGGAATACCCGCTCCACTTCGCAACACGCCTCTGCTTTCCTGGCAAGGTCTTCAGATGCATTGACGACGACCGCACGACGAGAGCGTTGCCACACCTGCAGATCAGCGTGTGAGTTGCCGGCATAATCAAAACCGGCATGGCCAAATCGTTGCTCAAGCGCATCTGCTTTGAGTTTTCCGGAGAGATTTGTGGTGCCATCACTCGCTATCACTTCGTCAAATACGCCGAGATACTCCGATATGGCCGTTGCAATCGAGAGATCAGACGCCGTACACAGGACCAGCTTTCGACCTTGAATCCGTTGCTGTTGCAACCATTTCAATAAATCGTAGTTATAGGGCAAAGAACTGGGGTCAAAGTCGGTACGATGGGCCAAATGCCTCTTGAGCACAGCCTTTCCCCGCGACAACCAATATGGGATATATATAGTGTCAAATGGGTTATCACGCAGGACCCGTAGGGCGGACTCGTGCAGCATATCCGTACGAATCAGCGTTCCATCGAGGTCAACCACAAGTGGATGTAAGCTCAACACAGACTCCTCATAATCCATTTTCCACGGATGCGGTCTCCATTCCTCATTTTCTGCTCATGCTGGATGGACGACTTCCAGTCAAGCGTTAGGTAACGACGATTCCGGTTTGGGAACACCTCAAAGTCCTCGATCAGATCGGCCGCACCAAACGATCAGACAAGCATGCCGCTCATGGCTGAGTAACAATCGAGGATGCATTCAAAGAAAGGTTGCAGAATCTGTTTCCCATCGTTACCTGATACCAGATATTCACACTGGGGAATAGACTACTACCGATGTTTGCATTTGTCTTCTTACAATTTACCAACAGAAAAGTGGAGACACGAAACGAGTTGAGGAATGCGGATTGGTTGCCCCACTAAATTTTTCCCCTCCGATGCGTGCAAACTCTGCCAATGAAAAATGGCAATTTTCAAAATATATCCGGCAATCATTTTTTTGTTACCCCCTGCCGAGCTGAGAGGCCAACTCTGACAAGAGGACCCTTATGTAATACTGGGCAAATCCGACGCATGGAATAGAAATTTTTCAACATTTCCAGATATCTTTTTTCTTTCTTGACATAGGAACAATGGAAATGGAAGGGGAAGCCATAAATTTTATAGGAATTCTTCATTCCATACCTGTAGCCATCCTCCACCCGAAGACTTTCTAGAGGGGGCCATTCCTAGATCCATGTAAGCCCCAACTCTCTCTGAGCGCGATCGTAATCTTCCGGGGTTCCAATATCGATAAAATAGCCATCGGTGACATAGGACTGTAGCTGCAGCTTAGAACAATTCCGTTGCAGAAAATCTATTTCGAAAGAAAATTTTTCCTCAACTTTGTAGTGGGAGAAAATGTTTGGGCGAATCACATATATCCCGGCATTCACCAATCCAGGCCCATCCTTCCCTTTTTCTTGAAACTTCACCACCCTATCCCCGTCAAGGACCACAGAACCATAACGACGGACATCCGGAACCCGGCGAAGCACAACTCCCACAGACGAAACGAGGCTGTCAGACCAGGCAGATAAATCCCCATAATCAATCTCAGTCAGTGTGTCTCCATTCAAAACCAGGACCGGTGAAGAATCTACGTCCTTCAACGCAAGCACAATGGCTCCTCCTGTACCCAAAGAAAATTGCTCTACGGAATACCGTAAGGCTACCGAACGATAGGAACTACCAAAATGATCCTTAATCGTCTCCGCGCGATAACCCACAGAAAGGATGATCTCCCTCAAACCAGCATCAACCAGCTTATCGAGAACATATTCCAAAAAAGGCCGGCCTCCAACAGGCGCCATTGGCTTGGGAAGATCGGGGACTCTGGACTGAAGCCTTTCACCACGTCCACCAGCCAGAATAATCGCTTTTTTAAAACCTAAAGGAGTCAAACGATACGGTCCTGTCTTAAGCCTTGAACCAACCGGGTTTCAGGGCGTGATGACAATGAGTGGGAACGAAAGGGCATAAGAAGTTTTCGTAGACATGAAACAATACCGATGAGTTATCCTTGGCCGACAACCTGGGATCATTCGGTCCTTTCTGTATATTTGTTGATTGATCAGATCACGTGTGACCCACTGAGTCTTGCCATGCAAAAAACCTACACGGGGCAACCAAGGACAGATTCATTCACACGAAGGTAGACTTACTCTATCTTCCAACCTTGCATCCCGTATTTGGTAAAATGGCAATTACTCACTTGCCCTGGAAATTTTTTTAGGGCGAAAATCACTTCCATTCTTTTTTCCGGCGGGACAAAAAACATCATGAATCCTCCCCCACCAGCACCGGACACCTTACCAGCCACTGCCCCTGCTGTGACAGCCGTCTCATAGATGTCATCGAGATGCGGATTGGATACGCTCTTGGCCGAACGCTTCTTGCTTGTCCATCCCTCACGCATTGATTCAACCAATCCAGAGAAATCTCCTTTCAGCAGACATTCCTTCATCATACAGGCTTCACGCTTCATCGCATGCATGGCAGAAAGGGCCAGATCAGTGCCTGCCTCGACATTCGTACTCTGGTCAGCAATGATCATTGCTGATGCTCGGGACACTCCAGTAAAAAAAAGAACTAGTGAGGCCTCCAGTTCACAAATAATCCAGTTTTTGATGCGCAGCGGATTGACGACCACCCGATTATCTGCATAAAACTCAATGAAGTTAAAACCACCAAACGTCGCTGCGTACTGATCCTGTCTCCCACCCTGCATACCACAGTCCATGCGTTCAACTTTAAAAGCCAAATGGGCCAATGCATAATCATCAAGCGGTACATTCAACAATTCTACAAAGGCCTTCAGCATCGCAACAACCAGCGTCGACGAGGATCCAAGGCCAGAGCCCACTGGGGCATCGCAGTAGGTTGTGACCTTCACAGGCAGGGGGCGCCCTTCATTGAAATAATGGATCATATGGAGATAGACAGCCCGATGCAAATCGAGGGTTCCATTGCAGGGGATCGATTCTCCCAATCCATACTCGCTGGATTGTTGTCGATCGGCAGAACAGAATTGCACCTTATCTCCCCTAAGCACCTCCAGCACCGCATACGCATATCGATCAATTGTCGCATTGAGCACACATCCTCCGTACAAGTCGCAATATGGCGAAACGTCCGTTCCCCCACCAGCCAGGCCAAGCCGTAAAGGCGCACGCGCACGAATAATCATCGAAGATTCCAGAAATTAAATCGGCTGATCATTGTGAAAGGGAGGCGTTTTCTGGTTGGAATGTTTAAGCGTTTGAAGATCGTCTTGGTACTGATTCAAATGTATGCGCACTTCCTTTGGAGGTTGTTCGACGGGCCGAAGCCACCGTCCACCGGCATCCAGTTCTGCAATCGGACGCTTGCGAATGATGACCTCGATACCGCATTCCCCGACAGAACTCAACGTCTGGTCGTACCTGGGAAGATTGAAACGATAGGTAGAAACGAGTTGTTCGATTTTCACCGGTTCTGCAGCAGGTCCAAGGTCACGCACCAAATCCAGAATATTCAAAGATCGCTGACTCCAGGAATGTATTTTAAATATGGTAAACGTCCATTTATGGTCAGTATTAAATGTGCTCGGAAACCGTCCCTGTTCATATAAATCCTCATCCGGAACAGTCATGACAAGATGGCCCCCTGGCCGTAAAACCCTGAACCAGTTCCGAAGTCCTATAAGAGGTTCATGAAGATGCTCAAGACAATGGCTGCTATGCACAAAATCAAATTCCTCATCAGATACTCCCGCAAGGAACTGCGCATTCCCATCAACAAGATCCCATGTTCGCACCTCTTCCATGCGGCAGAACAATTCCTGATATAAATTTAACGGATCAGGATGTCCCCCGATATCCAACCCCTTGCCGACAAAAAATCGGTTAATGAAGTTTGGCTCGGACAATCGACGGGCAATCGACTTGCTACACTCTTTCATAATAGTTTGGGCTCATAAGGGGTAAGATATCTAGCTGAAAGGGGAAAGATCTCAAGGAGATCGAAAAACAAACTGAGGGAAGATTTGCTCACTATGCAGCCCATCGCGACGAATCACCAATTCCTCCACCGCTTCGGTAGCCCCTAAGCAACTAGAGGTTGTCGCATCATCGAAAACCACATACCCACCAGGAACCATGTAGTTTCTCACGAGGTCATAGGAAAAGGCCACTGCCGAATAAATGTCGCAGTCGATATGAGCCAAGACAATGCTTCCGAGTTTGGCAAGCGCAGAAGCACCCGTCTGTTGGAACAACCCCTTGATAAATTCGACGTTTCTCACACCCTCCCGCTCGGCAAATTCGCGCAATTCGAGTAAATCGACGTCCTGAAAGTCCCCAGCAATATGGGCATCAATAGCTGATTCGGTTTCGGGCATTCCTGAAAAGGTATCCAGGGCAAGCACTTTCCGGCCAGGATACAGCCGATTGACCACATAGGCCATAAACAGGGCGTTCCCCCCTTTGTAAGATCCAAACTCGACAATGTGGCCAAAGGGAATATAGGGAAGAAAGTATTTCAGGATCAAATAAATGTTCATCCGGTTATCTTCTGAAACAACTGTGCGACCCATAGCCAGACCGCAAGCCTCCTGATACAGCCCATCTTCTCGAATGACATCTCGAAGTTTCCCGCATTGCAATCCCCATCCTCTCGCATACCCATCACGAACATTTCGCGACTTGCGTGTGGCATAGCTTCCCCCAAAATCTGGAACGAATAATTTAAAGACCATTTCCACTTCCCGCAAATCCGGCTTCATTCCTATGACATCCTCAGGGTTACACATCATTTAATGAACTTCCATCAAATTGGCAGACAGGAAATTTTCAAAGGACTCAGGCCTGAATCAGAAAGGTGTATTGCCTACGTCCAATACTTTACAACAAGTTTAAGGCAGCAAGCCGAGCCCGGTATTTGGCACCCACCGCGCCAGGGCTATGGTATGTCTTAATAAATTCTGCCGCATGATGACCGATCGTTTTGGCATAATTCGGCTCATTGACCAATCGTCTCATAAACCACACCGCATGTTCGATGTCAGGGTCGGCCCAGTGTTGACCAGTCGCAAATGGGTATTCATGATCCTTGACGGGAATAAGCCGATAATCGACCAGGCAAGCATTATATTCATTCGTAAAGTCCAGATTACCCGAATACCCGGTCGCAATAACAGGTTTACCAAGATACATGGCCTCCGCCAGACCCCGACCAAATCCTTCCGAACGATGAAGTGACAAAAAACAATCACACAGTTTCACCACAGCCTTTATGTCCCGGTCACTCAGCACCCTATCCATCAAAATGATTCGAGGATCCTTCCGATCAATCGCTTGAATAAAGGCTTGGTATTCATCAGGACGCTCCTCCATGCCATTCATTTTAATAACAATTCCCACGCGGGTATCATTCACATCTGGAAATGCCTGCAAAAATGCACGGATAGCTCCTTCTGGATTTTTTCGTTGTACATAAGAGTTAAAATCGAAAAAGAATAAAAAAAGAAAGCGATCCTCGGGGAACTCAAAGGATTCCCTGGTCATCCCGTATGGCTCGGGGAAATCAACAGCTAGGGGCATCCTGATGACCGGTGAAGAGGTTTTATTGGCAATCGCCTGTTCAATAAACCGTGACGGGGCCCACACTTCATCCACCAATTGAAGCGACGGACGCCACGCATCTGGAAAATTGCTGAGTTCCCACGCCCAATACCCAATATTGTACCGGTCCACAAAAATGTCCTTACCCAGATGCCTGACAGCAGTCTCCATCTCGTCTGCATTGGCGTGAAACACATTGGCTTTATAGAAACCATTTTTGGAAATCTTATCCCTGAAGGGAAAATCCTGATGAATCCCAGCCAGATGGATCCCATACTCTCCACAAATATTCCGTATACTAAAAGGGACCTCTGCCGCCGAAAACGCCGCTGCAGATAATCGAACATGTTCCCCCATACCATACACACCATAAGGATGGCCAAGTAATAGAGCCCCAGGGGAGAGCGCAGGCTTCATGGAGTCCTAGACTATTCCCAGAGTGAGATGTTATGAGGAGTTATCTCATCCGAGTCCTGGGTTGACAAAAAGGTCTTTCGATTATCCTGTAAACGAGTGATTTTCCTCTTCAGCCCGAGGAGTCCTTCAAAGGCCATCACCTGCCACGCACGACGAATAACCTTGGTTACCCCTCCATGGTGACGAACGGCCCGTCTTGCCACACCCATAAAATCGAGAAAGGTTCCCATTGGGTTATACCGGCAAATTACTCAGGTTATTTTTCAACATACATCTCTTCAATCCCGTCAGGAGATCTCAAAAAAACAGCCCCAACGACAGAGATTTATCTAACACGCTCAGCACAAATCCCGTTTAAAAATGGAACCTTTATGATATGTTTAGACGAATTTGCCATAAGCAAGATTATTCAGATTGAATAATAAAAAATTTCCTATTGAAAAGTAAAAGATATTCAGAAGTCAAATATGAGTCAATCCAAAAATAATGAAGGAACGAAGACATGTCATATTGTTGTCATCATCACAGATTTGACCCTGCTCGGGCCGAAATTCCTGCAGCAGGCCTCCAGACGTTCTTGTTTCTCTGCTACATTTCCGCAATACTTCCTCTCAGTAGCTCATTTTCGTGACGATATTGACGAAAGAAATATCATCATCATACAAATTAAAAATAATAATGAGAGGCGACGGGAGCCGATTCACATTCCAATGAACCCCAACACATACTTTGGATTGTCGTCAGAATGGATTTTTATATCGCCCGATCCTCTGCAGGTGTATGACAAAAAATGTTGCCATCCACATCTTGGATGAAATTTATCTGAGTTCACAAAACAAAACGAAAACACCTTAGGTATCACCTTCAACATGTTCAGATTCCAATTTCAAAACATTTTCAGCAAACAAAGATTAGAACAATACTTTCCCGGATCAAAAGGTTTGGTCTACGGACAACCTTAAAGAAAGCAACTAGTCTTCTCAAACAGAAGCCACAACCTGTAGCCCTTCCAACCCCCGTCGTGAATACTGAATCCTATTTTACCCAGCTTTTCCGACAAACTTTTCCATCCAGCGCCTATGTGCCTTTTAAACACAACCTTGCACCGGTTTCAAATCCCGATATTAAATTGATCGCATTCTATCTTCCCCAATTTCATCCTATTAAGGAGAACGATGAATGGTGGGGCAAAGGTTTTACCGAATGGACCAATGTTACTAAAGCCGTACCACAGTTCATTGGCCATTATCAGCCACACCTGGCGGATCAGTTAGGCTATTATGATTTACGGTTAAAAGCCGTCCAGCAGCATCAAATTGATTTAGCAAAGGAATATGGAATTTATGGATTTTGTTATCACCATTATTGGTTTAATAACACAAGAATTCTCGAAACTCCCCTGGATACAGTATTAAATAGTCCAGAGCTCGACCTGCCCTTCTGTATCAACTGGGCCAATGAAAACTGGACTCGTCGTTGGGACGGATTGGAACAAGACATCCTGCTCGCTCAGCGCCACTCGGCTGACGACGATCTCGCCTTTATAGAAAACACCGCACGGTATATGCGTGACCCTCGTTATATCCGTATCGATGGAAAACCCTTGCTACTACTGTATCGACCGGGTCTATTACCAGATGTCAGTGCCACAGCCAACCACTGGCGGAAATGGTGTCGGGAACATTGCATTGGAGAAATTTATCTTGTCATTACGCATGCATTTGAACACATCAATCCCAATGAGATCGGATTTGATGCTGCCATCGAATATGCCCCTAACACGTATCCCATGACACCCATCACAGCGCAAATCCGTGCTTCAGGTATGATGGTCAATCCAGACTACCAGGGAATCATTTTTGACTACAACCAGGCTGTGGAATACGGTCAAAATCAGCCATTGCCCTCCTATAAAAAAATCAGATGTCTCTTTCCCGGGTGGGATAATGAGGCCCGCAGCCCAGGGCGGGGTATCACGTTTATCAATAATTCACCTCTTAAATTCCAACGATGGCTCTCCTATCTGCTGAGTTATACACAAAAACACTTCAAACCGAGTGAACGATTCATTTTTGTCAATGCCTGGAATGAATGGGCAGAGGGGGCACATCTAGAACCGGACAGAAAATATGGGTTCAGCTACCTGGAAGCCTGCCGCGTTGCAACTCAGCTTCACACGCTCACACATGAAAAACCCGCATTCATTTCGCAGCCAGAACCCAACAACAGAATCGCAATTGTCATTCACGCGTTTTACCTCGATGTGTTCGATGAAATGCTGCAGCATCTGAAAGCCATCAATAAAAATACCATTAAATTGTTTGTGACTACCCCAGAAACACAGGTCACAATGGTCGCATCTCAACTTGCAGAAAACGATTATGATTTCACCTGCGTTGGTGTGACCAATCGGGGGCGTGACATCCTGTCTTTCCTCAAGATACTGCCTGAAATATATAATCAGAATTTCACTTATCTGGTAAAAGTCCATACCAAGAAATCCGTCCACAGAGCCGATGGAGCCCATTGGCGCAATGATTTGTATACCAAGTTATTAGACCCACCAGTGTTGGAGGAAAACATCAAATTTCTTCAACACCATCCTGAAATTGGCATTCTTGCTCCTGAGGACCACCTGGTTTCCATGGGTCATTATCTGGCTTTTAACGAGAAATACATTCGAAACCTGGCAGCACGGCTGGGAATGGAAATGGAAACCGTCCTGCAATTACCATTTGTGGCAGGCTCCATGTTCAGTGCCCGCACCCATGCGCTGATCCCGTTGCTGCTATTGAACTTTGTTGAAGAGGATTTTGAGCCTGAACAAGGTCAACTCGATGGCACATTGGCCCATGCCATTGAACGTATGTTTTCTGTTTGCGCGAAGCGGCTGGATTATCAAATCAGAACACGGAGCGGAAAGATAAACGGTGATTACGCCCATGCCGAGAAATCCATAGTAGATGGGATCCACATGACAAACTGAACGATGACCAAGGCATTGAGAGTTGAGCGAAGAGAAAGCTCTGGATCGCTTCTACCCTTGTGATCATGAAACAAAGCGGTGTCTGAAAGATTTTAAAACCTTCCCGATCGTTCTTGCATTTCATGTCGCCTGCAGAAATCCACGGCAACACGTTCGAAGGGGTTTAGGGTGCAACCTTCGCCATCCTTTGGCACGCATTAAGAACAATCCGTTAATCTTCTTGAATATGATGCTATCCAAGACCATTTTTCGTGGCCATTAAATACTGATGGCCGAACCGACTATCGGGCTCCAGATGGTTCCCCTCGGCCCATTCATTCCAGGCATTTATAAACACAATTCGTTCATCTCCAAATTGAAGCCGCCTGGTTTGCTCGACCATCCGTCGCAACCAGTATTCGTACCGTTCAGGAGTCGCATTCACAAAGACATGCGAGACATCTTGACGACGGGCAGTATTATCCCAGGATGGCATTACCGTCCTAAAGAGTTTGTAGGATGGCCATACTCTATTGATGAAGTTTTCAGATGTGTTGACATAATCAAACAACAACCCTTGATACCGAGGATTGATCAACGATCGAGAGCGTTCTTCTCTTACCGGATAACGATGAGGCGGAAATTCGATGGCGGCATCAAACCCGTAGACGCTTGGATCATCACCCATGGGCATGCCTTCAAAACTCTGGACATACGCTAAATAAATTTCTCCAATCCCTTCGTTTAGGCAGTATTCACGCCACAAATCCGCCGTCCGCCTTGGTTCAGGGATGATGCCGAGCCGATACACCAGCACCAAGGGTTTCTCATGAATCCTGACATACCGTTTATCCCTCAATATCGGAGCTACCTCCGCAATAAAACCGGCATGGTCCGCCTCTGTATGACTTTGCGCAATGAGGATATCCTTTTCACACCCATCCCATCGTCTCGTCCAGTTTTCATTGGCCCAGCAGATGCAAAAAGGAAAGTCCGGGACCCCGGATTGAACCACTTCGTCAAGAGGTCGATTCAACAGCTTCTTACCGGCAAACCAATAGTAATAATAGCAGAAGGCAGAAAGACCATAATGCCGGGCCAGCCGCGCCTGCTCCTCCCGAACCTCTGAAACACGCAAGTCATAAAACCCTAAATCAGCTGGAAGATGGGGTTGATAATGACCTTCGAAATTAGGCCTGGCTTTCGTGACATTCGTCCATTCCGTAAATCCTTTTCCCCACCAACGATCATTTTCCGGAATGGGATGGTATTGGGGAAGGTAGAAAGCAATGGCACGGACTTCATTCAACTTCTTCAGCTCATCGCTCCATCGCTGAACGAAAATATCGACATTCCGCTCAATGAGAGGCATTTTCGAGTGTTCGGAATCATTTGTGCTGACGCTCAGGTGATGAATCACCACGGAGCGCGGTTGATACAACACTCGCTTTCCCATTTTTCGTACGCGAAAGGCTAAATCCGAATCTTCGCAGTAGCACGGAGAGAAGATTTCATCGAATCCCCCCAAGGTTTTAAATAACTCCGCTTCAATGAGAAGGCAGGCCCCTGAGCAATAATCGACCTCTCGCACCACATTATATTCCGGTCTGGATGAATCGGCATTCAATCCGACTAATTCCGCTGAACCATCCTCCTTAATAATGGCTCCCGCCTCTTGAAGCACTCCATTTGGATAAATCAGTTTTGACCCCACCAGTCCCACATCGGAAAATTGATGAAACGTCTTCACCAATTCATCAAGCCACCCTTCACACACCTGCGTGTCATTATTCAGAAACACCAGAAATTGCCCTCGAGAAAGGGTTGCACCCTTGTTGCACGATCGGAGAAATCCAACGTTTTGTTCATTTCTCCAATAACAAATATTCTTAATGGTTGACAGAATCGTCGGAGTGTCATCCTGAGACGCATCGTCAACAAGGATGACTTCAAAACTGCTCTGAGGAACATGCTTCAAGAGAGAAGCCAAGCAGCACACAGTGTACTCCAGGTGATTGTAGACAGGGAGAACAATGGACACCAACGGTTGCTCCACATGGCCGAAGCTCAATGACCGGACAAGCTTCTCTACTCCATCCTGATCAGGCTGAATGAGAGGAATCGGTTCGCGAGAAGTGACCTGAGAAGAACGGTTGAGGGTATCATAACCCTGGAGGACAGGAGGTTGTCGTTCCTTCCACCGCTGATAACTATCTGTCTGGGCAAATATCGATCCACATCGGTTAAAGATAAACGAAAGCAATCGATATTTTCGGTGGGGAGAGACGGGCAACATGGTTTTCGCAATCTTGAGAATTCGATCAAATGAACCATCATTTGATCGCGCTCTTCGCGTCTCAGGGCGATCAGACCCCTTCAGCCAATGCACAAGATATATATATACCCGATGGCTCAGCGAGCCATCCGGACAAAGCCGATCCCTCAGCCTTCTAACCAGACTGATGACTCGCCACATGAATGATGAATAAATTTTATCCAACTGGGCCGAGACATGGCGTAACTCCCCCTCTTTCGTCAGCAATCGGGTATACAGACCGGTAAGGCGGTCTACAATGACCCGCTCTTGCTCCGACACAGCCTCGTTGAGAGCGGTGATCTGCAACTCGCGCTCAGCCATGGCCTGGTTGAGATGAATAATCTGACCATCACGCTCAACCACGGCTTGGTTCAAGTTTTGACGAGGTAAAGAAGTCGTGCGCAACCATTTAAGAAATTCATCATATTTCAACGGTCGCCGAGCAACTTCGATTTGCAACTCCATCTCCAGCTTAGCGTAACGTTCGATCTCATCCTCGGTTATGGCAAAACCTGTAGCTTTGAATGCGGCAAGGAAAAACCCTAAGGGTGTATTCATGAAGTCACTGGAAGTTGTGCCAAAGCGCGTCACCGAATGAATTAGCAAATGCAGTGAACGAAAAATCATCCATCCGGCCGGTATGTCATCGTTCAATGTCCATTCTTTATCTATCACCTGCCACTCCCCGTCATGGCCGACGATGATGTTTTGCGGGAGAGCGTCGAAAAGCTCGCCCGGAATCGGTATGTCCGCAGAATCTAGTGGCAAAGGAATTTCGCGAGATACATCCATCGAAAGGAGGATATGCAGATATCGCTTCAAGAATGTGGCAACTTCTTCTATGCGCCAGCCATCCCGAGTGACAATATGGACGAGCTCCTGAGACAATGGCCGACCTTGCACATATTCCGCTTTTTCTGGAATGTTAAACGTCAATAATCGTCCGTGAATGTGCATAGTCGAGCCGGACACAAGAGGATAGTACTGAACCTCGATTGAGCCATTGTCGACTGGCAAAAACCGGGTTTCCTTGCAGAACTCTTTGGACCGTTCACTTGTGAAATGCCAAGCCAGGATAGGCGAATCCGACGCTTGCCCAGAAGATACCCCTGCCACAATGAGAAATGAATTTGCCAAGTCCAGCGCAACTCCGTTCTGCACGAGCACCGGCCAAACCAATTCAGGCGAGATTGCCAAGAGTGGCGGCAGTTGTGGATCACGTTTGACGCTTTGCCATGCCAGGGCACTGGCATCAAACCCCTCATAATAAAACCCACGTTCAGTCACGATGGAGGCCGGTAGCTTATAGTCAGGGAATGGCGCCATAAACTCCGACTGCGCAAAACCGGCCTGGGTGAGCATTTCTGTAAGCACTTTGCGCCCATAGGTGTGTGGCTGGTCATTGCGGTACCGTCCCTCTAGGCCATACATGGCTTGCCCAAGGTGATCTTCGGGGGCGCCAGTAAAATATTTCAGACCCAATTGGTTCTCAATCGCCATAATCAACTTTCCATTGGGTTTCAGCAGAGCTTTCACTCGCTGTAACATCCCGAGAGCAGGATCTTCCCCCGACGTAAACAAATTTGCATATTCCAGCACACCGATCAGAGTGATGACATCAAACTGGTGATCCCATTTGAAGTCATCAAATCTGTCCGACACCACCATGACATTCGGAAGATCGCGGGTACGTGATCGCGCGATTTCAGCACGGCGAGGAGCGCCTTCCAAGGCCAGCACATGGGCCCCACACTCTCCTAAGTAGCGAGTGATGGCGCCGCAGCCTGAGCCAATTTCCAGCACATTCATGGCTTTTAAAATGTCCTGAAATGGACGCAAAATATTAGCTCGGGTGCTGCTGAGGTGATATAGAGAAGGCCAGTCGGTGCAATGCTGGCGTAACTCGGTAGAGAGAACAGAAATGTCACTCGCATGCTCGATGATGTCCGCGATACGATGCTCGATCACCTCGCCGTCATCATAGTCAATACCAAGGTAGTCGGGTCGCGACCACACGTTAGTTTTGGGATTGGGCTCATAGCCCGCTTTTGACAGCAATGATTTCATAAAGCAATTTCCTGGGCCGATAATTTGAGACCCAGGTCAACAAGGCCAAAAAAGGTAGTAATCGGCCGAACTTGAAAATGGATAGCGTCATAACGCCTGTCGTGAGGTGTGTTGCCTTCGCTTTGCTTGGTGGCAATGCCTAAGGAAATGAAATAGTCTCCTGGCGCAAGACGACAACAGAAGGAAGCCTTGGCATAGGCTACCTGACCGTGCTGACCCAACGATTTGAATTCTTCGACTTCTAGTGTTTCGGAATTAGCCCCATAGATGGTCACCCCTTCCTTGGTTTTAATCGTGATGCCTAAAATTGGTCTCACCAGGCTACTTGAAAACCTCATTGAAACTCCCAAAATGACAGTTTGTCCCGTAGAAATCGCATAAGGATACATGTCCCCGTCCACGGACAAATAATAATCCAGAATTGAGGCCGAACCATCGCCCCAGCGATATTCGTGCGGATTGTAACCGGGGTGGGTGGCAAACACATCCTTGGTATAACTTAGGGAGCACCTAAGGTTTCCAACCTCGGTAGCTGCGGGTTCTGTTGGCAATACCGGCGCAGCATCTAGTAATTTTTTTTCTTTGCCAAACAACAGATCCATATACCGGTTCACCACGGAGCGTGGTTGCCCAGACTCCAACACCTTCCCATTTTCAAGCAATAGGGCTTTCGTACAATGCGTCACAATCTGTTCGCTAGAGTGGGTGACCAGTAAGATGCTTGTGCCACCTTCCTTGAGCTTCTTTAAGCGATCAAAGCACTTGGCCTGGAATTTGGCATCACCAACAGCTAAGGCTTCATCAACAATGAGAATAGCGGGAGAGACTTGGGATTGAACTGCAAAAGCCAGTCTGACCATCATCCCGCTTGAGTACATTTTTACGGGTTGATCGATGAAGTCGCCAATACCGGCAAACGCAATGATGTCATCGAATCGCGCATCAGTTTCTTCTCTGCTCAATCCGAGCACCGCAGCATTCATATATACATTTTCGCGCCCTGTGAACTCAGAATTGAAGCCAGAACCGAGCTCCAGAAGGGCAGTGATTCGGCCATACGTTTGAATACTGCCACTGGTTGGGTTGAGCGTGCCGCAGATCATTTGCAACAGAGTGGATTTTCCACTGCCGTTTCGACCGATAATGCCAACGGTTTCCCCCTTTTTGACCTCGAACGAGACATCATTGAGCGCCCAGAACTCACAGAAATATTGTTTGGACGGCCTGCCGACAAACCTTTGCAAGCGTGGATATATCGATTGCTTCAATCGATCATGGGGCTGATCGTAAATCTCATAGCACTTGCAGAGATTTTGAACGCGAATGGCGACGTCGTCGGCTATTTGCACGGAGTGCCCGCTTTTCTCCTCACTTTGATATTCTCGCGACAAGTGAGATGGAGCTTGGGGTTCTTCATCCCTGCTCTTTTCCTGCGAGAGTAGTGAGGTTTTTTTTAGGAGGCTCTTAGACGACATCGGCAAATCCCTTTCGTGTCTTCTGAAACCAAACAAATCCTATCCAACCCACAACCCAGGAAAACACCACATACAAAAGCCAGTCTATCCAATGAGGCATTTGTCCCCAGAACATGACGGATTTCGAGGTATTAAGGACATGAGTCAAGGGATTGAGCTGAATCAAGCCCCGATAGTCCTCAGGAATAGCAGACAGAGGGTAGAAAATAGGACTCAAAAACATCATCATGGTGGTGAGCAGCCCCACGAACGGTTGAACATCCCGCAAGTACACTCCCACTGAAGAGAGAAACCAACCTAATCCCAAGATCCAAAATACCAAGGGAAAGATTACGATCGGCAACAACAAAAAGGTTGCGGGCGGAAGGCCATGTACGACGAGATAAAAGACCACCAGAATCAGGAGACTCACAGCAGCATTAAAGAGTGCGACCAGCATGGAAACCCAAGGCATAATCTCGAGAGGAAACACCACCTTTTTGATATAGGACACATTTTCGAGCATCAGACCCGGGGCACGGGTGACGCACTCGGAAAACAAATTAAAAATAATCAACCCCGAGAACAATAACAGCGCAAAAGCGCCCTTTTCCTCCATTGGCACCTCCCATCGAATCTGGAAGACCATGGAAAATACAAACGTATAAACACCTAGCATCAGCATCGGGACGACAAAGGCCCAGATCACACCAAGAACTGAACCTCGATAACGAGCATCAATCTCTCTTTTGGCAAGGCGAGCAATCAAGCTTCTATACTGCCATGCACAGGTCAAGGGCGCAAAAGGGTTATAAGGACTTCTCATCTATTGATCGACAGAACCGAGCAAAGACCATCTTTGATACTAGTATGAAGCATCCACAAAGACTGAATTTGATGGGCAAAACCTCCTAAAACTTTGTTTCCAAGGCTACCATACGCTACCAAATCTCCTTGCATTAAATCTTCACACCCAATAGCCCATGGGCTTAGGCAAAAACCCATTCTCATGGGGGGCAAGGGAATGGGTGGAATCATAGGGTCGGCACCATGATGTGGTAATAATACCTAGAAGATCCTATGGAAGCGAAATTATAGGAGGATTGGGCCAACTCACATCAACGAAAGGTTCCGTTATAAATTCTGAGGGAGGAAGAGACGTCAGACAATATCTACAATATTTGTAGCAAAATCAACACGCTGTCCTCAACCATTCCTGACACTTAATCGTCGGACTTGGGTATCTGACCAAAATTGTCCAATGGTCCCTCTTGCGGATTTTTTAAAAAAAATGAACGACTCCAGACCAGATAGATTCAAGTCGAAATCAAACTCTTCCTTCCGGCAAAAACTTGCCAGAACAACCAGTTACCCAAGCTAGGACCAGGTTTGGATAAAAAGCCGTTCCGGTCTGTTCAGTAAAAAAATGGAAGCCGGAAGAGCCGTCTAGATGGGAAAAATAATGCAGTTTTATTAATTACTAGCTCGACTAGTCCCTGAAGATGGAGCAAGCCAGGGAATTCGGCCAAAAATATACAGGCCGTCCATGCTCACGCCACACTGAAAACTGCCGGGAGTGTGTCGGCCACCAGTTCCACTACTTTGCCGTAAGGCATAGGGGGTATCAACAAGGAAATTACTTGGCTGTCCACAAGCTCTGTTCAACAAGCCACAACCAGTGCCCAAACCTGACATTCCATGTCTTTAAAACATTTTTCAAGGCAGACCTGTGCTGAGCTTAATTTGGTTGAGTGCCTTCCTCACCAGGTATGTCTCTATTACTCCAATTATCCGCAACCCGTTTGCCTTCCAAAGTTTCTTGGAGGCAAGGCGTAAGGGCCTCTGTTTTATCCCAGATACCCAAATCTGCTCCCTGATGCCCATCAAACTCCTCTTTCCCACTTTCATCCAATGATGAAAAGTAATAATACTCAACCGCATTGGCTTCAGCCCACGAAATAAAGTCTTGAAAAAAGAAACAGGCATTTTCTTCGGAGGGGATCGCCTGACCCACAATATCTCCCCCACTCGGCCATCCTGTTTCACCAACCACAATCGGCTTCCCTTTGGCAGCCGAGGTGATTTGTTGATGATACTCATGAATACTGGCCAACCCAAGATCAACTTGGACACCTTCCCGATAGGGATAATAATTCACGAATATCACATCCATCGCCTCCATAACATTGGGGTGAGAGAGTAATTCGCTGGATACGTCGGCATACCCCACCGGAATATCCCCGGGAACGGCTTGTTTGACTCGGTTAATCAGATTCACCAGCTCGGTTTCAGTAATATCCCCACGTAACAACGCCTCACTACCAACTATGACAAGATCGGCTTCCCTGGCATTGGCAACATTGATTAAACAGTCAATTTGCTGCTGATTGGCTGTCAGATCTCGACCCAGCCGTCCTCCAATTGCGGCTTTCAGGCCAACCTGGTGGGCTAATCGACCACTCTTCTCAAAACCATTCCCACACTCAAATGTTCGAACCCAATTGGTATAAGGACGAATAACTCCCATTCTCTCTCTGATTTGGCTTTCTGAGATTTGGGTTGTCAGATTTGGCCCTTGCCCAGCAAAATATGGGCGAAAATTCAGGCCAAATAATGGTGGTGGATTAAGCCCACCCTTCTGAATCATCCAATTCAAAGAAACACTCGTTGCAATCACTCCACTCCCAGTTAACAACGTTCCGTTCACGACCCATACCGTCACTTGACCACTCGTACGGTTGCGCCAGATCACATCGGCCTTGCCGTCCCCACCCACATCCCCCACTTGTGTAATGGCCCAGTCCAGGGACATCCAACCCAGGAATCCTGAGGATCCAATCGTTCCCCCGTTCATCAGCCAAACCCCCACTACCCCGCTATTGCTGTTGCGCCAGAGAATATCTGCCTGCCCATTGCCATCCACATCCCTCACTGCCTGAATGTCCCAATCAAGAGATGTGCTCCCGGGAAAGCCTACAGAGATAATTCTTCGAGCCGTTCATCAGCCATACCGCTACTACCCCATTACTGCTGTTTCTCCAAATAACATCGGCCTTCCCATCCCCCGTCACATCGCCTATCCCCGCGATCTGCCATTCGAGGGGCACACTGCCCAATCCAATCGTGGCTCCATTCGTCATCCACGCCACCACTACCCCGCTACTGCTGTTGCGCCAAACCAGATCTGTGTACCCATCGCCGTTCACATCCCCAATCCCTTGAATAGCCCAATTAATAGAGATGCTCCCGGGAAACTTGACAGAGTTAATGGTCAGACCTTTCATCTCCCACACCGCCACCTCTCCACTCGTATTGTGACGCCAGATCACATCCGCCTGGCCATCTCCCGTTACATCGCCGATCCCCGCGATCTGCCATTCGAGCGGTACTCTTGCCGGAAAGCCGGTGGATGCGATTTGTTCCCCCTTCATCAACCAAATGGCCACATCTCCAGTACTCGTATTGCGCCACACGAGGTCCGTTTTGCCATCGCCATCCACATCAGTCCCATTCTCCGCCATAACGGGCTGAGCGCAGACCAGGCCAAGCATCACACCAAGCAGAAAAACGAGTACACAAACAAACCTTCCCCTATTGAGCTCAGCCGGGCATCTGATGATCCAGTTGTTCATTTCCCGTCTCCTGCAATTGCGGTGAGGCATGAACCTCTGCGCGCTCAGGGGCCTCGTTTACTACCATAAAAAAAAGGGGTGAGAAATTTTCTCACCCCTCCATGGGTTAATTTCCTTCTATGAATTTCCTCAGGCTCTGAGGATGAATGTACCAATCGAATACTATATAGTCATCCCTTAAAAAATCAAGAATCAATACCAATCTTCATTTTTTTTCAAGGAGCGAAGCGGGATCAGATAGACTGAACCCTTTCCCCACGCCACTGGGAAATGGCAGCCCCGGCAAAATTCGCCTCCCTTCGGAACAGGCTCAGTCCCTCCGTTGAATCTCCCCGTACCATGACGCCCTGCCGTGAAAGCCACCAAACCAACCAACAACCTATTCGCTGCTCACACCGCCATTTTTCCTCTTGTATTACAACGCCAGATGACATCTGACTACCCCTCCCCCCCACGCGATTCTCCCATTCCGTCATTTTGACTTGTAGGCGGTTGAGCAACTTGCGCCAGGTCATCCCCCAACTGGCCATATCCCAACACTCCCGTTTCTCCTCCACAGGTCTGCCATGCCGCCGCATCCAGATCGGGTTTTAAGGATTAACAGCCAAAGATCAAACACTGGAGATGCGGCAAGAATGTGTCCGCACTTGCTGTAGCGGTAGTGGCTGTTGTGTCGCTGCTCGAACTGCAGGCTCTCCTGCTTGAGTTCCGCCGCCGAGCCCATCGGCGTACGGGCCAGGAACTTCTGCCGCCAGTGATCGTTGAATTTCTCGACCACCCCATTGCGCCACGGCTCGCCAACCGGAATAAACCAGGGTTCGATCCCCCAAGGCAGACAGAGCCGGATCAGGACTCCCATACCACGCGGATGGGCCGGGCTGCCGTAAAAGACCATCTCGTTGTCCACCTGCTGATGCTGGGGCATCCCCAGACGGGTCCACGCGGCCCACAACGCGTCCACGGTGGCTTGCCCCGCACGCTGCACCAGCGGCTCGACCGCACAGCGCCCCGTCGCCAGGTCGACGCTGTGCAAGCTGTAGAAGCGGACTGGTCCCGTCAGATAACAGGGCCCGACAAAGTCGGCCTGGTGGACATCCCCAGGTTGGCTTGCGACGAGGATGGGGTAGCGCTTGCCCTTCGGCTGATAGCGGCCGGTACGCCGGTGGGTCAGCTCGTTGCGGGCCAGCAGTCGGTTGATCGTGCGCAGCGATGGCCGTGGCGTCACCGCCAGGTCCTCCAGTTCCCACCGGATCGCTTGCGCCCCGCAGAACAGTCCCCGGTTGTACAGGCTCAGCCGCGTCAGGATCACGATCTGTTCGATCTCCCGGCCCGACCGAGTTGGGCTCTGGTGTGGCCGCCGCGACTGCTCGCCAAACCAGTCTCCGGATCCCTTGAGAAAACGGTGCAGCCACTTGTACAACCAGGGCCGTGAGTACCCCATCGACACGCAGATACTGCTGGGACTTTCGCCAGCACAATAGCGCTGGACTGCTCGCTGGCGATCCTCGCTCCGTTTGTCTGCCATACATTCCTCCTTTGGTTGGGAAAGGAATGCATGGTGAGCCAAATGATCGCACAGGCAAGATCGTGAGCCGATTGTTAACGATGTGTTGGCACCTAATCATGTCAACGATGTCCTGGCACTCATCAATTAACAGCTAAAGGTCAAACACCGGAGATGGGCAAAATGTGTCGCACACCACATTCGAATCCTCCTTCGGGAATTTGAGTACAGCCGAAGCAAAGACCACAACATTTTCATAGGTGATGGCGAGGCCATCTAGGTCAAAATTGCTATGATTTATTATGGAACGGGGTAGGGGAAATCGAAGGAAGGCGAGAGGAAATGCTTAGAGGAATCTGTAAAAAAATTCTGGAATGTACAGCTTGCGTTTAGTAAAGACCATGCCGAGCAGATTTCCTTCCTGCATAAGAATATGATCCCTAACCTTTTTAATGACCGCAGAACGAGTCTTTTCGGCTTCAACTACAAGCACAATGCCATCAACGGTTTCACAGAGCGCCATACTATCTGCAGTCACGCTAGCCGGGGATGAATCAATGAGAATGAGGGAAAATTGTTCACGAACTATTTTCCACATATCAGTAGGATTGAAGAAGGTACGTGCGGTCAGAGCTGACTGAACCTTTGAAGAAAGTGTGGCCAGAAAAAGATTCGATTTGTCAACCTGGGAAACGACACCATCAAGCGCTTTTCCTTCTTTTAACACATGGTCCAATGGTGATTTAGCTTCAATACCAAAAGCCCGATACTGAGATGGCTGCATGAGATCTGCCTCAACTAAAAGAACAGGTTTGTTGCTATGCTGAGCGGAGACCATGGCAAATTCCCGAACTAGAGTGGAGGTCCCTTCTCCCTTTCGTGAACCGATGAACTGAATCACGTTTTTGTCCGGGCCAGGAAGAAGAGCCGCAATATTTTGAGCCATCACCATCAGTTCAGATTCCTTGTAACATCTTGGAATAGAACTCGAGCTTTTTATTGGCAATAAAGAAGGGGACGGTACTGATACAGAAGGAATCTCTATTGGCTCATTTTTAGCAGCCAATTTTTCTCCATAGGCAATTTGCAAAGCGTCGTAAATTTTACTCATAGCGTTATCTTATTCTTTGTTGTACTCCGGTAATACAATCTTTTGACCAGGAAGGATGATATCGGGATCGACAATTTGTGGATTATGCTGGCGGACCCATTCAAGATACTGCTGACTTGATGATCCATACGCTTGATTGGTAATTTGACTAAGATTCTCCCCTTTCTTGACTGACTTGGTAACGGTCGAAACACTCCGTCGGTTGGAGGCTACTTCCGGTTGCCTTGGAACGGATTGGTTTTTTGAGACAGCCGTACTTCCTGTAGGTTTGGGGGAACGAACGACCTTTTCCGCTGCCTCCGAAGGGAAGCCGGAACCCGTCTCCCTCACAGTCGCGTCAGGAACGGTAACAGCATCCGGAGAATCAGACGTCGGCGTGGGGATCAGTGGTCCCTTAAGTGGTTCTGTACTCCCCGAAAAGACCCTTTCCGTGGTGCTCGTTTCGTTCCGACTTTGATCTTCCACCGGACCTACGTGCGATACAACATTTTCAGAAAGAAAGTTCGGACTTGATAAGAAAATTCCAATTGCCAAGAGGATCGCGGCAGCCACACCAACGGCCCATTTCATCAGGTAAGATGAACGGGACGCATTCATATCCGCAAGAATTTCCCTCACCTCACTAATAGAAACAGGGTTTCGCTGTCTGCCATATCCGGTAATGAGAGCGTTATCACAAAGGATATTCAATCTTCGTGGAATGCCTTGTGCCTCGCCAATAATCAGTTTCATCGCCCCTTGTGTAAATACGGGCATCCCCGTGGCTGATGCCAGAGCCACCCGATGCTCAATATAGGCTTGACTCTCTTTCTGGTTGAGTGGCTTAATCGTTGCGCGAAGGGCGATGCGCTGTTGAAAAGATTTCAAGGTAGGGTGATCCAATACCGTATGAAGTTCAGGCTGCCCGATCAAAACAATTTGAATGAGTTTGTCCGTGGAGGTCTCCAAATTAGAAAGCAGCCGCAGCTGTTCCAATGTCTTAACCGGCATATTTTGAGCTTCGTCAATGACAAGCACAACCGTACTGTCTGAGCGGTATTCGCGAATCAACACTTCCTGAAGCTGATTGACCATCTCAGCCGAATCGTCGTGAGACGGGACAACCTCAAGGCTGCGAAATATCTCGGTCAGGAGACCATGAAATGACACGTCGGGATTAAGAATGTAAACGGTTTTCTGTTTCCGGTCACTCGTCTTTTCAAGGTACGCACGAATAATGGTCGTTTTTCCTACCCCTACTTCGCCAAAAATGGCGATAAAACCTTTTCCTTTTCTCAATTCCATAAATGATAGCCCCCATGGCTTCTTTATGGCTGGGACTCAGATAAAGGAAATTCGGGTCAGGGGTGGTATGAAAGGGTTCTTTTTTGAGCCCGTAAAATGCTAAATACATAGTCGATAAAGTTCTTTTATGTCTTTTGACTGAAAGTAGCCAAAAGGGGAAGGTTTAAATCGTGTGCCGCTTGTTCCGGCCGAGTATAGGCACCTTGGAAGTACTCTAAAAGAAGTCCAAATCCGGTTCCAGCCAATATTCCCAAAATAGCTCCCAAGATTACAAGCAGTATTGGGGAACGTCCCGCCGGGCTCCCAGGGACTTCAGCGCGTTGAATCACACTAATGTTGGCCATTTTGAGCCGGTCCATTTCTTCAGATACATTCGCTTCCTCTACTTGCGTAAGATACATATTGATAATTCTGCTCATCTGCTGCCCTCTGCCGCTCCAGGACAATCATTTCTTTATTTAATTCGTCAAGCCTCTGGATTTTTTGGTCAAGGTCCTCGATTTGACAGGGCAATCACCTCACGGCTTGCCTGGAGGGTCGTGACTTCAGACACGGCCCCCAGTCTCTCCTTTTCAAGCTCGCTGTACATCGCTTTCTTTCCACTTGCTATGGTATTGGCGCGCTCGTTTTTCTGTTCGGCAAGAATAAACTGTTCCACCTGGTCAATTTCCGTTCGAAGGTTCAAAACAGGAAAACTAGTTTCGGTGTACTTGCTTAAGAGCTTTTGTTCTTCACGTTTCAGAGCAAACAATTCCGCTTTGGCCTTTTCCAGATTTCCCCCTTCTTCCACCGTTGAAACCGAAATATTGTCGAGAATGGTTTTCATCTGATTATCAAGTGAAGCGATTTTACCGTACCAATCCTTGCAGCTTATTCTTGGTCGTTTTATAGTGGCTATCCAGGCTGGCCCGCTGATCGAGGAGACGGCGTTGTTGTTCGACAAGGGGGAGGAAAGATCATTTTATGTTTAAAAGCCTGAAGATCTCCTTCTGAACGTTCCAATTTCTCCTGGTAGGTATGTAATTGTTTCGTTAAAAACGAAGCCTTCGGATCGCTAAACACTTGAAGATGTTTCTCTTTTAAAAATTCAATAAGGAGATTTAGTGCTTCAGCGGCTGCCTTCGGCCGTGGGTTAAAATAGGATATTTCAATCACATTCGAACCCTTGACTGGGCACAGTTAAAAGATTTGCCCAAAAAGGTGGAAACCGCGGCTTCTAACGGATCGTGAATATTCTCAGCAGGGTCTAAGAATTCCGGATAGAGTTTTTCAACTCCTAAAGCATTCACTACCCGTCTCACGAGATCTTTATTAGAAATAATCTCATTTCTGATTGAACAGCGGCATCCTTATTATATTCTACTATATTGACTTACTTTCCCTACTTCAGGACGAAAAATATGTTCCCTTCCAAGCTTCAGAAGCAGACTGGTCTCGCGCTCTCATAAAGAGGAACAGTGTCAAGACATATCCCGCGACAATTCCAACAACGAACAGAAAACAGTGAGTATCTTAATTTTATGCTTAAAGAGAGCGGTCAGGATATCGCGTAAACTTCCCAAGGGGATACGGCAAACCCTCATCCGCTGAGCATAGACTTCAGTTTCCATTTTACTCCCCCAAGAGTTCCTTCGCCTCCTGGTGCACTCGATATCCTCACCAGGCACATTAGATGAGCGAAGAAGAACCGCAACCTCAGGATTCTTGAGTTGCCCGGAATAATTCTTGATTAAAATCGTTCGAATTTGTTCGACCGTGTTACCAACAACAGGAAGTTCGCCAATCAACTGCAAGGCAATCCGCCCATCCGGCCGGACCAGAACGGTTTCATTGAGTTCCGGATTAAAGAAGAATTTAATATCGAGCTGATCTCCCACCTGAATTTGATAGTCTTGCGGTGGCGTCGTTCCTACTTTGGTGAGATAATTTATGTAATTCTTTTCATCTGCCGTGACTTGGCGCCGAAGTTCATCGAATTCCGGTCCCAAATTTCTGAGCCTATCCAATTCCTTGTCCACCTCAGCAATCTGTTGTTTGATCACTCCACTTTGGGCTTCAGCCGATACGAGATCAGCTTGGGTATGAAACAATTGCATTTCCATCTCAAGATAGAGCGGGTTCTTGCCGGTGGAGAACACTTTCTGTTCCTTAATGAACTGATTAATCAATTCCATTTCCCTTCGAAGAGACTGAATATGGGGGTTATTTTCGTTATATTTATTTAATAGTTCCTGCTCTTTTAATTGGAGGCTCAGTAAATTATTCTTGGCCCCACCAACAAGCCCTTGCTCTGAATCCGAACTAGAAAGAGGAACCTCGTGAGGAATCTGGCTTATCTGACCCTGCACCCAGGCCAGTTTCTCTTGAAAGCCCTTGACACGATTTTCGGCATCCTTTAAGGAATCATCCAAAGATTTACGCTGCTGAAGAAGGTGATTCATTTGCGTTTCAAGCAAAATAATTCCATGTTTCCGTTGAAAGTTTTGCAGACGACCCTCCGATTCTTCCAGCCTTTGCTGGTAAGAACGGAGTTGTTGTTGCATAATCGAAAACACCCGATCGCCGGATTTTTCCACAGATCTGGTAGTGTTCGATGCATTCCCGGTTTCTGATCCAGGTCTCCGCATGAGCAGGCACTTGAGGCACGAAAATAACCTCAAGGGCCGACAACTGCCAGATAGCAGCCACGATCGTTGTCATGAATGAGGCATGTCTACGGAATACGTCGAAACGTTAACTGGATTCTTGTACATATTCACAAGATTCCCTTCATCCTTTTCCAACATAAACATATCCAATACAATCACTCATTATATTCTAGAAAAGGCTTGAGAGTGGCAATGCCAGTACATTACGTTGCAGACACCATGATTTACCAAAATGACCTGGGAACATAGATAAAATCATACGGGAGCAGGCGAATATCCTGACTCAGATCCCCTCCGTTGAGGGCACTATTTAAATCCACATTAATAACAAAGGGCTGACCGTCCTGGTCTCGCCGTATCACTTTCACATCGCTTTTCTTAGCCGTATCTTCCTTCATACCGCCGGCACGGGCAATCGCTTGCAACACACTCAAGGATCCGACAATTTCAAATTCTCCCGGTGTCTCTGACTTGTCCATCGACATAAATTCTATAGGGTTCCCGCACGGAACGAACGATGACGGCAATTTCCGGGTTTTTCAGTTGCCCGGCATATTTTTTCTCCAAAAGCTTTTGAGCTGCAAGGGGGTCAGATCTGCTGCCTTGACTTCATGGACCAATTGAAGGGAAATATGACCATCAGGGCGCACAATTAAATTTTCCTCGTTCAACTCCGGATTAAAAAAGAATTTAATGCTTAATGTGTCGCCGGCTTGGATAATATAACGCTGATCATCAATGTTAATTTTTTTATGCTCCTGTCCTTCAACGGTAGATTGACGGGGTATCAGTTTGTTTCGTTCTTCGAAGGAGCAGGATACCCATTGGGTTGTAAGCTTGAAACATCAACGGTTTTCATCCCATTCCATCCCGAATGACACCCATGCAGGAGAATGAACATGGCCACAAAAATAGAATATTCTCATCGCTTTATGTTCCTTATTATCACAAACCCTCTGAAGATACCCTCATGATCATGGTCACTCTCAGGCGACCCCAGGAAGAGGAATAATTGAAAAAAAAAAGTTTTCCAGTTCAGTCGCAACATCTAGTTTTCAGAGATTCTCTAATTCTACACACAAAAATAGGTATATCTACCGATCAAAACCTATTTATCAAGATAAAGGACATACATGTATGGGACTTTGCTCCTGCTAAGCATAATACCTTATAAAATCAATCTATCAAGATAAGCAAGCTAGGATTTATCCTCTTTCGGATAATTGACTAGCAAAGAGTCCGAAGTGGGCTGAAACTCCTACCGGTTATTTACCACTCCGATAGTTACCTGAGATCTATCCGCATAAACTCCCCCTGGATTCAGAATACACATGTCGGGAATGACGTGGATATGCCAATTCCAGATTCCACACTATCCCTACGCCTTAGACGTCCCGATTGGGCGGCCTCTCCTCAATGAATTTGATATTCCTCACTCATCGATGCCGATTCAAAGATTTCAGGCCGATGAAAAGTCGGCACCAACTGCTGAAGGAGTTCAATCACCGAGGGGGAATGACTTAAAACCTGCACATCCTCCAATTTGCTCAGTATATGTGTCAGGAAGGTCGGATCAATGGATTTTTCCGATTGAATCCGGAGAATTTTATCAACTGATGAAGGCACAGCTCGCTCACATTCCCCGACCAATTCCTCTTCGAGTTTTTCTCCGGGTCGAAGACCGATAAACTGGATGGGAATATTCTTCTCAGGCACCTGGCCGGAGAGTCGAATGAGATTACGCGCCAGATCCACCAGTTTAATTTGTCCTCCCATCTCCAACACATAAATCGCGCCTTGCTCCCCAAGGGCGGCAGCCTGCAACACTAAGGTCACGGCTTCAGGAATCAGCATAAAGTAACGGCGAACCTCCGGATGAGTGACCGTGACCGGTCCTCCGGCCTTGATCTGTTTTTGGAAGCGGGGAACCACACTTCCATTACTTCCCAGAGACATTGCCAAATCGAACGGTCAGAAAACGCGTCTGACTCCGACTCGCCATGCCCTGGACAACCAATTCCGCCACTCGCTTGGTCGCCCCCATGACACTGGAAGGATTGACGGCCTTATCTGTCGAAATCAACACAAAATGCTCGACGCCAAATTGCGCGGCCGCTTCGGCCATCAACCGTGTGCCAAGGACATTGTTTTTGAAGGCTTCCCCTGGATTCAACTCCATTAACGGGAACATGCTTGTGCGCGGCCGCATGAAAAATAATATCGAGGACGGTACGTCTTGAGTGTCTCTTGGAGACGAGGAATATCCGTGATATCTCCCAAGAACTCCATGCGTCACACCGGAATGCCCGCGGTCGGTGAGCTCACCCGCAATTGTGTATAAACTGTTCTCGTGTCGCTCGTATAGGATGAGGGCCTTTGGATCAAGCGCGACAATTTGGCGGCAGAGTTCCGAACCAATAGACCCTCCAGCCCCGGTCACCAATGACTCGCTTGCCGTCGATTAAACTGCGCACGGGCTGGGGATCCAAACCCACAGGGGGTCGCTGAAGCAGATCTTCAATCGCAAGATCCCGTATTTGACTGATCGTGACTTTCCCTTCCAGGATATCTCCCAGGTTCGGGAGAGTTTTGATGCGCACGTTAAAGGGGGCCAACACAGCCGTAATTTCTCGAAGAACCGCTGACTCCGTCCCAGGCAACGCCACCAACACTTCCTCAGGTTTGTGGGCATGAAGAATATTTGAAAGATCCTGGCGTGTACCGAGAACTTTGATCCCATGGATCCGCTTGCCCACTTTGGAGACATCATCGTCAACGAACCCGATTGGGGTATAGGAAGAGGTTGAATGTGTTTGCATTTCCCGAACAATGTTTTCCCCGGCATCTCCAGCCCCGATAATGAGGACTCGTTTCGTTTTCCTCAAAACCTTTCGCTCTCGAAAGAGTCGGACCGCAAGCCGTATCCCACAAAGAAACCCGACCAACAAGATGCTATCGATGATATAGATGGACCGGGGATAGCCGGTGAAACCGAACCCCCAATTGACGAGGCCATAAAAAGCACGATGGTCCCGGCAAGCACACCTCCAATGAATTTTCTTTAAATCCCAGATACTAATGTACCGCCACAACCCTTCATTGAGGCGAAAGACCATAAAGGCAATCCCACGAATCAGCAACCAGCCATGGCAAAGTCGAAAGAAAAAGTTGAGTGGCGTCTGAAGGGATTTGGCCGTCAAATCTCAACCAAAAAGCCAAATAATAGGCCAACACAATAAGAGCCAGATCGAACGTCGATGATGATGGGCCGCCGATATTTGGAGAGAAGCTGAAAGACCACCGAACTTTCAAGGAAAGCCACCTCATCATGATTGTCACGATCGGTCACCTTTAAAATGACACTGCGCAGTCCCAGCAGTTGCAACAGCGTCTGGGCGATGACGGCCAGGTCAAAAACTAAAGAAGCATGTTCAATATATAATTTGGCTAATCGGATTTTTTCCGGCAGGATCTTATTCGTATATTCGTCTTCGGGTTTCGCGGCCTTTCCGAGAACACCCTGTTCATCGATATATTTCAGAGAAGCCAGATCCGTCAAACCAGGCCTGACCATCAAGACATCTTGATAATCTTCTCTGAACTTTTCGACATAATAGGGTACTTCCGGACGTGGACCCACCAGACTCATATCGCCTTTCAAGACATTGAAGAGCTGAGGAAGCTCGTCAAGTTTAAACTGGCGCAAAAATCGTCCGATTCGGGTGACACGAGGATCCTCGCCTATGGTCAGCGCCCCTCCCTTCCGGGAGGCGTCCGGTACCATCGTGCGAAACTTATACAGACAAAAATGACGAAAACCATGTCCCACGCGCACCTGCCTAAACAACACAGGTCCTTGTGAATCCATTTTGATGAGGAGGGCAATCACGACAAAGAGGGGGGCGCACACCACTAAGCCACAGAACGCACCAAGAGTATCAACAACACGCTTGGTCATGATCGGCACTCCTGAACGAACATTGCGATACTTCGCTGGAATGTGAATATTGATCTTCTATCATTGTCGGAAAGATGGCAGAAGGAGAGCTACCACCATAAGGAGGGGGGCATACACCATAAATCCACAGAAGCTGCAAGAATCTGAATCTCAATGCCTCATGTGTAAAAATTTAGATTTCACCATTCAGACATTGGGACGAATACATGGTGACTCAGTTAGGCCTCAATCCGAACTGTCATATATGGACTCCCCCTTGTTTGCAAGCAGGATTTCTTTCTGATGAGAGAAGGGTCTGCGGTCATATATCCGGCTTCATGATGGAACCTTTTTCGTTCCGAGCCTTGATGGTTGTCGCGCGGCAGCTCCTAAGCATCCTGACGGCTTGACGAATCAGCCGATGACAAAGATCAGGGTTTGCTCCCGCGAGGGGTGACCACTTACGCCCATCAGTTGGTGTCTCCTGCTACGCAATCCTTGGAAGCTCTTCTCCGTCTTACTTACACGGCCCCGCACATTTTGGTGACATCATACGGCTGGTCGTTGTATATGAGTGCGAAAGCCATCCGCGCATTCTTGTTCGCCAAGGCCACAATCGCCTTATTCATCCCCCGTCGGGCCACCAATCGCCGGATCCAACAGCTGAGGCGATCGGGTTTCTCCCCCACTTGCCGCACCACCGCCCGGGCCCCATGAATCAGCAACTGTCGGAGATACCGATCCCCCCGTTTACTGATCCCGCCGAGCCGGACCTTCCCCCCTGTGCCGGTGTGCTTGGGCACCAGCCCCAAGGCCGCCGCGACATGGCGGCCGTTCTGATAGGACTGGCCAGCCGCTTTGGCCCAGAGGGCCGAGGCGCCTAAGGGGCCAATCCCCCGAGCCTGCTCGAGGCGCTGACAGATCGGCTGCCGCGCATTCTCCCGGTTGATCTGGGCCGTCACCGCCTCAATCTTGGTATCCCAATACCGCAACTCCGCCTGTTGGTCTGTCAGAAACTGTTGGAGCAGGGGCGCCCATCGCTCTTCAGCCAACAGGAGAGGCAGGGCTTTGCGAACCGAGGCGACCCCCTTGGGGATGGCTACGCCGTATTCCAGCAAGATCCCACGGATCTGGTTCACCAGGGCCGTCCGATTGCCCATGTGTCGACTCCGCACTCGATGTAAGGCTTGCACGGCCTGCTGCGCTTCGCTGGCAATGCCGACAAACCGCATCGCCCGGCTCTTGCACGGCCCGGCAAATGGCCCGGGCATCGGCCTGATCACTCTTATTCGTCTGCACCCACGGCTTCACATACTGCGGGGCCATCAAGCGAACCGTATGGCCTAGCTTCTCCAGCTCCCTGGCCCAATAGTGGGCGCCGCCACAGGCTTCCATGCCGACGAGTGCCGGCGCACGGTTGGCAAACCACGGCAACATCTTTTTTCGAGACAGCCGACAGCGTTTGATGCCCTGTCCTCCTTCATCTTCCACGTACACTTCAAACACATTCTTCGCCAAGTCGATCCCAATGATGGTACTCTTCATGGTGACTCCTCCTTTAAGTTGAAAGCTGGTTGGTCAGTCGTCCAGCTTGGCACATCGTGATGCCGTCCTTAAAGGGGGAGTCCATACCATTATCCTGGCCAACGGGAGCACTCCATTCTGTTTCCTAGCAGGCTGTTGAAAAACTCAAAAATATTTAAAAAGCCTATCTTGCTCAACACTTCACCATCTTCAATCAGCGATGGCATGATGTTCAAAAAGGCCCGTCCAAGTCCTGCACTGAGGCCGCTCGAAGGGAAGGCCGCAGGCGCTTTGGCAAGCGGACGTACGTGCAGTGAGTGACAAGAGCATAGAACGCCGACATGCGAACGCTAAACTCCCAAGACAAGCCCTCGAACAGTCTCTAACATGACCGTCGTTTGGTCAAACCTCTCATTCTCCTGCAAGCGTCCGACGCCTGCCGGTCGGCCCTAAAGACGAACGCCGTATCAACTGGCGGGCCTTGTTTGAGCACAGCGAGTTGGCCCGCCCTCCCAGGCCCTGCGTTCGTCTATATTTGATGAGGCCGAACGGGGCCGTCACTGGTTTTGGGTCCTTTTGCCGAAACAAAAGGACCTCGGCTGCCGGGCCGAAACCCGGCATCTACCGTACATTTCAAAAATACTCGACTAGAAATTGAAACTTGCGGCAGATCTTTTGTTGATTAATTCAATGATATCCCCTACACGCCCATGACGATCTAATGACTATGGCCACCATCATGTGAATGCCCATGGTCGAGTTCTTCTTTCGTCGCTTCCCGCACCCCCACAATTTGAACATCAAAGTTGAGCGCAACACCGGCGAGGGGATGATTCGTATCAATGGTGACGGCATCTCCCTCCACTTTTTTCACCACAATCGGCTGCTTGGTGCCATCCGGAGTCTGTGCCTCAAAGGTCATCCCCGGTTCAACGGACTCGACACCCTGAAACGCGGCTTTTTCGATGGTTTTGATGCCGTCCGGATTGACCTCTCCATAAGCCTCGACAGGCTCAACCCGCACCTGCAAAGAGTCTCCCTCTGCTTTCCCTTCCAGCGCCTTTTCCAATCCGGGTATGATATTTCCTGCCCCGTGCAGATATGCCATTGGCTTGGACCCTTCTGAACTATCCAGCACATTTCCCTGATCATCAGTCAATTTATAATGCACCGTGACCACTGATTTATCACTAATCACTGCAGACATAGCTTTTCTCCTTTCGTGAAACATTTACTCTAAAAATTGTTCCAACCGATTCACTGCGCGAAAAGTACTTTGGCCCAAAAATGTTCCCCAATTTAGCAGTACAATTGCCGATTTCAAGATTTCAGCCTAGAGTCTAGCTGCTTAAGGCCGCCTCTTGCAAAATAGTTTCATACAGATAGAGTCAGAGATGCTCACCCATGAATCCGTGGGTATAGGGAGGTCGAATCTCTAAAACAAGCCTAGTGTATTAGGTCCGCTGAAATGAGGAGAGAGAGAAACGTGCGCGGGCCTGCTGATCATTCAGACAGGCACCAAGAAAGCTTTTGATAGCAAACGAGAGACAGAGGATAGATCACAAGAAGGATAACATCATCCGCCCAAAACGGTTTTCACCGCTTGCCCAATTTCCGCTGGATTTTTCACCACTCGTACTCCAGCGGCTTCCAGTGCGGCCATTTTATCTGCGGCGGTACCTTTGCCTCCGGTAATAATGGCGCCGGCATGTCCCATCCGCCTTCCGGGAGGTGCCGTAATTCCGGCAATAAAACTCACCACAGGTTTGGTCATCTCGTTTTTTATGAAGGTGGCTGCTTTTTCTTCGGCATCGCCACCGATCTCACCAATCAACACCACGGCTTCAGTTTCGTCGTCTTCCTGGAACATGTGCAGCAAATCGATATACCCTGTTCCAATAATGGGGTCTCCACCGATGCCGACGCAGGTCGTTTCGCCAAGACCTAGTTGGGTGAGTTGATTGACGGCTTCGTAGGTTAACGTGCCACTTCGTGAAATCACGCCTACCCGGCCTTTTTTATGAATGAACCCCGGCATAATCCCGATCTTGCACTCATCGGCCGTAATAATACCGGGACAATTGGGACCGATCAGGCGGGTTGTCTTCCCGTGAAGCGCCCGCTTTACGCGAACCATCTCGTTGACGGGGATTCCTTCGGTGATACAGATGATGAGCCATATGCCCGCATCGGCGGCTTCTAAAATCGCATCCCCCGCAAACGGGGGCGGCACAAAGATCAACGATGTGGTCGCTTCGGTCTTCTTGACGGCTTCCCGAACGGTATTGAACACCGGGATGCCTTCCACTTCCTGGCCGGCTTTGCCTGGTGTCACCCCGGCCACGATCTGCGTCCCGTAGGCTTTGCACTGGGTCGCGTGAAAGGACCCTTCTTTTCCGGTGATCCCTTGAACCACAACCCGGGTATTCTTATTGACCAAAATACTCATGCCACGTTACCTTTCACCAATTCAGGAGAATGATTTCACTCTCGGTGTGATTATTTCTTTTTTCGGAGAGCGACAATACGTTGTGCGGCTTCCCAAAGGTCCGCGACCCCTTCCACCTTCAAGCCTGAATCGGCCAGAAGTTTGCGGCCTTCTTCTGCATTGGTGCCTTGAAGACGAACCACCACGGGAAGCTTAATTCCGACTTCCTTCGCCGCATCAATCACTCCATGAGCAATGCGCTCACATCGCACAATACCTCCGAAAATATTAATGAAAATGCCCTTAACCTTTTTGTCTTTTAACAGGATGCGAAACCCGGCTGCGACGGTCTCTTTCGTCGCCCCTCCGCCGACATCCAGGAAATTGGCAGGCTCCGATCCCGCCAGCTTGATGACATCCATCGTTGCCATCGCCAATCCCGCCCCATTGACCATACAACCGATGTCTCCATCGAGTTTGACATAGTTCAGATTATTTTTGCCGGCTTCAATCTCTAACGGTTCTTCTTCGTGTAAATCCCTGAACTTTTGAACATCGGGATGCTTAAAGAGCGCATTATCATCAAAGGAAACTTTTCCATCCAACGCGATCAGACGCTTATCCGTGGTAATCACCAATGGATTAATCTCGACAAGCGTCGCGTTTTTCTCCATGAACAAGCGATAGAGGTTTTCCAACATCTGAAGAAAGGGTTTCACGACAGCCGGCTCAAGATCCGGCAGTCCCAATCCAAACGCCAGATTTCTTCCATTGTACCCTTGGAATCCCACTGCCGGATCAATGGATTCTTTGAGGACTTTTTCAGGTGTGTGTTCGGCGACTTCCTCAATGTCCATTCCACCTTCTGTACTGGCAATAAAGGTCGGAAAGCCTGAGTCCCGGTCCACCACCATACTTAAATACAGTTCTTTGGCAATTCCGGCGCCTTCTTCAATGAGTAAACGCCGAACCTTCCGGCCCTTCGGACCTGTCTGATGTGTCACCAGGGTTTTCCCAAGTAGTTCCTTAGCAAGGTCCGGCACCTCAGCCTTATTCTTGGTCAATTTGACGCCACCGGCTTTTCCACGTCCACCGGCATGGATCTGCGCCTTTACGACAAACACCGGCGTATTAAGAGCGGCAGCCCATTTTTCAGCCGCTCTGACATTTTTAATTTCCTTGCCTTTGGGTACAGGAATCCCGAATTGCGCAAATAACTGTTTGGCTTGATACTCGTGAATATCCATAAGTCCTCTTTGTAAGTTTCTACGTCTGAGATTGGAACATGTGGCGATACCGATCGCCCGGTTGGTTATCTGGAGAATCGTTTCTTATTTTCTGGTGTAGGCCGGCAAGACCATCGGTGAGATGACGCCAGCGGACACATGATGACGTTTGGCTTCTGCTCGAAACCGCTTCAGGTGCTCTAATGTCAATGAGCTTTTCGGCAGCGACTTGGCTCGCTCTGCAGCGAGGGTGCCGGTCCGCTTGCCAAAAACCATTAAGTCCAACAAGGAATTGCCCATCAACCGGTTTCGCCCATGCAATCCGCCTGAGGCCTCTCCTGCGACAAATAAATTGGCCACAGGCGTTTCTCCATTCACATCAATCTTCACGCCACCGTTTTGATAGTGCAGCGTAGGATAAATCAGCACCGGATCTTTCCGGATATCTACCTGGTAGCGCTCATATTGCCGGACCATGGCGGGAAAATGTTTATCCAACGTTCCCGGTCCATGTTCCACATCTAATAACGGCGTATCGAGCCAGACTCCCACTCTCCCTGATGATGTTCGGACGCCTCGCCCCTCTTCGCATTCCCGAATAATCGAGGAGGACACGACATCCCGGGTATCCAATTCATTCACAAAGCGTTCGCCTTTCGCATTCACCAGATGTCCTCCCTCAGATCGAATCCCTTCCGTCACCAGCGCACCGACTAATTGCTCAGGATACACGCCACCGGAGGGATGATATTGAAAGGTGTCGATTTGCACGAGAGGCACCCCGAGCCGATAGGCTAGGACAAGGGCATCCCCTGTCGCCCCAAAGTGATTGCTGGTGGGAAATCCCTGAATGTGCAACCGGCCAATTCCGCCTGTGGCCAGGATCACCGTTTTAGCGGCAACCACAACAAACCGGTTATTGTCTAAGTCTTTCAACACCGCCCCTGTACACGCACCCTTAGCATCACTCAACAACTCCACGGCAGCCACAAATTCCAATAACGGAATTTTTTGGTTCAAAACCTCGTCCTTGAGTACCCGCATGATTTCTAGTCCGGTATAATCCGAGCAGGTCAAGAGCCTGGCTTTTGAACTGCCTCCCCCTTTTTTGACATGCAAGTTGCCGTCCGCATCCCGATCGAATAAGACGCCCAATTCCAGCAGCCATTTCGCGATAGAAGGCCCTTCCTCCACCATGACCTTTAACAGCTCGTGGTCATTTTTCATATGGCCACCCTTGAGCGTATCCAAGAAATGCTGGACAGGCGAATCATCGGGGGCGACGGCAATTTGCATCCCGCCTTGTGCCATCACCGAATTGGAATCCCCGAGCCGCAGTTTGGTGGCCAGCAGCACATTAGCTCCCTGAGCATGGGCGTGGAGCGCCGAGGCGCATCCGGCTCCACCACCACCCACGACCAACACATCCACGGAATATTCGGGGGTAAGATCAAGATCAGCCGGAACAGGACTTTCCCCCTCTAACAGGGTAGCCACTTCAACGACAGTTAATTGATCGGCATTGGGACCGAATTTAATCGGTCGATAGGCATGAGCCCGGTGATCAGGATGGTATTTTTTGATGAGGTCATCGCGTTCGGCGGGAGAAAGCTTCGGAAAGCTTTTAGACCGACGGGCATCTCTGGTCTGATGAACCAGAGTTTGTTGGGCAGTGAGATCCATGAAAAGGGAAATGGCGTCCGTTAGTTTGTTGAGGCGGTGGTGTTTTGTAACTCCTCATCCGACAGCTTGAGGATACGATCCCAGTCTTGTTGGAATCGCCCCTCGGAAATCTCTTGAATGCGTTTGGAAAGACCTTCCGGTTTCTCCGTGAAATGCACGCCTTGAGCCCGGCTTGCGTAGAGCGCCACCAGATTGGGAGCGATATCGGCAATACACACAGGCGCACACATTCCACACATGACGCAATCCATAAACATTTCAGAGACCGACTTGAAATCGCCGAACACCGCTTTCCAGACTCCTTCCCGCACATCGATATGTTGCGGACAGGCTTCCGTGCAGGCATTACAGTTCCGACACAATGGAGCTTCAGGATAGAGTTCAAACAAATCCTGTTTAGGATCCTTGAGCTCAAGCAGGTTATAGGTCGCTTTTCTGGCCGGAAAGGCCGGCATGAATGAAAACGACATGCCATCTTCAACCGCCATCGAGCAGGCCAAACAGGTTTTGACCTTGGGATCGTCTTTCGTGCGGTAATACGTTGCACAGGCTCCACAAAACCCGCCCAAACACCCGGCGCCGCGAATGACATCCTTCCCGGAATACCATAAGGCCTTCATCAGGGTGATACCGGCTGGAACTTGAAACCGTTTTCCTTCAATCTCAACCGTCACCATCCGGGGTTGGATTTTCTCTTCTTGGTCCAGCGTATGTTTTTTATCCAATGTGTCAGTCATAACTTCGGGATGGTCCCTTGAACGATTGAAAAAATTTCCGTGATGCGTTCCAACTTCCTGACATAATTCCCGTCAATAGTCGTTAATTCAACGCATTCAATGCCGAACCGGCCTTAAACCAGGTGATTTGTTGTTCTGTCATACTATGATTGGCTTGAATGACCACCTCTTGCCCACTCTTCTTATGAAGAATCACCTGGATCGGTTTGCCCGGCGCAAGGCCACTTAACCCTTTCACGCTAATGCGGTCTTCTTGTTCGATTTGGTCATAATCCTTGGGATTCGCAAACGTCAGTGGAAGAATGCCTTGCTTCTTGAGGTTCGTCTCATGAATGCGAGCAAAACTTTTTGTCAGGACAGCTTGGACTCCCAAAAATCGTGGAGACATCGCCGCATGTTCCCGACTGCTCCCTTCCCCATAGTTTTCATCCCCAACCACAAACGACCCGATCCCTTGATCTTTATACCTTCGGGCAATTTGTGCAAGGGTCAATCCTGATTCACCCGTCAAGACATCATTGCCTTTGCCCGCCTCGTCTGAAAAAGCATTGTTGGCCCCCAGAAACATGTTGTCGCTGATCTTGTCCAGATGTCCGCGGAACTTAAGCCATGGACCGGCTGGGAGAGATATGGTCTGTTGTCGTCTTGCCTTTGGTTTTAATCAAGAGCGGTAGCTTCTCAAAATCTTTTCCATCCCATCGGGGAAAGGGTTTCAATAGTTGTAACCGCTCACTGGTGGGAGGAATGTCCACTTGAAGCTTGGAACCATCCTCAGCAGGTGGGACCAAACCTTCTTCCCCTTTGGCAAAACCCTTGGCCGGCAATTCATCTCCTTGAGGTGCCACAAATTTAAAGTCTTTTCCATCTGCAGTCTTCAATGTGCCCTTGATCGGATCAAAGCCCAAATCCCCGGAAAACGCATAGGCGGTCACCACCTCGGGGCTGGCCAGGAATGATAACGTTTCACTGATCCCATCATTTCGACCGGGAAAGTTCCGATTAAATGTACTCACAATAGAGTCCGCTTTGCCTTTCACCGCGTCTGCCCGTTTCCATTGCCCGATACACGGCCCACAGGCATTGGCCAGAACAGTGGCGCCCATGCTTTCAAAGGTCTCCAAAAATCCTTCGCGCTTCATGGTGTGGTAAATCCGCTCAGATCCCGGGCTGACCAGGAAGGCGGTTTTGGCCTTCAAGCCGGCCTGCAACCCTTGTCTGGCAATATGCGCTGCACGTCCGATATCTTCATACGACGAGTTGGTACAGCTCCCCACTAATGTCGCTTTTAACTGAACGGGATAGCCTTTTTCTTTGGCTTCCGCAGCCATCTTGGAAATAGGCCGCGCCAAATCAGGAGTGTGCGGTCCCACCACATGTGGTTCTAGAATGGACAGATCGATTTCCACAATTTCATCAAAGTATTTTTCTGGAGACTGATAGACTTCAGGATCCGCAACCAACATATTCCGATTGGCTTCCGCCAGTTTGGCAATGTCAGCCCGCTCCGTGACATTTAAATACGCCACCATTTTTTGATCGAAGGGGAATATAGAAGTCGTGGCTCCCAGCTCGGCCCCCATATTGGTAATCGTGCCTTTGCCTGTCGCGCTGATGGTTTCCGCGCCAGGGCCAAAATACTCCACAATCTTATTGGTGCCGCCCTTCACGGTGAGAAGGCCACAAATATATAGAATGACATCTTTCGGCGAAGCCCACCCACTGAGCTTTCCGGTCAGCTTCACGCCAATAAGTTTAGGATGAAGGACCTCCCATGGGAGACCCGCCATCACTTCACCGGCATCGGCTCCCCCGACACCGATCGCTAACATTCCCAATCCGCCCCCGTTCGGCGTGTGCGAATCGGTTCCAATGATCAATCCACCAGGAAACGCGTAATTCTCTAACACCACCTGGTGGATGATGCCGGCCCCCGGCTTCCAGAACCCGATACCGTATTTTTTTGCGGCCGAAGCCAGAAAATTATAGACTTCCCGGTTTTCATCACACGCGCGCAGAAGATCCTTTTCCGATCCCATCTCAGCCCGGATCAAGTGATCGCAGTGAATTGTGCTTGGAACAGCCACTTTATTTTTCCCCGCTTGCATAAACTGCAACATGGCCATTTGGGCCGTCGCATCCTGCATCGCGACCCTATCAGGGCGAAGGTCCAACATGGCCTTCCCGCGTTCCCAGACTTGGGTATCGAAATTATCCGCATGGCTGACCAGGATCTTTTCTGTCAGCGTCAGAGGACGGCCAAATTTTTTGCGGGCTTTGTCCACAATTCCCGGCATTGAAGCATAGAGTTTTTTGACCATTTCTACGGACATAGCACCATCTCCTGGGTTCAGTTCAACATGGATAAAGTGTAATGAAAACGACCACTTCCCAACTTGTTATTTTAATGGCGGCACCTCTCGACGCTTGGGAGACGCGTAATTTACCAGATAGTCAAACAATCGAATGAGCCGACTCCCCTGCCGCTTTTGATCTGTCCAATGGCCAATCATTCCGATGGTTCGCGACAAAATAAAGAAGCCATTGAGACTATCGACTGGGAATCCGATATCGACTAACACCGCCGCCATGGTTCCATCGACATTGAGAATGAGATTATCTTTTTTAGCCGCGGTAATCTTTTCAACTTCTAAGGCAAAATCCAAATGAGGAGTGGCGATGTTCAAACTTTTGACATAGCCAACCAACTCCTTGACCCGCTTATCGGGATTTCGCAAGCTTTTGACACGATGACCGATTCCCGGAACCGGTCCCACATTTTTTTTCATGTAGCCCAGGAAATCATCGACCGAGAGTTTATTGTCGATCGCGTATTTAAACCATCGCCCCGCATCCGTCACCGCCCCACCAAAGCGTGGGCCAATCATAATCATGCCGGCCGCAACCGCCTGAGATAAGCCGATTCCTGCACACGCCGCAATAATTGTCGTCAAGGCTCCACTCACGCACGGACCATGATCTGCCGACAGCATGATAATGCGTCTAATAATTTCAGCTTCTTGTTTGGAGACCAGGCGATTGTCCCATAGCAAGCCGATAATATGAGGAATGTCATACCCGTTATTGATCAGTTCGGAAGCCGGATAGCCTTGATAGAGCGGTTCATCGCCGCGATCATCGCTGATAGTCGATTTGATCAGTGGCGCCACCAGCACTTCCCCGTCCTTCATACTCTCTTGAACAGTTTTAGGAAGCTTGGGAACATCGGCTGGAGCCAATTCTGGAATGGGCTTGGCTTGCCCGCTTTTCAGTAATTCTTCGTGCGTCGCCTTAATGGCCGGCCCTAATGCTCCAAAGGTATCCGGCACAATCGCCCCGGCTTTTTTCAGCGCCTCAGACTTTGCCCGCGCGGACCCTTCCCCTTTTAACCCTTCTTTCGCTCCGGCATGGCCGAACTTCATTCCCTTGGGAAGACTCTCCTGGCAGAAGCCTGACACGACCGCCAATAATTTAATCCGGCGTTTCTTTGCCCCGTACCATTCGGCGGCACGCTCTTCCAAATCACCACCCATCTCTCCGACAATCACCACCGCCTTGGTTTGAGGATCGTTTTCAAACATTTCGAGGTAACTGACATAATCGGTTCCCGGGTAGGCATCGCCACCGATACCGATCGCCGTCGTAATGCCATCCGCAAACTGTGAACAAATCCAAATGATCTCGTTCGACAATCCCCCGGACTTGGTAATGACCCCAAAGGAACCCGGACGATACAGCTTGCAGGCCGCCAAATTATCAAACGCGCCCCCAATCACTCCGAGGCGACATTCTCCGGCCGACACGACCCCGATGGAAGAAGGGCCATTGAAGGTCTTCCCTAGCTTGCGGGCATGCTTACCCAGAAGTTTCGCATCTTTTTCCGGCACCCCTTCGGTAATCATCGAGACCGTTTTAATATGCGGGTCATTCAATGCTTCCATGGTGCCGGCATAGGCCCGATCCGCCCCGATATAGACGAGACTCGTATTAATCTCCGGATGGCTGGCAGTGGCTTCCGTGACGGTTTTGTAAATGGGGATCATCACTAACTCAGTGCCACAAATGATCTCATTGGTCTTTCCCGCATCAGGAGGATAGACGAATGCGGACACATTTAAGGGCTGTTTGATCATATACCGGAACTCAGCCATGCGACGAGCGGCATTCACCCCGGCAAGTCCCCCTTGAATGACGACATGTGTGTCTTTCGTTGCAAGAATACTCATCGAAACGGTCTCCTACATCCTCAAGGTCAAATAGGTTATTTTGTGGCCATGGCCATATCGACAATGTCGGTTAATGGGGTCTTGCGGTCAAACACCTGAATATCAAAACCCTCATCCTGAAGTGCACGCATGGCCGCTAATCCCTGCAGTTCGTTCGGGCCACCCCGTCGCACCCAAATTTTGACCCCCTGAAGCTTGTCCTCTGCTTTGGCTTTGCGAAAGGCATTGATAATTCCTCCAAAGGTCTTTTTCACATCGGTAAAATTCGCTATCGCCCCACCCACAATAATGTGTTTAATGCCGGGCAAGGAGCAGACTTTTTCCGTCAGCACTTCCACCGCCCAGTCAGGTGGGTCGCCGGAATACTCCGCGTAATTGGCCAGCTTTCCCCCACGGGCTACCACGGCATCTGAATAATACACGCTGGCTCCCCCACCGGCAGGTAACATGGCGATATTGCCACCGGGGATCTCAATGAGCTTGACGGAGCCTTTCACTTTGGCATCAACGGCCATAACTTCTTCTTCATTTTTGGTATAGGCCCGTCCAAATTCAGCGGCAAATGGAAAGGTCCAATCCTTGTGACGGAACTTGGCATCGCCATCCAGGAGCGTCACTGCATCCAAGGCCACCAGTTCTCCCTTGCCATTGAGAACCACCGGATTCACTTCCAGATATTGCGCATCTTCATTGTCAAAGCAGGTAAACATTTTTTTCAGGAACTCGGACATTTTAGCAGCGGTGTCGCCGGAAAACCCAGCATCTTTCACCAACGCAGACAGGGCCGAGTCGGAGGGAGTATCTCCAATTTCCAGGGACAGGTGCTTTACTTTTTCCCAATTGGATTCCACCTCGATGCCCCCACAGCGTCGCTACCAACAGGTCCACCCCATCCCGCGTCGATTTGGCTGAGGCATAATATTCTTCTTTGTGATCAACCGCTTCGGAAACAATGACCTGTTTAATCGTAATCGTTTCCAGCTTTTTCCCGAGCATCTCTCGCACAGCCGCTTTCGCCGCCGTTAAATCCAAGCCAACTTTGACTAGCCCCAGCTTGAAACGAGAGCCAAGCGCCTCATGCGCTTTGACCACAAGTTTACTGTTTTTGAAGCCAATCATTGACCTGAGCTAATTGGTCAAATTCTTCACTCGAGGTCACAACAACATAATCGGGGGTCGAAATCCCCCACTTTCGCAGCAAACCCATTCCCGGGCCTTCAAGGACTTTTGCCATAATCCAACCCTTCCTTACAGGGACTCATCAAGATGGTTAAGGACGAACGTAACACAACCCGCCCGTACCGTGGAAACGTGCATTGTACGAACGGCATCCTCCTTCTGCAATCAATCAAAAGACCCATTGAGCCCATCACAAAAGTCCCAGTGTTTCCATACCCCAACGGATGAGATATCCTAAAAAATTATCCATGGAAAAAATCTTTTTAAATTCGACGTTTGGAATGAGAAAGTTCATTCTGAAATGATCAGGAGTATGGGAAAGATGTTCCCACAAAAAAAGCCACGAGCCGGGTTCCTGATGGAACCTGGCTCGTGGCATCCATCCTCAGTATCTCTTTGGAAAACCCGTCTCTATACTTAACCCCCTGGTTTAAGCACTCCAAAATTTTGGGGACGTATGGCCTTACCTTCAAGAGGTGGAGTGGCGTGGCGAAGTAATCAAAATCAGTGTGCCGGAATGAATTCGAAGCCAGAGATGGTCACATCCACGGGCAGTGGGGCGAGCTGATTGCCGAAGCGCATCACCAGTTCTGTGACGCTTTTAAGTGCTGGCGTTGCGGGCAATGGAATCCGGATTCCTTTCTCGGTATCTGCGATATCAAATCGGGTAAGTATTTCGTTTTGAACGCGGTCGGCCCGCCCGCCAATGTAATCACCATATCGATTGGTTTAGCCGTCCCGGTAGCGAATCAATAGTGCGCCATTTGACAAACTGACACCACCGGCCTGATGCAATTTTACCGTGACAGCACCACTGCGCACCGCGTCGGCGCGCAACCGGACCCCGTTGTTCCCGAGCAAAGTTTCTAACGAGTCGCCGGTCGGACTCCAGGAAATCCACTCCACGCTCTTGGTCAGAAAATCAAATGCCGATGATTCGCCGCCCTGGATTTTTGAGAGTGAATCCAGATCCTTCCACGCCAGGTACCGTTTCATATTTTGATCCGCGGAATTGATGCCTCCAAGAATGAGTGCAAGCGTATGTGCCGTAGTCTGAAACTCTACTACACTTTTTTTCGTAGCATTATATCCCTCCCACGGGCCATGATCAGTTAACAGTTTTAACTGCTTCCCGGTTGGCCTTGAGGAACCTTTCAATACTGTCCGGCGAAATCGAATAGGCTGTACCCAGCATATAAAGCGACGGCGCATCGGTGATGCGTGGTTTATCGTTCACGGCGACATCGGGGATGCCGATATTGCCGGTGTATTCCACACCGTTGCCGCTATAGGCCTCACTCAGAAGACCGGGAAGAGTGTGCTGATATGAAAAATCGAGTGCGCGATCTCAACTGAATTTTTCAGATTTTCACGCCAGCCCGGTGCGTGCATCTCCTGCATAAAAAGTGTAAGCCCCAGCGACTCAAAGGCCGAACCGTTCCACGTCGCCAGCGTGTAGAGATCGCGTCCATCCGCCATGCGGTACGGTTTGATCTTAAAACCGCTGTTCCTTATCGTATCCGCAGGCAGTCCAAAACGCCGCGCCACAAACGTCAACGGACCGCGGAACTCGTTCACAAAATAGTCCATGTGCCCGACTACCCACTTTCCGCGACCGTCTTCCCATCCGGTATAGCGGTCATGCGTTGCATTCCAGCCAAAGTAAAACAGGCCCGATTTTTCATCATAGAGGTAGCGATAGCCGTCCTCCTGCTGCGCAATAAACCGTTCCAGTTTTTTACACAGTTCAATTGCACGTGGATCATTTTCGACCGTAGAAGAGCGCAGTGCGCCGATTGCCTTGGCTACAGACGCTGTCAGATTGGCGTTATCGCCGAAAATAATCTGCACGACTCTCGTGTCCAGTACGGCCATAATGTTCGCGCGGGTGTGGTGCTCGGCGAATGGCATCAGTTCACCGGTAAAAAAACTATCGCCATATTCACCTTGGCGCGAAATCTTGGCAAACGAGCCGTCCTGTTGTGGGAAAATCCACTTGCGGGCGGCAAGGGCGTCCCAGATACGAGTCGCCTGTTCCTCACCAAATGCTTCAACAAACTTGTTCTTCTCCACTTCTTCGCCCAGTGGCCCAATGCGCCCACCGTTTTCAAAACCCAGAAAATTTACGAAGAGGCCCTTGGCGCTGATCTGTGGGTTGTGTTGGTCCGCTAGCAGGCTCGAAATTGTCAGCCCTAGCTGCTCGAGCGCCTGTTCGTGTGAAATATAGGGATTATCCGCATACCCCGCTGCGATATTGGCCAGAAGTTCAACCCGTTCGCCGATGGAGGTCAATTGCGTGAACGATCGCAGGTAGAGTCCTCGCTCCGGATCCTGATTCCAACCTTCAACCGGATAACCGGATTCTGGATCAACCAAACCATTTTCCGGTTTCAGATACCCCATCGCATTAGCCAGCAGCCGTTGCATATTTTCATGTTGGGAATTCACCAGCGGGAAATTGAAAGTCCCATAAAGCGATTGTGTTACGGATGGCATAGTTTGAGCACCACCGACGGAAAGCAAGATACCCAGGCCAACAGAAAAAAATGTTTTTTTCATCGCACGTTTGGTTAAGACTCTGCTTTCACCAGCGCATGAGCGTGTCTGGCGATCATGAGTTCCTCATTGGTTGGGATCACACAGGCCGAAACAGCGCTGCCCGCCGCCGAGATTTGCTTGAAGAATTTCTGCAAGCCTTCCGCATCCTGGCTCTTGTCCGGATACACCTCGGAGTAGGTGCCTTCCAGATAAACTGGCCCGAGCACTCCCGGCGCACCATGTCCGGGGCCGGCCATGAAAATTACATCAAGACCGTCGCGTTTGATCAAACGGTTCAGATGCGCCCACACAAAGGACAATGCCGGGCTCGCGCCCCAGTGACCAAGCAGGCGATGCTTGACGTGCTCGATCTTGAGCGGCTCCTTGAGCAGCGGGTTGTCGCGCAGGTAGATCATGCCGACCGAGAGGTAGTTGCAGGCGCGCCACCAGGCATTAATCAAGAAATAAAACTTACTAATGTTTTTAACATTACAAGTAAATCAGTCGTGATTCAATTGGCGCCGGGTCATATGTAGTATAACTAAAGATAGATTTCGACGATGTTCTCCCTTTGGGTAAGTAGGGAATTAAAACGAGAGGCGTCGATGCCGAGTCCCCCGTTGCGATACGATTGTTGAATGCGGTGGCAGTCATCGATCGGCGCACCGTTGACAATGACGCAAGTTGGATCGAACGTTTGCTTTATAACGTAATAGATCCATCGCACTCTCTTGCCATTCCAATCGAGGCAGAGCTCCGCACCATTCATAGACTTCGGTAGAACCGGGTCGATCACAATGCGGCCAAAGCTGCGGCGGATGCCGAACAACTGGTTTATGACCAACGCGATGTAGATGCCAGGCCCACTGGAATAGAGTCGCCAGCCGCCGAGCGCGCCGACCTTACCTTCTCTCAATTCTCCCATGCTTTCCGCCGCCTCGTAGCGGTCATACACATCTATATCCGAGCTGCTGAAATAGAGATTTGCCTGACGTGGCCGCGCATTGGGCACAACGTCCGCGATCGCCACCGGCGAGATAATCAGCAGGCTGTCGAGCAGTTCGTCGGCGCGTCCCGCCTTGGCCAACGCCTCGCAGTAGCGGATATTCGCGTGGACATATTGCAGGCCTATCTCGCGACCAAAATGAGAGGCCGTTTCCGCGCGCTGGAAGTGAACTGATTTCCCGCCCCTGTATTCCGGTGGTCGGTCCATTAGCCGCACGCCATCCGGGAACTTGAGATGGCGGCGGACCAGGTCGAGATGAAATTCCATTTCTTCCGGCGAAAAAAGTTCGCTGATGATCGCCCGGTTGATGGGCAGCAGCCGGTAATGAATTCCGGTCGCTTCATCCGAGGGATGCAGCAGACAGGAAGTCTTCTTGCCATCGAACAGAACGAATCCTGCTGCCACGCCATCCTTGAGGATGTGGGTTTGGAAGTCCTTTTTCATGCGCAGAAGGAAGCCGTCAAGCACTTCGGCGTCCTGGGTATAGCCCGCGATCTTCCAAACTTTGGAAAGCGCACTGAGAGTCTGGTAGGAAAGTCCGGCCGTCCAGCCGCTAACCATGCGGGTTTTCATGGCGGGGTCGACGGGTTGAAGCGAATCGTTCCAGTCGCCATCGCCATAACATGGCAACGTGGTGCCCTCCACGCACGCGTTGTAAATGTGTTTGAGAGCTTTTTTGATGTGTTCGTGCAACGCAACGGTATCCGTGGTAAAAGCAAAGCTACCCGGATCGGTATAGGGCGCTTTCTTTTCCAGGATTTGGAAATTACCCGTCTGCTCGATGTAATCGCAGAGGGCCTTGATCGGCCAAAAAATAATATCGCCGTGCGCTCCGCTGCCCTGGATCTCACGGAATTCATCGAACATGAACCACTGTGGCCAGGTGCCCGTGTCTGCATACTGGTGCGCGAAGAGCTCGCACAAGCATATCGGCCACCGGCTGGTCATGGCCCAGTGCGAGCAGGAATTCAAGCGGGCCCTGGCAGACATCGCGTGTACCCCAGGCGGCGGCGCCATATTGCTCCATACCGCGCGGCGCGGCAAAATGGATCATGGCATTGTGTGCATACCACTTGATGGTATCTGCCAACTTCGACGCAACGGGAGAATCGGATTTCAGGTTGAAATGGGCCATCAGGGAATCCCAATCCGGCTGCTTTGGCTTTTTCGAAACGATCCAGGGCCTCGGCTTTGCCCTCATAGTGTCCCGTCAGCATCAGCCTGAATTCACCTGCGGGGAAATCCATCACCACATAGGGTTCGTTTTTACCGCCCAGCTTCTGTGCACCATCGACCGAGCAATCAGCGGCGTCAAGTCTGGCCAGCAGGCAGCTTTCGGAAAACTTGTTTTTCAACAACGATCCATTCGCCGGAAAAACAGATAGGAGTTTTTCTTGCACATCCCATTCGACCTCCGGCGCGCCATCGAATTCGTTGGGATCGCCGCAAACTTCCCAGGTCATGCGTAGAGCGGGCATCGTTCCACTGATTGATACGGCGACATATTCAATCGTGTCCGTGGTGGCTCTGGCGACGATTTCGAAAGAGCAATCAACTAACTTGTAGATCCAGCGCACCCGGTCGCGCTCCATCGAGAACACGGACGGAAACGCCAGCTGGTTCCACACTCCGGAAATCCTGGCGAACAGGCGGATACCGCTGGACCGCTCGAGGTTGAGCGAGTTGCGCAAGATGGTGCTGAAGCGCCCAAAGGTTGTGTTGCCTACTGAAAACTGAGACCCGAAGGCTCCATAGCCGTAGGAGGTGACACAGAGTATATTTTCGCCCAGCTTGGCTCCGTGCGCTGATTTCAGAATGGTGCCATGCTGGCGTTCAACGGCGGCCTCCTTGGCGGGCAGCACGACATGCGTGTCTTCGCCACAGAAAAAGGAATATAGTTCATGGTTCGCGGAATATTCCTTATGCCGCCATTCACCGCCAAAGAAAACCTTCAACTCGGCAACGTCCAACGATTTGACGGAAAGTAACGGCGCATTTGAAAAAAACGCATTTGTTGAGCCGTCCGATATTTTATCGCCCGGTTCCGGCAGTCCGAGCTTGAGAATGTCGTCGACAAACGCGAGATCGTCAATTGAAGAAACCTGGGGATGCTCCTGCAGAATATACAGGGCAAAAACCGTTGTGCCGCTCTGGCCCAGGTTGCAGTTTGATCGTTCGCGACTGCAGGGCAGCATAGGCAAACTCATACTGTTTGACACGGTTTTCCAGCGTGGAGGCATCCAGCGCGGTAGGTTTGCCACTGAGTTTGAATGCTGTGCCGAAAAACTGGTAGCCGTCGGTGGAAGCAGCCAGTGCCCCTTGCAGGCAGCAGCTAACGGCGAATGGATTGGTAGGATGCAGGTTGTTGCGACTGAGCACCACCTTCCCGGCGACGGGGTGTTCGGCGATGCGGTGATCCAGATACTGGCACACATAGGCTTCGTTGTTTTTAAGCATTCCCGTATCAGCCAGACCGAGGTCCTGTCCCACCATCCAATCAAGCGTCACGGATTCCGCGCTGATGTTTTGCGCGTGGCACACACGAAAGAGGATGGGCAGTTCGGGATGAAGCATCAACTGCATCGAGGCTTTGATCCTTCCGTTTTCCTGATGCCATACTGCGCCGTGTTTATGGAAGGAGCAGGCCGCTGCAGTTCCGGACAGCGCAAGGGATTCGATGCCGTCGCCGGTGTGCGTGCGCAGATAGACCTGGTCAAGGCCACCCTGGAGTGGATGTCCTTCCAATTGATTGATCATCAGGTTATCGAGGTAGAGATCAATCGTTCCGCCGTTTTTATAGAGTGCAAGCTTCAGGCCGGCCGTATTTGAAAATTCGATCCGGTCGAAATCCTGGCGCTTTCCTATATCCAGCTTCACCGCCGTCGCTTCCCGTTCCATACCTGGTTTGTCATCCATTCGAGGTGCTCTCCTTCTGGCATTTCCACGCAGCTTTATTTCGAATACCCGTGATCGGATTTAACCAGGCGGTATACTCAAGGTTCGCAACACCGCAACACGATGTCGGCTGGATATTCCCTGCACAGGGCCCATTCCGGCGCGAAGGCCGCGCTGCTCCGGCCATTTATCTCGACCTGTACCAGCGGGCCCGATAGCGGCGGCATGGCGATGATACCGCCGGGTGGTGCGTCCAGATCTCCCTCCAGAGTCATTCGGCAGGTGCCGGGTCCGTCCCGACGCAGACGGTAACTGAGGTGGCCATAATAGGTCGGAAGATCCCGTACCACGATCTCGCCCGCTTGCTCCAGCCAATCTTCCGATATTCCTGCGGCGATGACAAGACTTTGATCCGCCTCGCGCTCAAAGGCGACCAGACTGCGGATTGCGAGAATGTATTCAGCGCCAATCCAACTGTGGGGCATGTCGCCGATGAAACTGGGACTGAGCGGATCGTGCCAGGAGATTTCGGGCCATTGGTTCCAGGACAGGAGGCGTCGGTCGCCCAGGAAGAACCGTAAAAGCAAATGCGCTTCCTGACGTCTGCCAAGACGGACCAGCGCGCCGATGATCCTGATCTCGTAGGCACTGTAATTGGCCCAGGGGATTTCGCCGCTAAGGCGCGTGCGAAAGCCCTCCAGATACTTCTCGTAGGTCTGGTCGATGGCGGGACGTGGCAGGCGATGCAACTCGTCGGCCACGTTGATGGCGATGGACGTGGCCGAAGGGTCGAAGTCGGCAAATTCCACCGAACCGGGCACGAAGTCCAGCCCACGCTCCCTGATAATCAGATCAAGCGAGGCAAACAGCGTGTTCTGAAAATCTTCACACAGCGTGGTAATGCGTTCGCGCTGCGCGTCCTTGCCCAGGATCCCGGCCATCTCGGCTGCGTCCTTGAAGCCCCGGACCGCCCAGAAATCGTCCCAATAGGCATGGACCGGGTGGGCCATATAGCCCTCGTGGCTCATGGACTCCGGCAATAGTCCGTAACAGGCGCTCTTTTCTGGCGTCTGGTACTCGGGGGTCATCCGCCGGTTCCGCAACGATTCCATATAGTCCACCGATTTGAGAACGGCAGGCCACATCTCGGCAAGAAAGGCGGCATCGCCGCTGAACCGGTAATAGTCCATGACGGCAAAAATGAGCTCGCCCCAGCAATCGTACTCCGGCAGCCATTCACAACCGGCCCTATCGGCGCAATCGGGAAGATTTCCGTCCGGCGCCTGAAAGCCGGCATACCAGCGGATGAAATCACGCGCCGCCCCAGGCAGCCCCACCCGTGCCAAAGCCGCTCCCATCAGGGCCCCGTCGCGAATCCAGGAGCGCGAGTAACGGCGCGGGCCCGGATGCAAGGCCGGCCCGGCGCGATTAATGAGGACATGTGCTGCAGCGGTTTTCAGCGTTTCTACCACTCCCGCCGCCACGGGCGGCAGGTGGATGTCGAATGTTCCGAGCCTGGATTCCCACTGACTCACTGCGATCCTGAACTGCTCCTCACCGGACTCGGGCGGCTCGGCCGGTGTGTCCGTATCCACGTTGCCAAAGGGAATGGCGAGGAAGACCTCATGAGCGGCATGCGGTGGCAGGTTGAGGTCAAAGCGCAGCGCGCCGGAGGCGTAACCGAAAGTATCGTTCACCCGATCCTGTGACGGCAGTTCACCCGTCTGCAGGTACTCCGTGATCGCCCCCTGAGCAAAAATCACTGCGCCAAATTCAGCGGGGGCGGTCAAGGGGATGATCTGTTTGTGGCGATTGACCCAAACAATCCCGGATTCATAGGCCAGCTCGTTTATCTGGCTGACGCCGCCGAACTTTTCCCAATTCTGCCAGGTCGGCGTGACCTGGAAGGGGCGGATGGCGGCGAACAACCGGACCGGGCGCGTCGCATCCGAATTGTTCGTGATTCGATAGCGAATAAAAAGGGTGGAAGCCCCGCAGGGCCCTGTCGCGAAGGCGGTGGTGCACAAGGTCAGATCGCCGGACTGCCATTGTGAGGATGGGATGGGCAGAAAGCCCTGCTCCAGTGTCTGCGTCAGCGCCACGTCAGCCCAGGTTATGAGCTGACCATCCGCGAAGAGCAACGGTTCGATGGAGAAGGTTCCCCTGTCGACCTCCACCATGCCCTCCTCATTGAACAGGGCCTGGGTCACGTCCTCCCCGGTTCCGACCGGGGTCCAGTAGGTCTGGCGACCAATGAGATATTTGGGATAGAGGCCGGAGCCGGTTCGCCGGGCGATCGCACTGAAAAAGTCGTTGAGTGAGCGTGAAAACCCGTGGGGTTGAACCTCCACGCAGACGATACCGAACCCATTGTGTTGTATGTCTTCCCTCAGATCGAGACAGACAAAGCGCGAGACCGCTGCGGGGAGGTAGACATGAGTCTCGTTACCAACCCCTTGATCGGTCGAAAAAACAGTTTTCCAGTCGTTCCTATCGCAGGAGAGCCGGAGCTCGAAGGCTTGGGGCCTTCGGTCCGGATCCCAGCGGATCGACAGGCCACCAAACTCGCGCTCGCGCTGGAAATCGATGAGCAGCCGTTGAGGCTCGTTACTGGCCGCACTGCGCCAGCAGGTTGCGGGAGATGGATCGCAGACATGGAGCGGCTCGTATCCCGGCAGGGCGCTGGTTGCTTCCACAACAGGAGTCAGATAATAGCTGGTGTCCTCGAAGCGCAGGTCACTGATCCGGACCTCGCCCCGTCCGCCAGGTCCGGCTGCGATGACCAGTTCGATAGCGGCAATATCGCGCGCCGGTCCGCCGCCCAGCGGCCCCCAGGCAAATTGGATTTCGCTGCTCTTGATGCTGATCGTCTGCCAGTCCTCGGGGAGGTTGAAGGCCTCCTTGCGCCAGCGCCAGACGTTCTGATTGGAGGCGTCGACAAGCTTGAATTCGAAAATGTTGTCAGGTCCGCGCCCGCAGATGTCGAAGCTGAAGACGTAGCTTTCCGGCAGGGTCGGGTTAAAGGACCTGCGCGCGACCACGAAGCCCCCGCCACCCTGGAAATCAAAGTCCAGGCGCATGGCGCTACCGCGGAGACCCCGGTCCGGAGAGATCGCCAACAGCGCCTGCCCCGAGGCGATAGCTGTCCAGACTGACAGATCCTCAAAGTGATCCAGGATGTTGTCATTCATCGATAGGTCTCCAGATATTTAGTAAAACATTACCCGCCGCCCGTACCGCCTGCTCGATAGTCTAACGCCATCCACCGTCCGCACGGATGTCCAGAATCGAATCGTAGAGATCGTCTGGCACCCTGGAGCTGCCAAGCTGGACATAGCCGATTGAGGCCTTGGAAAGGTGGATCAGGACTTTGTGAATATCCTCGGTTCCCAGGGTGCTACAGGGCCGGTCGAGGATGACGAACCGCGGGGCGGACAGGATGATACGGATACAGGCCAGGAACTGCTGCTCGCTGAGCGACAGCAGGCTCGCCCAGTCCTGCTCGGTGTGAAGCCCGTCTGTCCGCACCAGAATTCCATTGAGTTCCCATGTCGTGAGCCGGTCGAGGAGTAGTTGGTCGGACACCGTGGCATCCATGCTTGTGGGTACGAGGGCCTCACGCAGGGTACCGGGCGGGAGGTAGGGACGCTCGGCGAGGAACCTCAGGTCCTGGGCACCCGGTCGGACCAGCCGCCCCTCGCCGTGGACCTCGATGCCCGCGGTCGCCCTGAATAGGGCCAGGGTCGCGGCTTCGTCTTCGGACCGGATCAGGAACCGGCCACCCTGCGGGATGACGAGGGACAGTTTGTCGATCAGGATACGCCCATCCTCCGACGAGCGCAGGCTGAGCTCCTCGTAGGCCAGCCGCCCTTCTTCCACGCTGATCTCGATGGCGGAATCCACTGCCAGCTTCGCCTGGTCGATCGCTTCAACGAGGGAGCTCAGGCGAGAGACCACGGCGGCAAAGCTGGAGATTGACTGGAACTGGGTGATGATCAGTGAGAAGGCGGCCACGAGGGTCGAGAAGGCCATCGCCGACTGGGTCACCACACCGAACTCGACCCGTCCGTCCATGAAGGCCGGGGCGATGATCAGGGCCGGAATGATCTGGATCAGCCAATTGTAGCCGGTGGTGAAGTAGCCCAGGTTGCGGTTGATGCCGATGATGCGGCGGAAATTATCGACCAGGGCGGTGAGACGCCCTTGCAGCCGTTGCGAGAGTCGCACCTCTCTGCCCGCGAGCAGGATTTCCTCGGCATTCTCGCGGACATGGATGAGTCCTGAGCGGAAATCGGCCTCCCGGTCGAGCTGGTTGTAGTTGAGTCCAACCAGCGGGCGGCCGAGCAGAATCGTCAGCAGGGAGCCCGTCGCCGCGTAAAGCACGGCCACTACGAACAGCAGCGGGCTGATGGACCATAGCACCCCGGAGAAGGCGACCACCGTGAAGCTACTGTTGAGGAGCATGAGCACAAAGGACAGGGTGGTGCCGGTGAAGGAGCGGGTGTCCTCCGCGATCCGCTGGTCCGGGTTGGCGAGGTCCCGGGACGCCTCCAGACGGTAGTAGCTGCCGTCGGCGAGATAGCGCTCGATCGATCGCCGGGTGAGGTATTGACGCCAATTGAGCGCCAGACGCTCCTCCGTGAAGCGGTAGTTCACCAAGAGCAGAGTGGAGACGGCGAAGACAACGAGATAGAAAAAAGCCTGGCAGGATGAATTCGGTCCGGTCCCGGTCGGCGATCGCGGTCATGAAGTCGCGGCCTACATAGCTGTTGACGACATTCATGCCGTTGATCGCAAACAGAAAGGCGACCAGACCCGCGAACATCCAGCGACTCTTACCACCTGCCTCGGAGGACGCGAAATTACGGACCGCTTGGCCGAAGCGTTTCCAGGCCACGGCAAGCGGAACCGGGTGGTCGGTCATGGCTCGGTGCTCTGTGCTGGATATTGGATATGTAATCTCTTATCGGTCAGCTTGAGCACATGCTCGTCCGGGTCAATCTGAAGGCGTTTCTAGTTCTTGAGAGGATGTGGTAACAGTACGGGCATGTCAACCATGTAGGCAATTGCGTTAAGCAACATTCCCCCTTTTCCGCTCGCCCAAAAAGGCCGTTTATATTTCCTGTTCCCTTGATACTTTTCTGCCCTGTCAAAAACCCCGTTTACTATTCGTCCACACGTCACAAGGAATCGAAAGGTCTGGTAGGAACCTGGGCACAAGGGCCCCTCAAGCCTACTCGCAGGGCGAACTTCCTCATTTCAGCCGGCGGAGTCGGCAAATTGCCCCATCAACGGGATCGTTGGTCCTTTTCTCCGTACCCAAAAAGGCTTTTTAAATTTCCTATAGTATCCCTCGCCCCTTTGGGGAAGGGTTGGGATGAGGGGATGATCTCATTAGTAAGTTAAAACACTATATTCCCCCTGAAATTACAACTCAAGAGTGGGTCAACTCCATATAACTAAACATAGAAAAGTTGATTGGTCACCTCATCGGAGGTGAAGGTGTTAAAAAGTTTGAACATTCTTTTGGCCAATTCCCAGTCGGAGGGATGCCGATTGACAATGAAAATTCCCTGATGCGGGAATTTTTCCTGAAGAGCTTTTTTTATGAAGAAGTTCAAATTCTCGTCGATTATGGGTGAAGAGTGTTCGATTTGTGGCAGCCGAAAATTGAAGTTGAGCCTCGTCGGAATTCCTCAGGATTCCTGCATCCCAAGCTGTCAGTGCATCAAAACCGTGGGGACGCAGCATTTCGGCGAGAATCACGGAAACCTCTTCATCGAAATACAATTTGATGAAAATGGATGGTTCGGTCACTGGAGACGAGGGTGGATTTGATCGTCAGAGATTCGATTTCGAAGGATGTCCTGATCAATAGCTGTTTGATGCTCTTGGCAATAGCTCAAAGCATCAAAAATCTGAGCCAAAGTGAGATGGGGTAGGCGAATGAGGATTTCCTCTGGGGCTACTCCAAACTTCCACAATTCCGCAATGGCACGGACTGGTGTTCGGGTGCCGCCCACAATGGGTGCACCCTGAAGGATGTCATCATTGGAGATAATATAGGGAGTGAGTAGTTATTGAGGGCATAAATTTTTACGATTTCAGGAGAGACATCAGGATTTTCAGCCTATCCGAGGCTATCTAGGATGTCAATTTTCTATTCTCAAAAGCTTGGCTGGCGGAGTCCACAGAATGCCCCCCGCAACGGACTCTTTTGTCCTTTTCTCTGTACCCAAAAAGGCTTTTTAAAATTTCTATTCCCTAATAGACGTGACGACGATGCTTGACCGTGAGAATAATCACCTGTCTTTTGCCTTCCCAGACTTCATACACGATTCGATAGGCTCCCACTCGTAAAGATCGCTCTCCTGCATGATTCCCGACTAACGGCTTCCCTTGAAATGGTGTGTTCTGCAAGGTCTCCAGCTTTCGAGTTATTCGCTTACAAAGCTGCTGGTCTGCCTTAGCTATTTGGGCCATATCGTACTCCGATTCACGTGTGAATCGAACCGCATAATTCACGATAACGCCAGTTTTTTCTTCAGGGTAGAGAGCGCAACTGTCTGCCCTTTACGGGCTTGCTTTTTGGCACGGAGGATGGCCTGTTCTTCGCCGGGGTGGGCTCGCAGGTCGAGGGTCTCTAGCAACCCCTCATACTCGTCGGCACTCAGGAGCACAGCCGCATCGGTCCCATTTTTTGTAATCACGATTCGTTCGTAGGTTTCATTGACCTCCTGGACAATCGCCGAAAGTTTATGCTTGGCTTCGGCCAACGGGATAGTTCGTCGCATGCAGACTCTCCTTCTCGCTTCAGAATTTATACAGCCCCTAATTATAGGCTATTTCCTTCAAAAGTCAAGAAAGCAAACCCATTCCTCCGGGGGAGCGTCGTAATTTTCGCCTCGTCACTTTAATAGTATTCTGACGAAACCTAAACTGGGCGAGATATCCACTTGGCGCCATGAGATCGAACTGTGACGCATGCGCAACGCCGTGGCGTCATTCCTTATGCGCACGCGACCTCCTTCCAAACTTGAAACGGCTGAGCACGGAACAACCGATAATGGACCGCCTGTACCAGGTGGCGGACAACACGAAAGAGATTCTGCGTGAGTCCGCGCACGGTGAGCACCTCTTTCACTTCAGCGGAACCTGTGGCAGAACCGAGGATAGCGCCAGATGGCGTAACTGATAATTTCAGAGGCGTAAATGAAACCTGAGCGGGCTGGGTGATGGATTTTTCAGCACACCAAATCTGCCAAACCCCCCCTCAACTTGACAATATCCCTTTTTTACTTACCCTACACAGTGAATTCGGGCCGGGCTCCGAATAGGAACCCGGCCCAACATATAGTAGACTTCTAACTTGTCTCTTCGGTCTTTGTCGTTGTATTTCTTAATTCAAGGTCGCCAAAATTTTATTAAGAGTCGCGCTGGGACGCATCGCGGCCTTCACCTTAGCCGGATCCGGGCGATAATACCCCCCGATATCCTGAGCCCGCCCCTTCGCAGCTTTGATCTCTTCAAGAATAACCATCGACTTTGGACTCCAGTTCTTTCGCGATCGGGGCAAACTGCTTTTTGAGATCCTGATCGTCATTTTGGGCGGCCAGCTCTTGCGCCCAATACAACGCTTCATACACATGGCTTCCAACATTATCCAACTGTCCCAATTCACGTCCTGGCGTCTTTCGATTGTCCATAAGCTTTCCGGTAGCCCTGTCCAATGTGTCCGCCAGGACTTTAGCTTTTTTGTTGCCTTTGGTTTGACTCAAATGTGCAAATGATTCAGCTAACGCTAAAAACTCCCCGAGCGAATCCCATCGCAGATGTCCTTCTTTGACAAACTGCTGCACATGCTTCGGCGCCGATCCACCGGCCCCCGTTTCAAAGAGACCCCCTCCATTAATGAGCGGAACGATGGAGAGCATTTTTGCGCTGGTGCCCAGTTCCAAAATCGGGAAGAGATCGGTGAGATAATCTCGAAGAACATTTCCGGTTGCGGAAATGGTATCGAGACCATCTTTTGCACGTTTCAGCGAGTGCTGCATCGCATCCACCGGCGGCATAATCTGAATGTCCAACCCTTTCGTATTGTGATCCTTCAAATAGCGATTCACTTTTTCAATCACCTGCGCATCGTGTGCTCGATTTTTATTCAACCAGAACACCACCGGCGTCGAGGAGTCTCGCGCTCGATTCACGGCCAGTTTAACCCAGTCTTTAATCGAGATATCCGTCGTATAACAACTGCGCCAGATATCGCCTTTTTCAACATCGTGTTGGAGTATTGCCTTTCCGGCTCCATCAATGACCCGAATCACGCCCTTGGCAGTGGCTTCAAAAGTCTTGTCGTGGGATCCATATTCCTCGGCCTTTTGGGCCATCAGGCCCACATTGGGCACGCTGCCCATCGTGGCAGGATTAAATTCGCCATTCTCCCGGCAGAAATCAACGACGGCCTGATAAATACCTGCATAACTGCGGTCTGGAATGATGGCCTTCATATCCTTCTCTTTTCCATCGGGGCCCCACATTTTGCCGGAGGTCCGAATAGCCGCAGCCATGGAGGCATCAATGATGATATCGCTCGGCACATGCAAATTGGTAATCCCTTTGTCGGAATCGACCATGGCAAGCGCCGGCCCATCTTGAATGCGAGCCTTAATATCAGCCTCGATTTCCTCTTTTTTTGCCGCAGGCAATTCTTAATCTTGGCAAGCACGTCGCCTAATCCGTTATTCGGATTGACGCCTAATTCCTTAAACGTTTGTTCATGTTTTTTAAAGACATTTTCAAAAAAGACGGTCACGGCATGACCAAACATGATGGGATCAGACACCTTCATCATGGTGGCTTTAAGTGCAAGGACAACAGAATGCCGCTCTGTTTGGCATCCGCAATTTGCTCCTTCAAGAATTGTCGTAACGCCCGGCAGCTCATCACACGTCGCATCGACTACATCGCCTTTGTTGAGAGTCAATTTTTCTTTCAACACGTAGACATTTCCGCCTTCCGCCACGAATTCAATTTTTCCCTTGCCGGCGGTTTGCTCAGTAATCGTGGCAGATTTTTCATTGCCGAAAAAATCTCCGGCCGTCATGTGCGCCACATGGGTTTTGGAGTCTTTGGTCCACTTGCCCATTTTGTGGGGATTCTTTTTGGCGTATTGCTTGACTGATGATGAGGCTCTGCGGTCTGAGTTCCCTTGCCGTAATACAGGGTTGACCGCACTTCCCTTCACCTTGTCATATTTGGCTTTGATGTCCTTTTCTTCATCGTTTTTAGGATCTTCAGGATAGTCAGGAACCGCATAGCCCTGAGATTGCAATTCAGCAATCGCCCCCTTAATTTGAGGAAGCGACGCACTGATATTCGGCAATTTAATGACATTGGCATCCGGCTTTTCGACCAGTTCACCTAGTAGAGCCAGATCATCCGGTTGACGTTGTTCCGGCTTAAGTTTGTCAGGAAATTGCGCAAGAATTCTCCCCGCGAGCGAGATATCTTTGGTGCCGACGGTCACCCCTGCCGCTTTGGCAAATGACTGGATGATGGGAAGAAACGACCCGCTGGCCAACTCAGGCGCTTCATCAACTTTCGTGTAAATAATGTCTGGTTGTGCACTCATGGTATGTACTCCTTAAATGTTAACGAAGAACACATATTGACTGGAAATACTTCACGAAACACGATTTTCAACAGGTCATCAAACTGGTAATTAACGAAATCCGAACATCCTTCCCCATGTCCTGGGAAGGGCATTGTAAGAAGGGTGTCATGCTTCTGCAATCAATCAAAGGACCCATTTTGCCACGAATCAAAAGTCTCAGAAAAGATGTGAAAAAGGGTAAGTCTGGGGAAATTCTCAATCGAATAAAAAACTCTACTAGAATCAGGAAGTTAGGGAGATTATGAGAGAAAAACCCTCAATCGAAGAATCTTTGGAGATTTATCAGTCGGGAATCAGTCCAGCAATAGATAAGTCAGACAGGGTCCTAGAGAAGTTGTTGCCAATTGAGAATAGCGACGGGAAGCACGCGAAGAGTTGCAGCAATCGGACAGGTGTCCAAGGTTATCGTCACGTCACCACCTAATATCTGCACCTGGTCGGCATAGAGCGCCCCATGAATGGCTGAAGTCCCGAGTCCTCCATCAAACGTGACTTGGCCAGAAACAACAACGAGGCCTTCCCAATAAAAAGGCGCTGAAATTCTTACATTTCCCTTCACCAGGAGAACGCCAAATCCGTTGGCATTCTGAACAATCAGTGCGCTCGAATTTTCACCTGAAAGCGATTCAGCATACAGTACGGCAGGGGTCCCTGGTGCACCAAAATTCACGCTCACAAGATCCCCCTCTATGGTCTGCGCACCACGTTTGAGATCATCTAAGACCTTCAAAAAATCCAGAGACTCCATGCCCACTTGTGCCGTCGGTGGATTTCCAGTAAGAGTGGGGGTTCCAACCAACGATCCTGCCGGACCCAACCACACAGGGGGTCGACCTTCCGGCAGAAGCCCACAGCTATCATATCCTTGAACGGTTGCTGATCCCCCAGCAAAAACGACTTGGCTGTTGGCAAACACCGGCGCCAGCAGTGGGGGGCCGGACGGATGCGCGACTTCCACTTGAATGAGCGATAAGGCCCCTTCCACCACACCCTGACTGATGATGATGTCGACTGGTGAATATGGGGTTGCATTCGCTGATGTAAATGACGTGGGGATGAGTCCATTTCCTGGTATAAATCCATAAAAGACCAGGTTGCCTTGGTTACTTTTAGAATGGGGCGTCGTGACGCCATCGGTATCCAAGTAATGGGGCGTCAGAGAACTGTGCCCGGCCTGTTCAGCGTCAAACTCGGTTTTATGACGAACTTTGGTCCAATAGGGCAGAGCGGTTTGGACACTATTGGAGACGATAGCCGTATTGGTCAGATTTCCACTCACGGGGACATAGTTGGTGAACAAAGTGGAATACGCGGTATCGTTCTGCAATTTCCAACCGGAGTTGGACAACACGTAGGCTGACCAATTTGGTTGCATGATTGGAGAGGGGTCGCCGAGATAGACTGGATTCGACGAGGGAGACCCGGCTAAACGAATGGTGGTTTCTGCAATACCCGCCTCTGCAGCATAGAATGTTTCCATTGCCCTTCGATAATTTCCGCTGATCTGAAGATCTGTCGACGTCGCAAACAGAATAGTGGTTCCCATGATGCCGGATACCACCACCAATAACAATGCTGCGATGAGCGCTCCACCCGCGGCACTGTCGAAATACCTTGCTACAGCCTTGCCGATATATCCGTTCACGATTGGCCATTTCGAATTGTGATGCGTGAATGAAGAGTTACCGTTCGATACCCACCGTTTTGGGCATACTGCGGATCGGATTTTGACGTCCGTGCCGTCACCGTGATCCCCACTTGCCGTATGGCCTTGGAATCCGACGTCGGATTCCCACCCTGATCGAAATAGTCCACGATAAAGGCTTCAATATCTTCACCAAATGGTTGATTTCCACCGCCGGTATTACGCCGAAGCACGCTGGACGCGGCGTCATAGACGAAGACGATCGATTCATTGGCATCGCTGGTAATGCCGTTCCCATTCAAATCAGCCTTGATAGCCAACTTATCTGGATCATACGTGATGCCATGGAAATTATTGGTAAAATCTGCGTCACGATTCACGCCTCGTGGATCATAGCCGGCCATCAGGATTTCCCGGCTCACCAAATCCACCACTACCCGAGCCTGCTGCTGCATGTCCAGGACATGTTCTCGCACGCCCTGGGCTTTTAGCTCTTGCACGTAAAGCGAATACACGGCACTCATCGTCAAAAGGCTCAGACCTAAGGCCACCAGCACTTCGATGAGCGTATATCCTTGGGAGAACCGTGTCGGAACACCTGCCATTATGTCTATTCCCTCTTAGTTATTAAGATAGGTTTTCAATGAGGTGGTATGCGCATCTTGATCCCACCGCATTTCTACCGTGACAGTGTGTAACCCGGGTATTGGAGTATGCGGTTGAATGGTGAGCGTTCGTTGATGATGACTCGCACCGGCAATAGAGCCATAGGGTTCCGTGTGGATCCATGTGTTGGTTAACGAATTTGGCACTCCATCCCGGCGCACGTCCTCCAATTTTTCCTGGGCGAGGGTAACCGCTCTCGTCATTTTTGCACTCGCGGTCATGCCTGTCTGGGCCACTACGGAATATCCTGCAAACCCAAGGAGCGCCAGGAAGACCACGACCAAGGCCATGAGAACTTCTAATAAGGAAAGGCCTTGTTGATTATTCAGCCAACCAAAAAATGGACCTCGCTCATGAATCCTTGGGTTCATTTAAGATTTCACTTTCACCCGACCGGTTATGCTGACCGTAATGATCCGTGTTCCGGCGGTGTTGGACAAGGTAATAGAGGCTAGGCTGGACGCTGTTCCTCTTGGCAGAAAGGAGGGATTATTGGATGCCGTCATCATGACATCTCGATAGCTCTCCTGAATATCGCGGGCCTCAAGATGTTCACCCGGATCGGACTTTCCATTATTATTATCGTCATCCAATACGACATATCGGTGACCGTCCTGAAAAATTATCCGCTGCCTATTTCTCTCAACCACGGCTTTCATTTTTGCCGCTAACAGATCAGAAACAACCTGTCTGGCGGCTCCATTCAATCGCCAATGGGGTAATTGAGATGACGCCCATGTACCCCCCAATATCAAAGCGACCCCCATGATGCCCAATACGATGATCAATTCGGTGAGGGTAAAGGCTCTGGAGCATGAAAGAAGCCTCTTCAATCGTCCCATTCTTATAACCCTCTTGAACCGACTCCTTTAAGCCGTCCTGCATTGCCAGGCGCACGTGACCCCTATAACAACCCATTAAAATACCAGTGCCACAATTCCGGTCCCCAGAGAATCGCAATCAAACCCCCGAGCGCTAAATATGGCCCAAAAGGAATGTATTGGCCTCTCTGAAGTACCTTAGTGGCGAGCAACGCAATACCCACAACAGCGCCCACTACCGATCCCACCATTAAAGTTAACAGGGCCTGCTGCCATCCCAGAAAGGCTCCCACCATGGCCAAAAACTTAATATCGCCTCCCCCCATTCCTTCTTTCCCAAACAAAAATGGGCTGACCCATGCCAGGACTAACAGAAGCCCGCCCCCCACCAGAATTCCTACGAGCGAATTGATCCATCCCGTTGGTAACAGTAGGGTCGCGCACAAGAAGCCAACCACGATCCCCGGTAAGGTGATCGCATCCGGAATGATTTTGTGGTCCCAATCAATCCAAGACACCACCAGGAACACCGACACCAACCCCGCATAAACGATCGTGGGCCAGGTGAAGCCAAACCTCCAGACCACCAGGAGGTATCCCACGCCATTCGCCAACTCAATAATGGGATACCGGAGCGGAATTCTCGTGTGACATGCCCGACACCTGCCGCGCAACCAAAGGAAACTAAAAATAGGCACATTGTCATACCAGTATATTTGCCTTCCACAATGGGGACATGCCGACCTCGGGGCCACCACTGATTGCCCTTTGGGAACCCTATGGACACATACCGTCAAAAAGCTGCCAAATATTGTTCCCAGAATAAAGACGCTTAGCCAAACAATCCAGTGAGCCATTAATGCCACACACTCCTTAATTGTTTAAACGGGGGTAGGTCTACGTATAACTTTTGGTTTACTTTCAAAAAATGACCTGATATTCTCCCTTAGATAATTCGCCTAACTAAAAGCCCGAGGTACTCATGACCAACCAACTGAAACCGAAGAAATTGGACATGCCACCTATTAAGCGAAAACGACCTGAGGCCCTCACTCAACGCGAGCAGGAAATCCTTCAACTCATCTGGTCTGGATTAAAGAATAAAGAGATTGCACAGCGATTAAAAATTAGTGTCAAAACCGTAGAAGCTCACCGGGCCAACATGATGAAGAAGGTTCGGGTTTCCAATGCTGCACAACTCCTTAATGCTGCGATTCAGGAAGGTCTTATTCAGATAAAGTAATTTCCGAGAATTTCTTATTTTTTCTGAGTCCGTTGCCGAACTGCCTCAAAGAGTGTCACAGCGACGGCAACCGACAGATTCAGCGAGTTCATCCTTCCAAACATCGGAATTTTCACTCGTTGATCGCATTTTTTGAGGACGATCGGGCGGATGCCCTCTCCTTCACTCCCAAACACCAGCGCCACGGGCTCAGTAAAATCCACCTCTGAATAGGATTGGGCTCCTTCCGGATCTAAAGCCACCGTCCGGATTTCCCGTTTCTGGCATTCTTCAAGAAATTTTCCCGTATTGGCCACTCTGGCGATAGGGACATGCTCTAAAGCTCCAGCCGAGGCCTTGGCCACCCCGCCGGTCAGACCAACGGCACGATGCTTGGGAATGACAACCCCGTCTCCACCGGCCGCCTCTACGGATCGGACAATCGCCCCTAAATTATGCGGGTCCTGTATCTGGTCTAATACCACCAATAACGCAGGAATCGGCCGGAAGGAAAGGGAGTCCAGCAACTCTTCTCCCTCCACGTACTCTTTGGCGGCAACCTGCGCCACCACCCCCTGATGATGTCGATCCCCAGCTAGGCGAGTAAGTCGCTCCTGGGTTTCGACGGTTAGGGGAATACCCCGTTCCCTGGCCAGTTTCGTAATGGGAAAAAATCGGCCATCGGCCCGAAGGACCCAGATTCGTTGGACAGGCCTGGATTGCGAGTGGAGAGATTCTAGAACCGCATGAAACCCGTACACCGTTGCCGGGGATTCATCGCTTCCATCGTGTGGTGCCATCGGGTCGGTCTTCCAGAATAATGTCTTTATGCAGCCAAGTCTTTTCGTATTCTGATCAGCAGCGGCAAAATCTTTATTTTCGCGGGCTTCTATTGCGAAGCCAGATTTGTTTTTCAATCCAATCTCGGTCAATAGATCCGGATTCCTTTACCTTCACTTCTTCAGAAACCGATATTTTTAAATGGTGCAACCCCCTCTATTTTTTTTATCTCAAATGGCCATTCTGTCTGCCGGAATTTGGAAAAACCCAATAACCATCCCAAGCCATCTAATATTTTGAATGCCTGATCCTTGGCTTCGTCTGATAATCCCTTTCACCAATAGTTTATTGACTTCTCCACGAAATTCATGAAGGGCTGCAAGCACTTTTGGAGTATTGAAATCATCATCCATGGCTCTCAGAAAAATTTTGAGCAAAATTTTTCGCATTTGAGAATTCCCAATCCTCGTCATCGATTGAAGTTCGAGGGTTATAGATTCTGATTCCATCCAATCGATGTAATCAGGCCATACAAATTATCCAATGCTGCTTTAGCCTCCGGAATCGACTGATCAGAAAAATTGATATCGCTCCGGTAATGCGTGGAGAGGAGGTAATAGCGAAGACATTCCCCGGTTACGATTTCTGAATACGGTGACTTCTCAAAGATCTCTCGAATCGTAAAAAAATTTCCCAATGACTTGGACATTTTTTCTTTGTCAACGTCACAAACCCATTGTGGATCCAATACCGGGCAAACTCCTTTCCCGTGTAGCCACAGGATTGAGCCACTTCATTTTCGTGATGCGGGAAAATGAGATCCTTCCCGCCCCCATGAATATCAAACGTTGGGCCCAGATGGGCTTGACTAGACATGGCCGAACATTCGATATGCCAACCCGGGCGGCCTTTTCCCCAGGGACTCTCCCACCCCGGCTCACCAGGCTTTGGAGGCTTTCCACAGGGCAAAGTCCATGGGATCCTTTTTGCGAGGGTCGACTTCAACGCGGGCCCCGGCCTAATAATTCTTCCAGATTCTTTCCTGATAATTGCCCATACGGCTGAAATTTTCTGACTTCAAAATACACGTCCCCATCCACCACATAGGCCAGACGTCTTCTCAACCAATCCGGCAATCATGTCCAGAATATCCTGGATATGGTGAGTCGCTCGAGGCTCCATGGTTGGTGGAATAATACCCAACCGCCTCATGTCCCGATAAAAGGCTTCGATATATTTTTCCTGTCACCTGAGTCCAGGGGATACCTTCTTTTTGAGCCCGTTGGAGAATTTTATCATCAATATCCGTGAAATTCCTGGCATAGGTCACTTTATATCCGCAAAATTCGAAATACCGGCGGATGACATCAAAGGTCAACGCACTCCGGGCATGTCCGAGATGACAATCATCGTATACCGTGACTCCGCAGACATACATCGTAACCTGATTGGGGGTCAGCGGGAGAAACAGTTCTTTCTTTTTGGTTCGGGTGTTATAGAAAGTGAGAGGCATGGCTTAGGGTTCTCGAGTGGGTGCCTGCTGCGCAATTTTTTTCCCATGGTGTTGGACCAGCCAAAACCCCAGGACCAACAGCACCACAAAGATGATGGAAAACAGATTGAAATACTTCTCTATCAGTTCTTTGACCCATGGGCCCATGAATTGGATAGCGCCTGCCACGAGAAAAAAACGAGCACCCCGGCTGACAATTGAAGCCACCATAAAGGTGCGGAAATCGACATAAAACGCTCCTGCCCCGATCGTAAAAATTTTGTAAGGAATGGGGGTAAACCCCGCTATGAGAATAGCCCAGGCTTCATACCGCTGAAAATATTGATGCACCAAATCCATCCGGTTTTGGCCCATAAACTTGAGTAGAAGAGGTCGCCCTCCAAACCATCCGATCCCATATCCAAAGGCCCCTCCAAGACAGATCCCATAGTCGCAACCGTCGCATACCACCAAGCTTGGCTTGGATTGCCTAAAGTGAGTGCAATGACTAACACATCAGGGGGTAATGGAAAAAATGAAGATTCGGCAAAGGCGAGACAAAATAAGGCAGGGACACCATAGGGGGAATCCGACCACGATAACATCCACTCATATAATTGTTTGCCCCATTCCATATTTTTTCAACAGAGTTTTGTGGGGTTCAATCACTCGTAAAGGTTTGAGTTCATATTCGACGGCCGTTTCGATCTGCCAGAGACTGTTCTGAGAATTTGGCAAAGATTCTTTTGAGGAGAAAGAGAGTCTTCTCCCACCCCTTTAGCGCCTGTAAAGCAGGATAATCAGTGAGATCCAAATGTAGGGGAGAAATTGAAACCATTTTGTTAGAAACAGCATCGTGATCTGAGGTTTTCCCCTCGCCCAGGATACTCGTTCCCCGGCAATCCAAAAATACCGGATTCCTCGAGGATCGATCTTTTCGACAACGGAATTTTGATACCGCCGCTGACTCAAACAAGTCAATTGGATGCCGGCTATGTTTTCTAATTTACAGCCTGGCACATTCACGTTTAATATTGTGTCTTGCGGAATCCCGCATTTCCAAAATTCGTTTGGCAAGCAAAAAGGCAAAATGTGCCAGCTACAGCATATTGGCTTTTGGGTAGATCTTCCAAGGATACCGCCATGGAAGGAATGCCATGAAGCATGCCTTCTATGGCTCCAGCCACAGTTCCAGAATTAGTGACGTCATCACCTAAATTCCATCCTTTATTGATACCCGATACCACTAATTTCGGCAGGCAGGACGTGTAAAAGATTACAAACAGCTAGAGTTACACAATCCGCAGGAGTGCCATTGACGGCGTACCATCGTTTTTTCAGGGAACGCAGCCTCAATGGTTTATGCAATGTCATCGACCGCCCAACGGCATTTTGTGTTTTCTCCGGGGCCACAACCCAAATTTCCCCTAACGGGCGCAGAGCCTCAGCTAACACCTTGATGCCAGGAGCATTTATTCCATCATCATTGGTAACCAGGATGGGTTGTGTGGGAGAAGAAACAATCATTTCCGAGCTTTTACTTTATCAGGAGCTTGTGCTAACCGACAGCCTTCCCATTCATCAATCCTCAATTTTTCCTAATGGCAAAGAAAAGCCCGCCCCAATTATTCTTGGGACGGGCTTTTGGTCTTCCCACCTTTGCTATTTTACTAAACCTAAATGCTCTTCATAAAGTGAGCAACTGCAGCAGAATCCACGGTTCCCATGATATGGGAATCCGGAACAGTGTTCGACTTCTTTCCGGTCAGACCACATTCCACTTCATCGAAAATCATCTCCACGGGCATTGACATGCCACCATATACATGGGGACCAGCCACAATCTTTGCCGTACAATACCCATAAATGGCCGTGGCCACATCTTTAGCCAACCATCCGACATAATTAAACTCGGGAATGACAATAAGCTTGGCTTTAGCACACAGCTTCCTCAGTTCGTTTGTTGGGAAAGGACGCAAGGAACGAATCTTGATCAATCCTGCCTTAATGCCTTTTTCCTTACATTGGCGGACCGCTTCGCGGGATTGGGCCGCTGCACTCCCCGAGGCAATAAGGAGAACATCTGCTCCGTCCACATCCTGAGCTTCTAACAATCCATCCATATATTGATGAATATATTTGCGTGAACGTTCCACGCCAGCCCATACTTCCTGCTGCCACACCGCGTGAATGTTGTAGGCCATAAAATTAGATTTTTGAACTGGAGCATCACGAGACAGTCGAGCTGGCGGGTTCTCCGCATCTAAAACCGGTACCGACCCTCGGTAAGGATCTCGAGGTGGGAGTTTGAGACTCCGATCCTGCATCGAACAATATCCTCGAGCATGAGTCACAAAAAAGCCATCACAGCAGACACCTACCGGGAGCGTCACATCATTTTTTTCGCTGATAATAAAGCCCTTCATAATAAAATCGAACAGGTCTTGTTGATTTTCAGCATGAAATACGATCATTCCGCTGTTCAAAAGGTAGGCAATTTCAACATTATCCGGTTGGATAGCCAGCGGAGCATTGACGACTCTGCATGTAAACATGCAAACGGCAGGAAGACGGTGACCAGCCCACGAGACGATGGGCTCAAGACCTCGTAATGTTCCAGGACCAGCTGTGGCCGTAAAGGCTCGAACACCTGCGCGCGAGGCCCCAGCAATTGCCGACATGACGCCATATTCTTCTTCGCCTCGATAGAATTCCTTCACATACCCTTCCCCATACAAAACCCCAATTAATTGCAATGTTTCACTTTGCGGGGTAATGGGATAGGCCACGGACATATCTACATTTGATCGCCTCACTGCTTCTTTTGCACATTCACTCCCGGTAATAAATTCCCGTTCACGAGGAGCCTCAGAAAACATATACTCTGGAGAGACAACCCGCTGGCGTTTGGCATCTCCATGAGGGTCTTTTCTTCCCTTTTCGCTATCAACCGATGGTGCTTCAGGAGCACTGGTAATCGGATCACCTTGGGGATTGGTTTTGACTTCTGATTCAAGGGCTTCGCTCATGGTTTTACCCCCTTATGACTTAAGTGACGTTTCACAAATATACTCATGCTTCTCTTTGCATATGTTCAGCTTTATGGCCAAACTCCGCCGCCTTTCCATCAACAGGGCTTTCAATACTGAAATCCAGAGGATTGGTGTGTGTCTGTGCCATTATGAACCCTGGATTGTAGTCCGGTAAAACGAACATTATTGCCATTTTCTGGCAATTTTATCCCCATTTCTTCTCGTATCCGCTTAAAAACTGCTGCAACCCTTCGGATCTTTGCGGCATCAGAATCTCGAACCGTGAACATGGCATCCTCATGCCCTTGTTCCGCGCAAATAGCAGAGGTCCAGCAATTGGTTCCAGCTCGAATCATCTTGAGAGTCAGATTGGCATAGTGACAATGCACCCCGATAAAGATACAGGCTTCAATCTTATTCCCCCATATGGTCAGATTGGGATGATTCGGATTGATAACTTCTTCCGGTTCAACCTTAGGGTACTTGGGGCGATAATCCGGCATGGGAATGACGAGCACATCGGGTAATTGGGCTGCTAGCTCTAATACAGCCCTAGCCTTATCCGCCGCATGATCATTCCAATTCCACAAAACCAACGGACCAGGGAAAATGGTTGCATTCTTGCGAGTCAACATCGTACGCGCCATAGCTTCCATTGCCACCTCTTCCGCAACAACATGGCCAAATTTCAGACCATATCCTGTGTCAGGCGTCAGTACGCCAAGTTCTGCAGCCGATGGTGGATGGAAACCTTGTGGCCCTGGAGCCACGATTGCTTCTTCTAGCTCTTTGGTTAATTCCACGTTGGACTCCGATTGATGACTATGAAGTGACTGGAAAATGAAAAGACTTTGTTAGATTATCCCCTTAGCGGACTAGCAAGGACCGCTTTGGTATTTTTTTCCAAGTAGGATATATTTTCAGTGAGTGCCGCATCCCCGATTTGATCAATCATTTCCATTTTAATGGCATGGTGCTTGGCCATATTGTCACAGACCCACACACACTGGGCGCAACCCTTACAACGATCGACCGCCACATAGGCCGACCCATACTTCAACCCTTTATCCTTGCCTGCCTCTGTATCATATTGAATCGTATTGGCTTCCGGGCAAAATTGGGTGCAGAGCTTACAGCTTGTGGCGGCACATATATTCACGTCTATATTTGCAACAAGATACATCGCTTTTCCCCTTCAATTTCGTCTTTTTTTCAGGCCATAGCCTTTGCTGCTTTATTTGCTGCATTAGTTGTTTGGTCAGCCATTGAGGATGCTCCCAATGTCCAGCCGTTATCAACCGCATAATCCCAAGCAGCCTTCACGACAGCCAAGTTTTTCTCAATCAATTCTGCCTTTTTCTTGAACTTTCTTTCCACCACACTATCCAGGGCGGCCGTCCCGCCGGAAACGACAAACCCTTTCCCTAAGAATCGATCTTTTACAGCCGTACCGCAGGCTTCTAAATCTGTAAGGCCTGTAATTGCGCCGATTGCCCCAACCATAGCCATATTCGTGGCCAAATCGATTCCCGCCACATCTAGCGACATTTGGGTGGCTGGGAGGTAATATATTTTGGCATTTATGTCTTTCAATTCCGCAGCTTGATCCGGCTCAAGATTCATAGGTGTATTACTATTGATAAGAACGACTCCATCCTTTTTTAACCCATAATAAAAAGGATTCGTGTAACTCTTCCCATGGGTGATGCACTGCGGATGAAATACCATGAGGATGTGAGGAAAGGTAATTTCTCCAATTTCATAAATTGGCTCATTCGAGACGCGCACATAACTTTCTACAGGAGCCATTCGCTTTTCTGACCCATAAAAAGGAACGATAGTGCTTTCCCCTCCAGCATTAATGACCGCCGTGCTAAAAATGTGGGATGCGGTCACCACACCCTGGCCACCAACTCCTGCCATACGAATGTTATAACGAATAGCCATCTCTAAACCTCCCTCATCACAATGTGAGCAACCAACCCTCTTAGCACCAACTCAGGAAGTTACCCCTTCGTCAATGCCGCTGCAGGCTTAGGGAGATATTCTTTGTACCCATACAATTCCCCTAAATGCTGCTTGGCTTCGTCTGTAAGATATTCCGAAAATGCATAACGATCATTTTCAACATCATTCGCATCTTCCATCACTTTATCTGTTGGAATCGCATATTCAATATTACAGGAGGTATAGGCCTGGATATACGTTGGGCCCACTTCTCGTGCAATCAAGATCGCTTTTTTAATGACACTTTCTACTCTTCTTGGGTTGTTGGGAACCACTGTCGCCACATACGCACACCCAGCAACCTTGGCCATTCCTATCATATCCATCTTTTCAAATTTTTTCCCCAAAGGCGCCATCTTCAAAACTTGGCCCTTGTTGGTCATTCCGCTTTCTTGACCACCCGTATTCCCATATACTTCGTTATCCAACATGATGGTCGTAAATTTTTCTTTTCGAAACCAGGAATGCAATGTTTGAGCAAAGCCAATGTCTGCCATTCCCCCATCACCCGCCATCACCACAACGTCTTTGGGTTTATCACCAAACCGCAGCCTGAAGTCCACGTGACAATCCGCTGGCTACGCCATTCTGATCTCCATAATTTCCATAGACAAATGGAATTGCCGCCTGGGAAATGGCCAAGCGTCCACAACCTGCCGTTCCGACAGTTATCGTATCCTCTGGATTAGGAAATGCAATAATGGCCAGTCGGATGAACAACGTCATCGCGCATCCCGCACACATAGGGTGTTCCTCTAAGATCTCTTTGAAGGTCCCCACTTGCGACACCGTGGTTTTTTTCCCAAATGGACCATGCTCTACCATATCCCGATATTCTTTGGGCATAAATTTTCCGAAGCCTGGCGTGAATTTTACATAATCGAGACTCATAACTGGTCTCCTCCTTGGTTAAAAGCAAAAATAACCATCACTCATTTTTTTACGAAAATGATGCGCTAGGTAAAATACCCCAGCAAAAGAACAAACTAACAAAGAAAAGAAATTATTGTCAATTTAAGAATCCACTTGAATCCCAAACCCTAAGCATTGTCCTCCCGCAGTCCATGCCTTGACCAATCCTCATGAAGATTCTTGAACTCTTCAATTCAATCTAAGAAATTCATTCGGAAAATTCAACACAAAAGAAGGCCCACGCTATACAAAAGAAGACCCATCCCTAAACCATATTGCTTAGGCCTATTGTCCCAATTGTATTATTGAAGAGTGAAAACCGGAAGGAAATGGTCAGACTGACCAAAGCCGGCAAGAATCTGACTACTCGCCCAGAAACAGATGGTCTAATCCAGTATATAATGGACAGGGTCTACGACGATATCATTCACGGCCACTTGATAGTGGAGGTGGGGTCCGGTTGAAAACTTCCCTGTACTCCCAACGAGGCCTATAAGATCACCCCTATGAACTTTGTCCCCATATTTCACATGGATTTTAGACAAATGTCCAAAGGTGGTCTCAATTCCGTAGCCATGGTCTATGCGAATAAATTTCCCCATCCGACCATCATAGGCAGCGACAACGACTTTTCCTGAGGCGGGAGATCTGACTTCCGTGCCGGATGGGGTTCCTATATCAATACCTGCGTGCAAAGCTTTTTTCCCGGTAAAAGGAGAAACACGAGGGCCAAACCTGGAGGTTATGGCACCTTTAACCGGCCAAATGGAAGGGATGGAGGCCCATTGATCAGCTTTTTTCTCAGCTACAGCAGAAAGCTCCTGCAGAATTTGGGTTTCCAATTCAGTTTGTTGGCTTAGCCAGTCTAGCCCAGCTTTAATCTCCGATATTTTTCGGTCCATGACAGAACCTAACATGGAAACCTCATGAGCCGACGAAACCTCAGGAGCCGACCCGGTCTTTTCAATTGAAATGCTTGACTCAGGCGATATTTCCTCCGGTAATCCATCGTATGGCAACTCCTCGTAAGGCAATTCTTCTCCTCCCTGTCCGGGAAGGCCGGAAGGTAAACCCTGTATCTCATCCGCTTCAAGGCCAAACATCGTTTGGAGTTTTCGGTTAAGAGTTTCTAAAACCAACATCCTCTTTTTCATTCCATCTACTTCGGTTGAAAAATTGCTGGTCCTGGCACGTGAGGTTGTTAACTCCTGTTTTATTTCCCCTAATTCATTGAGCTGACTCCACTGGTACACATAATGCGTGATAATTCCACCCTGAATCAGCAGTAACGCTAATCCAAAAATCAGCGCATGTTTCACAATAGTTTTTCGAAATTTTAGGCGCCATGGATTTGCCCGTGCCCCTCGAAAAACAATTACCGTCAACGTTTCCTCAGATTCTTTCATAAATCACCAAAAAATTTTCATTAGGATGGAGATTCTAATTCAACCCATTAGCCAAAAAAATATTCATTCTCAGGAACTGGCATTCACATTCTTTGTCATGCGACGGATCCAGGTTAAATATTCCTTACTGCCCTGCTGAATAGGGAGAGCGATAACTTCAGGGACGCTGTAACTATGGCTTGCTTTAACAGCCGATGCCAATTGGTCGAAATTCTGCTTGACCGTTTTAGCCAAAAGCAAGAATTCCTGCTCCTCAGTAATATTCCCTTCCCATTGGAAAATTGATCGTATGCCTGGAATGATATTGACGCACGCAGCCAATCCTTTTTCAACCAAAATTCTTGCTATTTTTGTAGCTTCGCCTTCAGAACCTACGGTCACTAATACTACGATTTCGTCCATAAAAAAAAGAGGCCAACGGAGTGGAATCATGATTGAAAGAACAAGGTCTCATGAATTTTTCACATAAGACAAATATAGTCTTTGCAGGATATCGGTATTTCCTGATCATTATCGGTCGTTTTTTCGATACCTGAAGCTTAAAATAATCTTCTGGCCGTCAAATATCAACCAGATTTTTCTCCTTTTCACGAGAATTTGCCATATCTCAATAATTCCAATCGTTTAGCGTGGCACCAGCCGATTGGGGTCCTCGTTGGCCAAGCCAACCAAATCTGAAATCGCCGGCTTCAAGGCTTCCTGGAGAGCTTCCGGATAACTTTCGGCAGCATTCTCAAGACCATAATATGGTCCATCGAGTTGCTTCCCTTCGAATTCCATCGTCATATTCCATAACACCTTCGATGGGTCGTTTAAGGGAGTTAACCGAAGATCCAGCTCCAGAGCAGTCGTGGTTTCACTCATGGGAAGGCCTAACATCCAAAAAACCACCCCCACGGGAGCTAACAGATACGAGTACAATCGCCGGTTCCAGTCGGTGGAATGGAGACGGCCTCGAAAGGCCAGATCCGCCGGTTGTTGCGCTTCATCTTTGGCAAAGTCAACCGAGGAAAAAATTTCCGCATGATTTAATTCCGCAGCAATGGATTGAGCAAGATCATTAGACGGATCAAACTTGACTACATCGACCTCTTCGGGTTTCTTCGCAGTCTCAGGACGTTGATATCGTGTGTCCCCATAGGGAACAAGGGGAATAGCGGCTTTCCAATATTCCTCTTTTACCCCATTTCCCCTCAAATCTTCTAAGGGAAGAACAATGACTTTGACCGGGATTGGCGAGGCGGCTTTTTCTTTCAGAAATGACCCCGTCGAGGCCGGGGGATATTGCCAATTCCGATCTCCAAGACAACCTGTGAGGGTAGAGAAGCACAGGAAGATTACTATGAACACAGACAGGCGATTACAAGAAACCCTCATGTAGATGCTCCTTTCATTATGTAGATGCTGGATTCATTTTTCAGTGCTTTTGCCGTAAAAAGTGTCCAGGCACCAGCCTCAGATGCTCTGAAAAACCCAATTTTTCTAATGAGTTCTCGGGAATTAAGGTTTCACCCGTCCCTTTTGAAAATAATGGATTTCTTCATCTCGTTCCCCCTCACCTCAGACTCCGTACCAGCCACCTGGTAAGCCTGGCATCTCAACAAGAACAATCCTCGAAACAATGCGTAATCTCGTAAAACATTTCATGCGGTAGGCAAATAGAAATACGCGTCTTACTACAGATTAGGCGAATGGGGGATTCAACCCGGAACCTGGATGACAAATTTATGCGTGGAAGCCTCCTGCCCGACTGAGATGCTCCCGGAATTCCGCGTAGGACCGGGCAACAGGAAATTGAGGAAAATCCTGTACAATTGCATCAGGGGGGCAGAAAAAAAATCCGGCGTCGGCCTCCTTCAACATCGAAACGTCATTATAAGAATCTCCTCCTGCCAAAACCCTGAACCCAATATTTTTCAAAGCCTGTACGGCATGTCGCTTTTGATCCTTTTGGCGTAAGAAATACTCGGTAATAAATCCATGTGAGTCTATACCCAAGCTATGACAAAAAATCGTGGGGAATTGGAGGTGCTTCATGAGGGAACCAACAAATTCATAATACGTGTCCGACAGGACAATGACCTGGCAACGCTCCCGCAACCACGCCATAAACTCCGGGACCCCGGGAAGAGGGGAAATGGTTCTGGCAACATCTTGAATATCTTGAAGAGTAATGCGATGCGCCTTCAGGACTGCAAGTCGCTTTTTCATCAAGGCATCATAATCGGCAATTTCCCTGGTGGTAATACGCAATTCCTGAACACCAACTTTATCCGCCACCGCTATCCATATTTCCGGAAATAAAACCCCTTCCATATCTAAACAGGTGATAACCGGTTGTGCCATCAATACCTCTTCTCGTGATTGATTTATCAAAAACACCAGGAACCACTAAAAAGTTCCATGGATCATAAAAGAATCCCAAGCTCAGTCACAACTATAAAAAATCCAAGCCTAACACAAATGTACGGAATGTCTTTTTTACTCGAAGGGAAAAGTGCTCAAGGGAGAGATTTAAAACAACCCGAGGAGGTCTTTGGGATTTTCACAATAGAAATCAGGATGTAATGCCGCGACTTTGTCTCGGTTCCCATACCCGTAACCAACCGCGCAGGCTCGAATGCCAGCAGCCTGGGCTGCGCGAATATCATTCGTGCTATCCCCAATCATGACCGTCTCAGAGGGGTCAACACCCAACCCCTCAAGGGCTCGTAGTAACATCACCGGCTCGGGCTTTAATTCCATCGTATCCCGAGGAGCCTCCACATGGTGGAACAGATCCTGTGCATGCAATCCCTCCACAATAGAGAGGGTATACTCCATAGACTTGTTTGTGACAATGGCTTTTCTTCGGTCCTGATAATGATGAAGCACCTCCCATATTCCGGGATAAAACCTTGTGGTTTCCACGCAATGCTCTAAATAATGTTTTCGAAAAATCCCCAACGCCGATTCATATTGAGCAAGGTTTTCCTCCCCAACCGATAAACGTAGCAAACGCTTGACCCCATCGCCCACAAAACTAAAGATTTCTTCACTCGATCGGAGAGCCAACCCCAAATCCTTCAACGTCAAATTCACTGCCGTCGCAATATCCACTTTCGAATCGATCAATGTCCCGTCAAAATCGAAGAACAACACTTCCGCGCGCCAATTATTCATTTCTGCAAATCTTTCTCTATTGTGGTTTCCAGTTGTTTTTTTAATGAGCCGAACAGCTCTTTTTTCGACGGCTCAGGTTCGTTCAGCTCCGTCCAACGAACAAAGTCGATCAGGCGTTGGCGCCCCACATAAGGAGGCAGTTGAGGACCCACAATTTGCCATCGATCCTGAACCGCCTTAATGTGAAAATATTGAATTGCACGGTGTGGATCAGCCACAAATGTCGCACTTTCCCAATACATGGTTCCTATCACCTCGAAGATGACAGGGATTTTGGCATCCAAGCCATCAAGAATTTCCCATTGGGAAATATCTTCCACCACTTCAAATTGCGAAATAACCACCACGTGCCCCCAGACCGGTTCCTCCTTCCAAGCCACAAAGGGCTTCACGACCTGCCAGGAAGAGGCCTCTAACCGGACCCCTTTTCTATCCAAGGAGAGATATTTCTGTAAAATTTTGGTGGGGTCTTCAGTAATGTGGCCGTTAAAGGCCTGAGATAAACTCACTCCTACCGCCAAAAAACCCATTAACCACAGCAATGCCCCCAATAACCACGTCATTCTGTTCCCCATGATCTTGGAATTGGAGGCTGTGAAACAACCACACAAGAACAACTGGAAGGAAAAACTACTTATCCTTTAAACAGGATAACCAAGATAATTCCCAGAAGGAGCCAAAGGGGGATAGACAACATTAACCCCCAGGCCAAACCTTGCGCAGTTTTTAACCGGCCTTTTAGGGTTTGTTTTTCCAAAGCTTTAGAAACTCGCAACTTGACGTCTTCAAGGTGGAACGGTTTCGTAATATAATCATCGGCCCCACGATTGATGGCCTCTACCGCCGTGCCAATAGAGGGATGCCCGGTGATCATTAAGAAGATTACCTCATCATTTTTGGTGTCCCGGATTCGCCCCAATAACTCCATACCATCCATATTCGGCATGATCAAATCCGCCATGATCACATCAAATTCACCCTTACGGTATTGTCTCAACGCCTCTTCCCCATTTTCGGCCATTACGACGGTATAGCCCAGGGAGATCAGAAATTCCGACAGGGCCTCACGTACTCCCTTGTCATCATCGACCACTAAGATGCGCTCAGCCATGGCTTCTCACCTTCTCCTTGTCATTATTAGATACCACACTCGACCGCACACCTAATTGATGAAACTAGGGTAGTTCTACCACCACCACATCCGGCGGAACCTCGAATTTGAGGAGGCGGGACGAAATGCCTTTATTCACTTGAATATGATCAAACATGACGCGTGAGATGTTTCCACTCATTTCAAACAAGGTAATAGTTTGAATTAAATAGGAATCAGGAAATAATTTCAGCACTATTTTTTTGATAGTCGCTGCTTCATTTCCCGCAGGCTTAGGAATTAAAGTCAAGCTAGGGAGTTCACCCTTGTCCTTTGAGCCATCTGAAGGTTCCAAAATCGTAAATTGCTGAGAAAGTTTCCCTACTCCCTGAAGAAGAATCAGAGGGCCCTTGGATGCCGCCATTTGCGTTAGTACCCCTTTGACCACTTGCTGATGCTCAGGGACATACATCATCACTTGATCTCCATCCACATAAATCTGCTCTTCAGATGGGTGAAGATAATCCCACCGAAGCAAGCCAGGTTTTTTCAGATAGAGTCGCCCTGAAGATGTAAATCCCGTTGTAAAGCCCTCAAGGATGGTTTCCTGAGTAAAATCGGCTTGTAAATCTTGTGTCTGAGCATATCGAGCATCAACTTTCCCAACAAGATCCTCCACGGCGGACACGGAGGCAGCCCAGACAATCGTTTCAGGGAGAGTGAACCCCAACATGCCAATTAATACAAGTGCGTGCAGTCGCATCATCCTATCTCCGCAGTGGCAGTGCCTCGAGCCAAGACGTCCCGTCGACCATCACGCCCGGGAGCACTCACTAGACCTTCTTCTTCCATTTGTTCAATCATTCGGGCTGCACGTGGATACCCGACCCGCAAACGACGCTGAATAAAGGAGGCCGAGGCTTGTCCTGTGGTCATCACCAATTCTCTGGCTCTCTCATACGTCTCATCACGCTCCTGCTCATCGCCAGAGGGTTCTTGCACCGCTTCTAAGGCGACAGGATCATATACAGGTGTCGCTTGCGATTTCACCCATTCGACTACCCCACGAACTTCCTCATCAGAAACATAGGGACCGTGCAGCCTGTTAATTCCGCCGGTTCCAGAAGATAAGAACAGCATATCACCTTTTCCCAAAAGACTTTCCGCTCCGTTCGCATCCAAAATGGTTCGAGAATCAATCTTGGAGGAAACCTGATAGGCAATACGTGCTGGGAAATTGGCCTTTATCAGCCCGGTCACGACATCAACTGAAGGCCGTTGAGTCGCCAGGACGAGATGAATTCCCGAGGCACGCGCCATTTGCGCGAGGCGGGCAATGCGATCCTCAATATCCTTCGGGGCTACCATCATCAAATCGGCATACTCATCAATAACCACCACGATGTAGGGCAACAGAACACGCAGCTCTTGTGAAGAATCCAATAAAGGAGCCCCTTCTTCCAGATTCATCGATTGGCCTTTGCTCAGTTTTTTCCCGATTCGAAGGGGAGAGCCCGTCTCCTGACACTCGGTAATTTTTTTATTATAGGCATCAATATTTCGAACTCCCAATTCCGCTAACACCTGATAACGGCGCTCCATTTCTTGTACCACCCATCCAAGCCCACGAGCTGCCTCTTTAGGATTCGTAATGACCGGGCGAATGAGGTGAGGAATCCCATCGTATACTTGTAACTCCAACACCTTGGGATCGATTAACAGGAGCTTTACTTCATCCGGATGCGCAGTAAAGAGGATATTCAACAATAAACAATTAAGCCCCACACTCTTTCCAGATCCTGTCGCCCCCGCTACCAGCAAATGGGGCATGGTTCGGAGATCCGTCACCACCGGTCGCCCAAATATATCTTTTCCCAAGGCCAGGGCCAGCTTCGACCGGGCCCGGGTAAAGGCCTCCGACGTCAACATCTCCTTTAATCCAACCGTTTCGCGCTGAGGATTCGGCACTTCAATCCCCACTGTGGATTTTCCCGGGAGGGGAGCCACAACACGAACTTTTGAGGCTTTCAAGGCCATAGCCAGATCATCAGCCAAATTCACAATGCGTGCGACCTTGATTCCAGGTCCGGGAGCAAACTCATACATGGTAATAACAGGCCCGGGATGCACATCGGTTACGCCCCCCTCAATCCCAAAACTCGCCAACGTGTTCACCAGAACTTCGGATTGAGATTTTAATACCGAATCGGTCTGATGAGCGGCCCGCGCAGCATGGGTATCCAGGAGATCGACGGGCGAAGGCATTTGATAGGACTCTGAAATTTTCTTGCGGGAAAGAAAGGTGTCATCGACTTCATCTTTGAGCGGGAGGATGGGTGATATCTCAATGGCAGACGAATAACCTTCTTCTTGTTTTTTGGATAATTTGGCCTTGGTGCTCATGGTGTCCACAACCACCGTCCCAAGGCCTCCACGGGCAGCCAATTGACGATTAATCCGAATCGATTTATTCATTTTCGGTTGGGCATCCGATACCCACCAATCTCGCCCTCTGACTGACTCAACCAGGGTATTTTTGAGACCCCCCCCGAGGCTCAGGGTTGCCCGAGCCATTTGCCTAATCGATACGGGAACAAGCAAAAGGAAGGCAATGAGTAACATGGCCATTAAAATGATCGTAGCCCCGGTAATGGCTAAATAGGACCCAAGCCCCGCCGCCACCCATTGGCCAACGACTCCCCCATTCCCTACGCCCAGGCCATCCATAGCGGATATCTGTGGTCCAGCTGAAAATTGAAGATGGAGCAGTGCGCTGACTGACAGAACGCCAAGCAGCGACCCAAGAAGACTTCCGGAGGTTATTTGAAGTTTTTCGCCCCACAGGACGCTTAACCCCAACACCACAAGCAACAACGGCATCACATAGGCTCCCCCTCCCACCATCGATAGGAGGGAATACGCGAGAGTAGCCCCAATCAGGCCTACCGCATTTTCGGGGAAAGAATTTGAGAAGGAGTGCTCGAAAAAAAGGACCGGGTCGGCAGGAGAAAAGGTGCCCATACTGAGTAGCCCCAGTATGCCTAAGGTGGCTATCAAAATACCTACAACTTGTGTGGTTAAGACAGAAAATTCCTTTGGCTGGTCTTTTCCCGGCTTGCTCTTTGAACTAGGAAAGATACTCATCAAAAAATCCTACCATAAGTGTTTCTATTGAGCAAACAACCCTTACGCATATTTCAACATCAGTTCAGGATCCTGGAGATTTCATGAAAGGAAGGGGAGTAATGGATCGTTAAGGACCTTACTCAAATATTGAAATTCTTCCACCGAAAGCGTTTCCGCTCGCCGAGTTAACGCGATACCTGTAAGCTTTTGAGCGTTTACTAAGTGAGTTCCAGAAAAACCCGAGCCGCGTAGCGCATTCAGGAGGGTTTTGCGGCGTTGTCCAAACGCCGCCCGCACAACCCGAGCAAACGCGTCGGAGGCCTCAGCAGGAAAAGGTTGATGAGCATGGATATCCAGTCGAACCACTCCCGAATCCACATCAGGAATGGGTCGAAAACATTTTCGGGAAACGGGAAATCCGTACCGGACAACCGCAAAATGTTGTGCCATGACTGACAAAATCCCATACTCCCTTGTGCGCGGTTTGGCCACCAACCGATGCGCGACTTCCAATTGAATGGTGAAGACCATTCGGGTAATCCGGGTTCGTGCCTCCAATAAGCGAAATAAAATGGGCGTCGAAATATTATAGGGTAGATTGGCGACCACAACTGTGGAGGATGGAAGCTGATCAAATGGGAATAGAAGCGCATCGGCTTCCTGAATCTCTAAATTAGGACAATCCTGAAATTCAGCGCGCAAAAATTGAACCATGCGAGGATCAACTTCCACGGCCAATACCTTTGGCCGACGCCTGACACAAATTCCGGGTTAACGACCCACCACCCGGTCCGATTTCACACACAAAGGTTTCCGGAGTCAGCTCGGCAAAACTGATAATTTTTCGATTGATATTCGGATCGATGAGGAAATGCTGGCCAAGCCGTTTTCGCGGATAGGGGGGAAGGGGCGACATTAAATGGGCCTTAAATGGAAGAGAGGCATTACACGCATTCCTTGAGGGAGTCGGGTCTTAGGGAATCCCTGATGCCTGAATATCTTTGGCCAACTTTTTAAGATGGCGCCGACACATGTCCACTTCATCGGATAATTCATCAAACACATCCCCGACGAAATACGTGGTTTCCAACCATTCAGCAGACAAGTGCTGAAGGTAGGCAGGACTGACCAAAGGCGTTAATTCCTCCACCACTTTTCTTTTCCATTTCGTCACATGGTCCTTCCCTTGTACCGCATTGAGCGCTTTTTCCGCTTGCTCATGAATGGTGTTCAATTCCGCCAACCGGCTATGAATATAGGCCAATAATTCAGCGGCTTGGTCAGTCATCTTTTTTTCCTCTACCACCAATATGGGTCAGGTCAGGACGTCGGTTCCAAGAATGCTGGTCAGCGACAAAAATCTCTTTGGCACACCATTACTTGCCACAATCTTCATTCTTCGCCATTGAAAATGCCATGCCGGATTCAACCCGATGACCGGCTAAATAGTCAGCAATCTTCATGCGCTTTTTATTTTCAGGTTGAATGTCCACAAGATTCAAATTTCCCTGCCCAGTTTGGACTCGTATCGCTTGTTTCGTCACTGCAGTAATGGTCCCTGGAGCCTGAACATTGTCGAAGTCTGTGCGCCCAAATCCCGTCTCATGGCCTTCTACCTTTACCTTCCAAATCCCCCATCGTTCATGCTGAAGGAAGGTATACCCACCGGGCCATGGCGACAGCCCCCGAATTCGGTTGGCAATGTTTCTGGCAGGCCAGGCCCAATCAATCAATCCATCCTCTTTTTTTAAAATGGGGGCGAGGGTCGCTTCTGATTCGTTTTGAGGATAAGGGGTCAGGGTGCCAGCGATCCATCCACGAAGCGTCGTGAGTAACAAGGTTCCTCCAACCTGAGCCATTCGTGAGGCTAATTCCCCTGCAGTCTCATCTGGATCTATGCCAATCACCTCCTGTTGAAGAATCCTCCCCGTATCCATGCCTTCATCCATGCACATGATGGTAATCCCGGTCTCGACTTCTCCATGGATGACGGCCCATTGGATGGGAGCGGCACCCCGATACTTCGGGAGAAGAGAGCCATGAACGTTCAGGCAACCTTTTAGCGGAAGATCAAGAATGATTTTTGGCAAAATACGACCAAACGCAGCAACCACAATCACATCAGGTTCCCATGCGCGAAGGGTCTTCATAAACTGAGGATCCTTCATTTTTTCAGGTTGGACCACGGGGATACCCTGTGACAGGGCAAGCGTTTTGACGGGCCCTACCTGGATTTTCTTCCCACGCCCACTCGGTCGGTCAGGTTGACATACCACACCCACTACAGAAAATTCTGTATTTAGTAGTTGCTGAAGCGTGGGCACCGCAAAAGCTGGGGTCCCCATAAACACGATTCGCATGGCTGATTTCCTAACACTGGACTAAGAGGGAAATCAATTTAACAGGATGAGGCTTGAGGACACTACAGGATATCTCTTCCGCCTCTCCCTCTCGATTTCCCTAGGTCTCATTTGGCGTGCCCACGTACATTGACTCCCTTTCAAATACTGTGATAGAAGCCCACGCTGAGAGATATTCTGACATCCTTCACTCCTTAAATTAGGAAAGGATCGCTAATTATGGGTGGACATAGCCATTGGTCAACAATTAAGCGGCACAAAGGCGCCCAAGATGCCAAGCGGGGGAAAATTTTCACGCGAGTCATTCGTGAAATTTCCATTGCCGCGCGTAGCGGCGGCGATCCAGACGGCAATCCCACCTTACGCCAAGCCATTGCGAAATCCAAAGAAGTGAATATGCCTGCCGATACGGTCAAACGGGCTATTCAGAGAGGTACCGGGGAACTTCCTGGTATGCAATTCGAGGAGTTTATGCTAGAGGGCTATGGGCCCGGGGGGACGGCACTCCTCCTGGAGATTTCGACCGATAAACGCAACCGGACGGTGGCCGAAGTTCGAAATATTCTGACCAAAAATAATGGCACAATGGCTGAAGCCGGCGCAGTCGCCTGGCAGTTTCATAAAAAAGGGTTATTGGTGATCGAAAACCCAACCGTGACCGAAGAACAATTATTCGATCTGGCACTGGAGGCGGGAGCTGAAGACGTGAAACAAACTCCTACCGGATTTGAAGTCATCTCGGAACCAGCCAATTTCGAAGCCGTCAAAGAAGCGATACAAAAGGCCCAGATTCAAACCAGCCTGTCCGAACTCACCTTTCTCCCACAAAACCATATTCAACTTGAAGGCAGAGATGCAGAGCAAGCTTTAAAACTCATGGATCTCTTAGACGAGAACGAAGACGTGGCCAAGGTCCATGCCAACTTTGAGATATCTGACGAATTGATGGAGAAAATGGCCGCCGAAAGTGCTTAACCTTCTGGCTTCCACTCCATTTTCCTGCTCTTATCTCAATCACGCCTTCTCTGATCCTTTACCCTTTCTCATATCAATTTCCCTTTTGACAAACACCTGAGTTTGTCACAAATATGATTGCCTCATTGTCGGGAACCCTCACTTCGAAAACACCACAAGATGCCGTCATTTCGGTGCAGGGCGTGGGCTATCAGGTGTTCATCGCGCTTTCCACCTATTTTACCCTTCCTGATCTTAATGACCCCGTGCAGGTCTTCGTCTCCACGCATTGGCGCAATGACACCATTCAGCTCTTTGGCTTCGCCACTACGGAAGAGAAACAGGCCTTCTCACTACTCACGACCATCACCGGCGTCGGACCGAAACTGGCCCTGAGCGCTTTGTCGACCTTATCCGTTTCAGAATTATGTGCGGCGATCGAGACAGGGGATGGAGAAACCTTGGCATCCATTCCCGGGGTAGGGAAAAAATCGGCCAGCCGAATCATTCTGGAATTAAAAGAAAAGACCAGTCGAATTCTTCTTCCCAATACTCCTGGCCCCTCACGTTCGTCCCCGGGACCACCAGATTTTCTTCAAGAAGAAGCAACGTCCGCTCTAATTAATTTGGGATATCGAGCACCCGAAGTCAGAAAGGCCCTGGGTCAGGCCAAGACCAAAATAGGCCAGACGTATGAACTCGAGGAACTCATCAGAACGGGGTTAAAAGAATTGGCTAGAAGCTGAAGGAAGGATGTCCTCAAAAAAACACCGGAAAAAGTCGTGAGCACACGGTGGATTATAAGATCTCTCGAATTTTTGTTCCGCGATAGCCACTTTCCAAGACGCGCTTAAAAAAGCGCAAGACATCAGCTAAATCAAACCAAAATCCGCAATTGACGCATTTGGCGTTAAACCGACGGGATACACGGGTGTACTGACGTTCAACCAGCATCGTTCCTTGGCATCTGAGGCACGTCATAATAACGCTCTACTTCCTCATAGGAGTTTCCGTCATAAACAAATGGCAACCCATTTGATGTTTTACCGAGTCTGATTTCAAAACCCAAGAGGCTTGTCGTCCCTCCCGGCCAACTGGTCAGTTACGGCAAAATCTAACGCAGTCGGTTCAAAATTACCGCCACACAACCCGCAAGGACTCCACCTCCAAAAATTGTGAGGCCCATGGAAAGAATCCCCTCCCAGGTGCCAGAGTAGGAAGACCCGTAAATCAAATCTCTTACCCCTCCCTGAACCAGCAAGACGGCTAAGGTCAGCAAGGACCCCATTCCAAACCACCAGCCAAAAGTTCGCACATTCTCCTCAAAAAGGCTGACTCACGCTTTGGAACATCGTTGAGCCTCTCTCTGCCAACCATGAGATTTCACTGTAATCAGGCATACATAGGGTGTCAAGAAAAGATCATGTTCAAGACAATCAAGAAGGAGATGTGGGAGCTTTGTCCTTCCGGCTGTGGTTTAATCCATGATGCAAAAAAATTGACACATTGCTGGAAGCGTTGTTGACGACCGCTAACCCGGGTTCTTCTCCACGATCGGTTGCAATCGTTAATGTCGTGAGTGCAAAGGGGGCATGCGGGGTGGGGTAATGCCTCGGAGGATACTGGAACGTACCATCACCCTTCCCGAATAACAAAGAAATACTCGCAGACTGAATATTGACGACTGCCACATCCGGAACTTTGTCGCCGTCAAAATCCTGAGCCACTCCGTAATTAGGACCGGCATCACCGCCGGATTCCTTCCCGGCTTGAAAGGTGCCATCCCCATTTCCTAAAAATATGGTAATTGTGTTCATTTCACCATTTATCACGAGAAGATCGAGTGCACGATCCGTATTAAAATCCGCAAAAGAGACCCCCAGGGGCCGCTTGCCAGTTCGATAGTCAGTCGGTGCCTGGAAGGTGCCATCCCCTAAGCCCAGCCAGATCGAGACAGCATGACTCATCGGTCCCCCATTGGACACAGCCAAATCCAAGTGTTTGTCCCCGTTCAAGTCTGCCGTGGCCACCGATGTTGGCGTGTCTCCGTATTCGTATAAAGGACCCAATCGGAAATGTCCATTGCCCATACCAAACAGGATTTGAATTTTGTCATTTCGGAGAGCCACAGCCAGATCAGGAAGGAAATCTTCATTGAAATCGCCTGTGGCAATACTGACTGGAGTACGATGCACAAGGTATTGAGCACCCCGCAAAAAGGTGCCATTGCCTTGCCCCAAAAACACCAGAGCATGATTATCCCCTGAGCAGGCGACGACGAGATCAGAGAAATGATCAAGATTAAAATCATCGACTGCCACATTCCGTGGCTCTTGGCAAGCAGAAATTATTTTTTGGTCCTGAAAACTCCCATCACCGTTGCCCAGGAGTAGAGACAGGGAATTTCCCTGAATGTTGCTGGTGATCAAATCCGCGAATCCATCACCATTAAAATCACTGGCTCGAATTGATGTAGGATTTTTACCTACATTCAAATCCTTATAGTGATAGATGAGATCGGGCGGTTGATACTCCTCACGGGAAGGACAACCGTTTAAAGACATCAAACCCAAAATGCCTAGAGAAACGGCAAGACATACACACAATGTGTGACCGGAATGCAAATTCCTCTTGCCTTTCTCTCAAGGGTGCATGGAAGGAACTAACATATCATGCGGGTAAAAAAATGGGACTGACGCCCCGAGTATACGGATTTCCCTAAATGTTGTAAAACCTGCGGGAGAAGGGAAAAACCCGTTTTTTGCTGTCCGTAGCTGGATATACTCCCAAAAAAATTTTCGGGTAATGGTGTCCTGTCCCCACTGGCAGAGAAGGCTATTTTTATGTTATAGAAATCGCTTTCCGTTTGTACGTTTGTAAGGAGGAAGCCATGGCTGAGGAAAAGCAGAAAATTGATTTGAGTATGTATGGGGTAGCCGAGATCATAAAATGGTGCATCAAACGAAACAACGGGCGTATTCCGGGAACCGATACTGAAGCCTTTAAGAACCTTCAGGCAGCCCTGGCAGGAAAGCCAGCCACAGGAGATTATTTTACGCTGGACCAGTTTTGGAAAACACGGAAAGTCTTCGAATTTTCCGAAGATGAGGTGGCAGTGATTGACCGATGCTTATATGACATCCCGAATTTTGATGGCGCTCAGCTTCCACAAATTCGTTACAAATTTTGGCCAAAGGCAGTCTGTCAAAACTAAAGTGGGATCCGGACCCCAGGTACACAAATTTTTTCTCCTGTCGATATTCGCCTGAACTCCAAACCTAGTGGTCTGCCTCGGGTTGCTAATATTCTGAGTTTTGGTACGCAGGAACTTGGAAACACAGCACCAAAAACGGCGATGACATCCAATATCAAAAACTCACTCCTTCATTTCCTTCAATCATAATCCAACATACGGGAAACCTCGCCCAAGCGATTTCCCAACCATTACCGGAAGCCATAATACGCCGATATCCACAAAGACTCACCTAGAATACGTGCTCCTTTCCAAAAAAAGGATTCCCAACCTATAGCGTCCATTTAAACCGCACGAGATCACACTCTCCGTGATCAGCGGGCGTACACCAACTATCCCGGTACCATTTGCGGTCTAACAGAATCCAGTCAAATCTCTGAATCAGCCCCGATCAACTAGGGATCTAAAGATCTCTCCCTTTTATGAGAAAAGAAGGAGCATTCTGGATGGCAAGAAGCGAAAGGGAACTCTTACCCTTCCCCTTGAAGTAAATCTAGCGGAGAGAAATCATCGGTAAGAATATCGCCAGGGGCCAGTATGAGCGGGTCGTGAGATATGAAAAATGCAAATCCTTCGGGCGGAAACTGATTACGATTCATCTGGTGAGCCATCACATCCAAAAAGTGAGGATCTCTCATAGCCTGAACAGGCTTTCCACCAAAATAGATCAGGTTCACAGATCCCTTCTTCGTGTTCAACCATTCAGGACCTGGAACCCCATACATGATCACATCTGGAAACGCCAGTTGCATGGTAGTCAACACCGCTTGTGCACGACGGACATTAGCGGGTGCATCGGAAGAGGCCAAATTGACGGCCACCACCCCTTCAGCATTCACATGCTTACGTAATTCTTCAAAGAATTCTTGAGTCGTTACATGGAACGGAATGAGATGGCGAGCAAACACGTCAACCCACACCACATCATATCGGGTAGGATTATTTCGTAAAAACGTGCGCGCGTCTTGCACATAGACATGGTGGTTGGGTGGCGGCCTATAACCAAAATACCGTTCAGCTGCTTGGACAACAGACGGATCCATTTCGATCACATCTAATTCCAAATCCGGCCAGTTTTCTCCAAGCCACTTCGCCAATGATCCACCGCCATGGCCTAAAATCAAACCCCGCTGAGGATTTCCTACGAGAGGTAAAACACCCATCATGACCTGGCTATAGGGCAATGCAAGAGAAGTCGGCGTCGCTTTCCACATCACCGCGTGGAAAGTATTATCCAAAATGAGATACCGAAATAAATTATTTTCACTCACCCGAACTTGTTGGTAGGGGCTATCTTCCTGGTGGATCGCCGGTGGCAAAATGATGATTGGATGGAAACCCATCCAGGCTATTCCCACGACTCCCGCCAGTAGAATGACCTGCAACCCGGCCGACAAACTTCCGACTCTTAAAGTCCAGAAGAGACCCAGACAGACTTGCACCACGCCCAAGACGGCAACGAGGGTGGTGCTTCCCAGCCAGGATAAGAGATAGAAGGAAGTCCCCCAGGTTCCGATAAGACTTCCAATAGTTGAAACCGCGATCATGCCACCGGTATGACGTCCAAGATGACCCATATCCCCGATAGCCAAACGCAAAAGTGCAGGAAGGACACCACTCAGGCCCAGTGCAGGGACTGCCAACAGTACGCTGGCTGCGAAACATGGCCCCCAGCGAGGATCTTGAATCCATTGGGCCACTCGAAATACCACCGGTTGGCCTGCCCACGCCAATAACAGGGTCCAAGCCCCAGATACCAACAACAATGCAGCTAATACCCTAGGAGGAGGGTACCGGTCAGCCAGCCAGCCGCCTACAGCATATCCACTGCTCATGGCTGCCAGAATCACTCCAATCAGCGCGCCCCATACGAATAACGAACTCCCAAAAACCGGCGCGAGGAGTCGGCTTCCTAAAATTTCCAGCGCCATCACCACCGCACCGGTTGTAAACGCGGTCGCAAAACACCACCATCGTGGCAGACTGGATTGAGTCAAGGAAGGTCTTGTCATAAGATGAAGAAACACATGCGCAAAAGGGAAACGATGCTAAAGCATGATTGAAAGGGTGTCAATTCATGCCAAGGGGTAAGGCAATAAAGACAGTGGTATGCCGAGAACCTGACACCCTTAGCACAAGATGGCGGCGCTTCTGACAACTCCCAGATGAAACTGAATAACGCTTTCCGGTACCATTCTTAATCGGATGTCCCAATCATCCCCATCTCCACCTGTTCCGACTCCTCCTCAGGGAGAGACCCACCGCATCAGTCGGGCGGCCGGACTGATCGGTGGAGCCACGTTTTTCAGTCGGATCCTCGGGTTTATTCGTGACATCACTCTAGCCAATTTGTTCGGAGCCAATACTTCGGCAGATGCCTTTTACATCGCTTATCGAATCCCCAACCTGCTGCGAGAACTCTTTGCAGAAGGGTCCATGTCCTCGTCTTTTATTCCGGTTTTTACCGAATACCATTCTACCCGCTCCAGGCATGAGACCTGGGAACTGGCTAGCGCAGCATTCACCACGCTCCTGACACTTGTCACTTTCGTCACGTTAGTGGGCATCGCCGCCGCTCCGAGTCTCGTCTGGATGCTCGCACCCGGCCTTCATGAACAAGCCAATCAATTAGCAACGACCACACTCCTCACGCAGATTATGTTCCCCTACTTACTCTTCGTAAGTCTTGCGGCCCTGGCCATGGGGATACTCAATTCCCTCCATTCATTCGCCGTTCCCGCCTTAGCTCCCGTCTTCTTCAATCTGTGCGTCATTTTCTTTGCGGTCGCCATTTCACCTTTTTTTGACCAGGCTATCGTGGCCGTGGCCATCGGAATTGTGGTGGGAGGCTTGGCTCAATTCCTTATGCAATTACCAAGTTTGCAAAAACACAATTTTATGTTTTCCTGGAATTTTCATCCCCGCCATCCGGGAGTTAGGAGAATGGGCGTCCTGCTCATTCCTTCACTTTTGGGACTAGCCGTCACCCAAATCAATCTCACCATCAGCACCATTTTGGCGTCCTATTTTCAAGGGGGACCCACCTATCTGTTTTACGGCATGCGCCTCATTCAATTCCCGTTGGGCATTTTTGGTGTCGCGATGGCAACGGCAATTTTGCCAAGTTTGTCCAGCCAAGCATCCCGGGGGGCCATTCATGAGCTACGGGAGACGGTGAATTTCGGTTTGCGCATGGTGCTGTTTATTATTCTTCCTTCGATGGTTGGGCTTATGCTGTTACGAACACCCATCATCCATCTGTTTTTTGAGCATGGCGCCTTTTCTGCCATGGACACGGTTGGAACCGCCTCTGCTCTTCTCGGATTTTCTATCGGATTGTGGGCCTTCGCCACCTACCGGATTCTGGCGATGGCGTTTTATTCCCTACAAGATACCAAAACTCCCGCCATTGTGGCCGTCATGTCGGTAGGCTTGAACATTGGGCTGTCATTATGGCTCATGCAATTTCTCCAACACACCGGATTGGCTCTGGCGGCTGGTTTGGCCGCGATCGGCAACACGCTCATTTTAACGGTTATTTTAGGAAATCGGCTTCAGGGATTATTGTGGAAAAAACTGGGCATTTCCCTTGTTCGAACAGGAATAGCCTTGCTTCCCCTGATAGCCGTTTCCTCCTGGATCACAGGGTTACCGATATGGCATGAAGTAGGACATAGCCCCGAAAAAGCTGTGTGGCTGGCGTTGGCTCTTGGGGCAAGCGCCATGGGATATTTTACTGTTCACCAATTATTCCGCTCAGAAGAACTCACACATTTGAAGCTCATGCTGCGACGAAAGATTAAACAATCTTCAACTTCTCCCTAAGCCGTCCCACCAACCATACATGCTGTATTCTGTCCAGCCTAAGCCTTCAGATTATGAACACTCCTACTATTGTGAGTATGATGGCCGTCGTTGAAGGCATAAGGACAAGCTTCCTCACTCCCAACGAAGCGTGCGTCCGATATATATTTAGAAAATTCCAATCACTCAGCATAGCCTCACGGGGGGAAAACTTAGCGCTACGATGGTCGTGACCTCGAAAAATGATGGACCAGTAACCCTCAACCTGGACAGCAAGGCCGATGAGGGAGTAAAAATGGTTAAGGAAATTTCCACCTCGAACCGATACAATCATTTAAAGAAAACATCCGAACACACGAGTGAAAGATGACAAAAGAGGGAAGAGCACGATGACGCAAATCCCCGAACAACATCCTTTGAGACAATGGTTGGGCCGGCTGACAGAACGGAACTTTGCCGAAGCTTTGGGATGGCCAGATTTCCAGGTGACCGATTATGTTTCGAATCTGCTCCTCGAATTTATCCATATCGATCAGCTCGCCCGCATCAAAAATCATGAAGGAGAACCGGTCGAAACCGTGGTGGAACTTCTCTACGAAGCCGAAGAGCATAGCCATCAATCTTCTGTGGAAAAGGAACGAGAGATTCATCGGCATATCGGGGACCTGACCTTGTTCCTTGCTGGGATCTTTCCTGAATATTGCAACCGTATTAAGTGCTCAGGGCTGATCCACCATAAGGATTTCTTGGTGGATTACGTCAAGGCAGGCAAACGCTCATACAGCATTGTGGCCACGCATCAGGACCCTCAAGCCAAAAACCCACCATCTCTCTTCCAAACACTCTCGACAAACTTTGAACTGTGTGTGGCGGGCCTGGGTTTTGTTCGATTGGATCTCAACCGTTTTCAGGATCCAAATTTCAACCACGGACAAGATAGGCTTTTCCATTAGGAGCCGCATTTCCAATCACCTTAAGTGGCACTTCCGCATTCTCCGCCTACCTGAATCGAATCACCTGCTTCCCCTGATCTTCCTAATGCCTTCCCATGCATCCAGCGAAACTCCAAAATCGATGAAGGCACCCTATTCGGCATTAATCCGACAGAACATCACGATGACAGAGAGGCCAAATGGCATTCTTACATTTTTTCGTGAGGCGCCTTTTTCTACTTCCACTACTCATTCGCAATCAGAATGATTGGTTATGAATCAAAAATATAGAAATCCACTTTCCTCTTATGGCTATTTAGATGACAAAAAATATGCCGAAATACATATCTGTTAGGAAAAGAACTCCATGGATACATCCTTATGTGTGTCCCCGGACAGGCGTGAAAGCCTCGACCCAACGGGAAGCAGAGCTATCCGGAACACTCGTGGAGATTTTCAACCAAAAACATTTGAATGACGCCAAACGATGACTCCCGAACTTAAAGAGAAACTCCTGTCCTGCCCCAGTCTTCCGAGCCCGACAAGTATTGCCGTGAAAATTATCACCGTAGCCAACGAACCGGAAATCGACCTTCACCGTATTATCAAAATTCTGAATTGTGATCCGGCGCTGGCCAGCAAAATCCTACGAATCGCCAATTCTCCCCTATACCGTTATTCCAAAAAAATTGAAAATCTTCATCAAGCGCTTATGGTCCTTGGTCTCAACGCGACCATTTCTCTGGCCCTCTCCTTTTCATTAATGAAATCGCTTCAGACTAGTCGAGGATCTGGCTTAGACTATGCCTTGTATTGGAAACGTGCCCTCCTAGCGGGAACAACCTGCCGTGTCCTTGGAGCGACCTGTAGGTTAACCCAAATTGAAGAGTTGTATCTTTCGAGCCTTATGCAAGATTTGGGAATGCTGGCCCTGGATCAAGTATTCCTGGACCTCTATAATCGCCCGGAGCTGGATCAAACATGCCATGCCAAGGTCATCGCTCATGAACACCAACTCCTCGGAGTGACCCATGCCGCTGTCGGAAGTTGGCTGCTAACGCAGTGGAATTTTCCAGACCGTCTCAGGCTGGCCGTCGCCGCGAGTGATGACCTCTCTCGGATACCACCGCAGGACGAACGCGCGAAATTTGTGTATTGTGTGTCTCTGTCAGGAAAAATCGCCGAAATCTTTTTACGCGAGGCTCCTGACGACTATCTACAAGCTGTAAGAGAGGAAGCCTCTACTCGCCTGAATCTCACTTCAGAAACGCTAATGAAAGTACTGGAAACAACCCAAGAACTTATTCCAGAGACCGAGAAAATTTTCCAGACTGACTTACAGACATGGACAGAGCCTCAAGCTATCTTGGAGAAGGCGAGGGAATCACTGGTTCTGCGAAGCCTTCAGACTCTCAAGGAAGTCCAGGAACTCCAAGTCAATAATGCCGTCATGGAAGCCCAATTCCATAATTTGGAAGAAACACACCGTTACGATCCACTCACCGGGGCATTGGCAAGAGCATATCTGGACAAAGACTTAGAAACGGCTTTTGAGCAGGCTCTCGTGAAAGAAGAGTCTTTGACTGTGGTATTCGGAGACCTTGATAAATTCAAATCCGTCAATGATACCTATGGACACCAGGCAGGAGATGTCGTTCTGCAATCAACCGCCCGTCTTTTACAGTCCAAGCTTCGAACGACCGATTCGGTGGGGCGGTACGGAGGAGAAGAGTTCGTGCTCATTCTGCCGAAAGCCTCGTCAACCACCGCTGTCATGGTGTGCGAGAGAATTCTCTCCGCGTTTCGGGACACCACCCATGAAATAGGCGGAGACCAACGCATCACTGTCACTATTTCCCTTGGAATCGCGACCCACACGCCGGATCACCCCTTTCCCACTATCACCGACTTGCTCCATGCCGCAGATGAGGCCGTCTATCATTCTAAAACCCAAGGTGGCAACCGGCACACTTCCTATGACAAAATACAAATTGAACAATCGGTTTAACACCGGACTCAATCACGACTTGTCACCTTGCTCTTCATTTTTTAATAACTCCTTCGCCCTTTGCCCACACGTATTCCGACACCGAGAGTCTTGATCCATGGGGGTGCTGGCTCTCGGCCACCAACCCGCCGTCAGTCAATTTGTCTGACCGAAGCACTCGTGTGCGGCTATGACTGTCTCCAGACAGGTCTCCCTCCATTAGATGCGGTAGAAAGCATGATCAGCCATCTGGAAGAATCCGGGCTGTTTAATGCCGGGCGAGGCTCGCTTCGACAACTCGACGGGATTCAACGTATGGACGCGTCGATCATGGAAGGGAAGACGTTATCGGCTGGGGCTGTAGCGGGATTGGAAGGATATGTTCATCCAATCAGTGCCGCGCGACACATCATGACGGACACTGACCATGTAATGATAGCCGGCCCGCATGCCAATCGATTGGCTCACCATTTCGGTCTGGCCCGACTGGTCCATGGAAAGCATCCGATTCAATTCGGACGCAAACGGGGTTCAATGAAAATTGTCAATCCCAAAACCCTGGCTCTGTACCGTAGGATAGGATTGTTTGACACTGTGGGAGCGGTCGCCTTGGACCGTGCCGGTCACCTTGCGGCAGGTGCCTCAACTGGGGGAGTTGCGGTCATGTTACCTGGCCGAGTGGGGGATACCCCCTTAATCGGCGCAGGAGTCTATGCCGACGACACCGCCGGGGCAATTTCTATGACAGGTTTAGGTGAATCCATCATACGAGTCGGCATGGCCAAACACCTGGCTATCCTGCTCGGACTCGGCTGGACGCCCGGAAGAGCCGCCAACCACACGCTCAAAGCCCTGGTCCGGCGAACTCAGGGGGAGGCCGGATGCCTCATTCTCGATTCGACTGGCAGATTTGCAATCCGGCACACTACCCCCTGGATGAGTGCCGGACATTGGAATGGCCGCGGCCAACCTGTCGTTAAAAGTCATTTCCCCTATGTTGCTTAAATCTAATGTGGTGTGCATGCCCACATTCCGATCCGTTCATTCAAAAGAATCAATGTTTTGTAAAAGATAATCGGAAACATGCGATAATAAAGCTGGGATCCAAAACATGTCTCCTTCCATCTTCCATCTCTCCATTCCGGTTAAGGACATCGAATCCACTAAAGCATTTTATGTTGAAGGTCTGGGATGCGGCGTGGGCCGCCAATCCTCTGTCGCCATCACATTAAATTTTCACGGCCATCAAATTGTGGCCCATGTGTCCCAGGACCGCGGGCCACAACAAAAAAGCATTTATCCCAGACACTTCGGGTTAGTCTGCCGCACAGAAGAGGAATGGAGCGATCTTCGCGACCGGGCCCGAATCCATCGCCTTAAATTTTTCCGTGAACCTCGTCGACGATTTTCTGATACCCCGCTCGAACATCTGACATTTTTTTTGGAAGACCCCTCGCAAAATCTTCTTGAATTCAAATTTTACCGCAATGCCAATGCGGTCTTTGGCGAACAGACTTTCTCGGAAATTGGCGACGCCCACGAACGGAATATGTAGGAGTTTCTCCCTCGCGTTTTATCATCTGCCTCATTCATCCCAGGGCCTGCAGCACTTCGGTAAAATGCTCATTCACTTTGACTTTGGGGAAAATTTTCCTAATCGTCCCATCCTCATTGATGACCACCGTGGTTCGCTCAATCCCCATATATTTCCGGCCATAGAGTGATTTCTCCTTCCACACTCCATAAGCCTGAATCATGGCTTTGGATTCATCACTCAACAAGGGAAAATTGAGTTGAAATTTTTCCGAGAATTTCCGGTGAGAGGAGACAGAATCCGCACTCACTCCGAACACCACCGCCCCGGTATTTCTCAGCTGTTGAAAGCCATCGCGAAAAGCACAGGCTTCTGTTGTACACCCAGGCGTATCATCTTTTGGATAGAAATACACAATCACTTTTTTTCCTCGAAGGTCGGACGAGTTCACAATTTTTCCGGTGTCATCGGGGAGGGAAAAGGCAGGAGCAAGGTCGCCAACGCGTAATTCACGCCTTGAACCTGTTTGTTGCCCCGGTTGAGAGAGAGTTGTTGTTTTCTTAGGCGAAACCGTTTTTATCCGAGTTTGAACTCGTGCTCTTAATACCACTTCCGGACTTTTTTTTGAGGTACGCTTGGGTGTGGCCTTCTTGTTGGTAGCTGTCTTTTGTTGTGTGTTTTTGGGGGCCTTGTTCGTCGTCTTTGCTTGCTTAGCTTTAGCTCGCATGGGATCCTCCTCTGATTACAATAAACGGAACATCGCTTGATACCTGTTTGCTTCAGATCAACTTGGCATAGCTCAATTCTAACGGGAAGGTCATTGTACAATGGATGACAGGTTTCATTCCTCCATTTTTTCAGGAAAGTGATCGCTCAATATGCCATACATTCTGGTGGACGAATAGATCCCCAATGGTGGTGGTCAGCCTACATATTCCCTGGGCAAAACCTTGAGGGATGTATACACAAAGTCCTGCACAGACATCCTGGATTGATGCTCAGTAGACACCCCATCCATCTCCCTTCCCCTGCCTTTGGGATGACAGGCCCAACTTTTTCTATGAGTGTCAACCCGATACACCGCCTATCTGTATCAAGGATCGCCCGGATGTAGAGGTTTGTTCCGAAGAGAAAAAGAAAGCTGGGCGGGATTATCAAGACAATCCAGAAATACGCTATCGAATAATCAGGAATCTAGGGCCACTTTTCACAGTCGGGAACTTAGGGTGGTAGGAATTTTCCTAAATTACCCGATGGGCTCTTTCATGTGGAAGGAGGTAGGAATCAATGAGGTGTATTCACGAAGTTGCAATTCTAATGCTTTAATTTCTGTGTCTTTCCGTTTGAGGTCCATCGTAAGGAGATTATTCTGCACTTCAGCATTCTGAAGTTCATGTTGCAGACTTTGCATTTCCGGATACACATGATCCAACTTTTTCTTGGTGGCTTGTAGCTCCTGTTCAAGCTTTTCCTTCGTCTCTTGTAGATCACGAATAAGGGACTTTTTCGCTTCATCCACTCTCGATAATTCGCCTTCCGCTGTTTTCAGCCGGTCCTCAAGGATCATCTTCTCTTCCCGAAGAGCCTGGACGAGGGTATGGACCTCCTCAAGCAGGTCCGCAATATCTTTCATGTCATTTGTCCTCTCACGTCTTCTTCAGCTCTTATGCATGATGCAACCAGTAGTTTATGGGTGCCATACCCAACACTCTATCGGCCTATTTTTCTCCGATATGTAGGGCTCTGCGATTTTTGTGCAACTTCTTGCTTATGATAATCAGTCACCAATTTCTTCGACGGGTCACAGTGGATTACCAAATTATTTCCCCCCTCCGATTGTTTTTATTAAAAAGTGTGGCTCATGGTTCTTGACAAAATATTCCAATGCCTTTTATATTGCATATTATTCCTATCGTTTTAGTATGAATTAGCACATGAACAAGTTCCCCATCAAAGTCACGTACGGGATTATGGCCACAATTGAATTGGCGAGGCAGGACACATCCATTCCGCTTCAAGCCAAGATTATAGCCAAGCGACAAGGAATACCCGCTCGCTTTATTGAACAAATCCTTCAGCACCTCAAGCAAGCCGGGATCGTCAGAAGTTTACGAGGACCACAAGGAGGGTATACCCTCGCCCAACATCCCAGTCAGATTTCACTGGCAGATTTGGTCAATTCGATGAATGGAGGATCGACCGAACCAGTGCTCATCAATGGGCATGCCAATGGCCATCCGGAAAGCCGACAGATTCCCAACGCCTTACTTTCAAATATTTGGCAACAGGTTCAGGAAGCGGAGCAGGCAGTCCTTCGGGTCATTTCCCTACAAAAATTGGCAGAACAGTATCAAACACTCGAAACCCAGCGAGGCGTGATGTATCATATTTAGTTTTGGCGGAGGATTCACCATTCATGGTGAAACAGGAATCAATTCAATTTAGGAAAATCACAGAAAATTACGATCCGTATACGGGATTTGGAGAATTAACATGAGTACCTCACCAGTCACCATCCACCCTCCTATTCACACCGTGCCCATTCCCCAGGAGATTCTTGAAGAAATAGAAACGTTTGAAGATGAGGTGAGTCGCCTACAATCCGGGGACACGCCGGTCGATGTATTTAAACCGTTCCGGCTCCAATACGGCATTTATGGCCAGCGCCAGCCGGATGTCCAAATGATCCGGATCAAGATTCCCTTTGGTGGCCTTACCGCCAATCAATTGCGGCAGGTGGCAGACATCGCCGATACCTTTGCGACCGGCGTGGGACATGTCACGACTCGGCAGGATATTCAACTGCACTTTGTTCCCCTCCGCCACGTAGGCACCATCATGCGAAAGTTAGCGGAAGTTGAACTCACCACTCGGGAAGCCTGCGCCAATACCGTGAGAAACGTCACCGCCTGTGCTTTGGCAGGGGTGTGCCCCGGTGAAGTATTCGACGTCACCCCCTACGCGAAAACCGTGGCTTATCATTTATTGCGAAATCCGCTTAACCAAAGTCTTCCGCGCAAATTTAAAATTGCGTTTTCCGGTTGCAAACATGATTGCGCCTTAACCCCTATTCACGATGTCGGGCTTCTGGCCGCTCGCAATACCGAAGGCATACCGGGCTTTAAAATGGTCGTCGGAGGCGGTTTGGGGTCCACTCCGCGCCTCGCCAAAGTGCTTCATGAATTTGTTCCCATGGAAGAATTGATCCCCGCCATCGAAGCCCTGCTCAAAGTGTTTGATAATTTAGGCAATCGAAAAAATCGCAGCAAAGCCCGGATGAAATTTGTTATTGACAAATTAGGGTTTGAGGAATTTTCTCTACGATGGAAAGAGACTTACGACGCCATGCTGCAATCCGGCACAACCAAACTTGGGTTCACACCGGCCCCGTATCCCGATGACCCTCCATTGATGATGCCAACGAAATCCGGGAACGGCACATCCACCCCAGGCAATGGCAACCGTCGCCCACATGGTTCATCAATAGATGGAGATCCCTCGTCTCAAGGGGCATTCGACCATTGGTGTGCCACCAATGTGGTCGCTCAACGCCAGTCAGGATTCAAAGCGGCGGCGGTGAGACTCCCCTCTGGCGATTTGACGTCTGAACAAATGTTTGTGCTGGCCGACCTCGCTGAACGTTATGCCAACGGCAACATTCGCACGACTATCAATCAGAACATGATGGTGCGATGGATTCCCGATATGCATCTCCGCCACTTCTATGAGGACCTGGAGGCACATGGGTTAGGTGACCCGGGGGCTGAAGGGGTGACAGATATTGTCTCCTGCCCAGGAACCGACACTTGTGGACTGGGGATCACATCCTCTAAAGGACTGGCACGGGCGCTGGCAGAAGTGTTCCCCGCAGGAAAAATCGCGGAGGACCTGGAAGGGGTGAATGTAAAAATCAGTGGCTGCCATAATTCCTGCGCTCAGCATCATATCGCCACCATTGGCCTGCATGGAGTAGGCAAACGGATCGGAGACCATGTCGCGCCTGTGTATGAACTGCACCTGGGGGGACAAGTCAACGGAACCGCTAAGATTGGTCAACTCATCGTCAAGGTTCCTGCGAAAAACGTTCCTGCTGCTATCCAGCATCTTCTTGACCTGTATCGCCGTGGTAAAAACAATGGAGAATCCCTATTGGGTTTCATTGATCGCACCGGAAAAATCCAATTGAAAGACGAACTGATCCCCTACACCATTCTCCCCTCCTATCAGGAAGATCCACAGTTCTATGTCGACTGGGAAGGCGATGAGGAATTTTCTGTGGAAGATCTCGGACCTGGCGAATGCGCGGGAGGTGCATTGGAAATGATCGATAATCGAATCCTTGAGGCCGAACAGGAATTGTATCAGGCGCGCTTGTTGGCTGAAAAACACCAATACGCCTTTGCTATCAATAAAGCCTACCGGGCCGTAGTGGCGGGAGCGAAAGCCATTCTGGTGACAGAAGGGATCGATCCGAATACCGATGCCGACACCTTAGCGGAATTTGACAAAATGATTGTCGCCAAAAATCTCATGCCCGTTGAATACCAAAATCTGGCCACTAAAGTTGGTGATCTGGGGAACAAAGACGCTTCGGCTGACCTGACCCAAGGGAAAATCGCCTTTACCAAAGGATTCGTGGACCTCTGCCGGACGGTCACGGAGCAAATCGGCCAGGATCTCAAGCTTACACCCGTTGAACTGGGACAGAAGCCTATTGGATCAAGCAAGACCGCACCCGCACCACTCGAACAGGGATCCTCCCCATCGGGTGTTACAGTGTATGACCTCCGGGGTGTGGCCTGTCCGATGAATTACGTCAAAACCAAGTTGAAATTAGAAATGATGGACCACGGCGACCAATTAGAAGTATGGTTGGACGGCGGTGACCCTATTCGCAACGTCCCGGTTAGTCTTCGAAACGATGGCCACAAAGTGCTCGAACAGGAAGCCATAGACGCTGATGAGCAGCATTTTAGAGTGTTAGTGGAAAAAGTGGAAATTTAATTACATCATGTCACTTTTTACAAATACAAGACCTTCACCAGAAGAACTCTCTGTTGTGAATCGATCCCTGGAGGATCAGGCTCCCCATAAGATCGTCGAAACGGCGATCAAGCAGTATGGGCCAAACGTCATCCTCGCCTGTAGTTTTGGCGCTGAGGATGTGGTGCTTGCGGATATGATGCTACGCGCCAATCCACGTAGCACACTCTTTTATTTAGATACCGATTTTTTATTTCCTGAAACCCATGCGGTTCGTGATCAAATCATTCAACACTATCAGTTGCAGGAATGAGCAGATCATCCAGGTGAAATCGAAACTGAGCCCGGCAGAACAAGCGACACAGTTTGGCGAGGCCTTATGGCTACGGGATCCCGACCAATGCTGCTCCCTGCGAAAAGTTGAGCCTCTTACACGGATACTGGCAAAATACGCAGCCTGGATTACGGGCATTCGGCGTGATCAATCGCCAACTCGTGCCAATGCCGGTGTTGTCGAGTGGGATGCAAAGTTTGGACTGGTGAAATTCAATCCATTGGCCACCTGGTCATGGGAACAGGTCTGGGAGTATATTCGCACGAACGACGTGCCCTACAACGCGTTGCATGATCAGCACTTTCCCAGCATCGGATGTACTCACTGCACCGCTCCGGTCATGCCGGGAGATGACCCGCGCTCCGGACGATGGAAAAGTTCGACAAAAACTGAATGTGGTCTTCATCGTTAAGCCAGACGCCTGTCATTGCGGTCGGCCACATCCCTCAATTGATTACCCATACTAGATCAGGAATTGGAGTCAATCAGTGAAAAAAATTGCCGTGATTATTACCCAAGGGGGATCGAACAACCTTCTTCAGGCCTGCGAGTGGATAACCTTGGCGGCAGCCAGCGGGATGGAGGTGAGGGGCTATTTCCGTGATGAAGCGGCGGGCCGGATGACCAAAGCCAAAATCAAAGAACTCACGATGTCCCCGGACTATCGAGGACGAGAAGCCTTTGTTCGGGATCTCCTGAGAAAAGAGAACAAGGCGGACCTCTCGAAAATCATGCAAACCGCCAAAGAAACCGGAAACGTCAAGTTTTCCGTGTGTAAGGATTCTCTGAGGTATTTTGACTTGAGAGTCGAAGAACTGATTCCCGAATTAGATGAGGTGCAAACCGCAGAGGCCTTTTGGAAAGAAGCGATTCTTCCCGCTGATCAGGTCCTGACGTTTTAACCCGGATCATTGCATGGATCAACTGATTTCAAAAATCGGGAAAGGGCTCAAGGGATCCAAGGATTTAACCTGGGACGAGGCCAAATTTGCTCTAAACGCCATCATTGAAGGTCGAGCTACGGGCGTCCAGATTGGCGCGTTTTTGATGGCGATGCGAATTAAAACCGAATCCATCGGCGAATTGGCGTCCTTTACGGCCACGGCACGCAACTGGACACCACCGGTTCAACTCCCACATCCGGAAAAAATGGTGGACGTTCCCCTCTATGGCGAAAAACACAATACCATTCACGTGGTGGTGGCTGCCTCCCTTGTAGCCGCAGCAGCTGGCGCAGGCATGTTTTTGCATGGGGTAGACAATCCGCAAGTCCCCTACGATCTCCCTCAAGTCCTCCGACATTTAAAACTTCCCATCGCCCATACCGCAGCAGAAGCGACCGAGCAGGCTTCTCAACGCCCCTGGGTGTATATGGATTTGGCAGGGCACCATGCGCCCTTAACCAAATTACTGGATCTGCGTCGGGAATTCGGATTGCAAAACCTTTCCCATCAACTGGCCAGATTGCTGAACCCGGCCCGGCTGGCTTCCCAAGTCATTGGAATTTCCCATCCACCGTATCTGGATAAAATGGTGGAGGCATTGGACATGCTTGGAGCGAAGCGTGCATTGATTATTCAAGGCGTCGAAGGATTCCCTGAACTTTCCATATCCGCGCCCTCCTTGGCCCGCGAATTACGAAGCGGGCATATTTCATCTTTGATTTTTCGGCCAGACGACGCCGGTTTTCGATTTAGCCCATTCCAAGCCATGAGTTCGACGATCAGCGGGCCGGGATCGGGAAGCCCGGAACATGAAGCGCAATTGATTACACAATTACTCTTTAGTCGTCAGCGTGGCGACCAACGGGCTTGGGCGATCGTAAATGCCGCCTTACTCATGTATGCCGCAGGCCTGGCACCGTCTCTCGCACAAGCCACACCGCTCGCCCAGGACACACTGGATTCCGGAAAAGCGGGAGCATTTCTCACCGCATTGGTCAAAGGGCGTACCCCACAAAGCACATCCCCTGTTCCACCTGAACCGGCGGTAATGCCGGCATGAAACACATTCGCCAGTTAGAAGATCAAAGCGTGTATATTCTGCGCGAAGCGTACAAAAACTTTGATAACCTGGCCATGTTGTGGTCGATGGGTAAGGATTCAACGGTGTTATTGTGGCTGGCCCGGAAAGCCTTCTTCGGGCATATCCCTTTTCCGCTCATTCATATCGACACCAGCTACAAAATCCCGGCCATGATTGAATACCGCGACCGCCTGGCTCGTGAATGGCGCTTGAATTTGGTCATTGGACAAAACAAGGCTGCCCTCGCCAACGGGATGAATCATGAACGGGGACGTGTGGAATGCTGCACTGCCCTTAAAACCAACGGGCTTAAACTGCTCATGGAAGAAAAAGGCTATACGGGTCTGATCCTGGGCGTGCGATCCGATGAGGATAGCACCAGAGCCAAAGAACGCTATTTTTCCCCACGCGACAAAAACAACGAATGGGATTTTCGCGATCAGCCCCCCGAACTCTGGGATCAATACAAAATTTCCTTTCCACCCGGTACCCACATTCGAATCCATCCCCTCCTGGATTGGACCGAGATCAACATTTGGGAATATATCAAACTCGAAAACATTCCCTTCCTGGAACACTTGTATTTAGATCAAGGAACCGGCAAGAGATATCGGAGCCTCGGCTGTGCCCCATGCACCTTTCCCATTCAATCCACCGCCAAAACCGTCGACGACATAATCGTTGAATTGAAAGCGACCAAAGTATCCGAGCGAGCTGGACGGGCTCAAGATGAAGGACGCGGAATGGAACTTCTGCGCAAAGAAGGATACATGTAAGTATGTCCACGGAAATCGCTATCCGGGAACGAATGAACATTGTAATCGTGGGACATGTGGACCATGGTAAATCCACCTTATTGGGCCGCCTGTATGCGGATACCGGAACCCTTCCTGTCGGGAAGATCGAAAAAATTCAAGCCATTTGCCGTCAGCAAGGCAAGGAGTTCGAGTACGCGTTTCTGTTTGACGCCTTTCTGGAAGAACAACAACAAGGCATTACCATCGACACAGCCCGAACGTTCTTTTCCTGGGGAGGCCGGCAATACATCATCATTGACGCACCGGGCCATAAAGAATTCTTGAAAAATATGGTGTCGGGTGCCGCCCGTGCCGAAGCCGCGCTCCTGGTCATCGATGCGCTGGAAGGCGTGCGCGACCAATCAAAACGCCATGGACTGCTGCTCTCCATGTTAGGGAGTGAAACAAGTCACCGTGGTAGTCAACAAGATGGACCTCGTCAATTACCGGGAAGACACTTTTCAAGCGATCGAGAAAGAATATCGCGAATTTCTCACCCAATTGAACGTGATTCCCCAATACGTCATCCCTGCGAGCGCCAAACAAGGCATCAACATCATCAAACCCAGCCCTGAAACACCCTGGTACAACGGGCCCTCCGTGTTGGATTCTCTTGCGCATTTCCATCTGGAATCCAGGCGAGCGCAACAGACCTTACGTCTTCCTATCCAGGATGTCTATAAGTTCGACGCACGCCGGATCTTAGTCGGCCGGATCACGGCAGGGAAACTCAAGATTGGTGATCGGCTGGTCTTTTCCCCTTCCAATAAATCGGCCAATATCCGAACCATCGAAGCCTTCAATCTCGACCCACCGCCAACTCAAGCCGAAGCCGGCCAATCCGTCGGAATTACCCTGGACGAACAAATTTTCGTGGAGCGAGGGCAGATCGCCACACACGAAGATGGCCGGCCGCTTGGTCTCCACCCGTATCCGTGCCAACCTCTTCTGGTTAGGAACCCGGCCCTTGGAAACTCGCCGGCCATACGTCTTGCGACTGGCCACCAGGGAAGTCTCCTGCGAAGTGGCGACCATTCATCGTATTGTGGATGCCACCAATTTAGACGACCGCCACACGCAAACCACCGTGAAACGCAATGAAGTGGCCGATATCACTCTTCGGACCAAAGCTCCCATCGCGTTTGATCTCTATGCGCATTTCGAGACCACCGGCCGCTTCGTGTTGGTGGATGAGTACGATGTGGCAGGAGGTGGGATCATCACGGAATTGGTCCAGGACGACCAGGAAGATTTCCGGACGGAGGCACGGGAACGGGATTCCGCATGGGTTAAGGGAGATGTGGGAGCCGAAGACCGGGCCCAACGATATGGACACCGAGCCGCTGTGGTCTTACTCACCGGCCCTGATGCCACCGCGAAAGGGTTTTTGGCACGTAAACTGGAAACGGTGTTAGTCGCGGAAGGCCGACATGCCTACTTTCTCGCGGCCGAGAATCTGCAACGAGGACTTGATGCCGATCTGGTCGATACGAAACCCGAAGAAATCATTCGACGGTTTGGCGAAGTGGTGCGGTTACTGACCGATACGGGCTCCCTGGTAATTTGCACGACGAATGCCCTCCAACAACCCACGAAACACATCGTGCAAACCTTGCAAACCTTGGTGAATCCGATTCCGGTCATCACCATTCACATGGCCAAAGAGTTAACCGGTCCTCAACCCGATACGGATTTGATTTTTGCAGGGCCGGAAAATTTTGACGACTGCACCGACCAAATCATTCATTTGCTCAAATCCAGAGGGCTCTTGGCTGAACCCGCCGGCGGCCGTCCCGATTTCCAGTATTCCATTTAATCACATCCTTCCTTCGCACAACTAGGGCTGCCTGTTCCTACTATTCTCATGCTTGAAATAGATGGTCACCCTGAGGTGAAGATGACACATTCTTCCAGGCACGCCATTCTCGCAAGGACGAAAATTCATCCCCTTCAATCTTTGGAAGTACATTTCCATAGGACCTGAAATCTTGGAAAAAATAGAGAATGTGAGACAAACCCGTATTCATCAGGAAGGATCGGACAACTTTAATCCCGCAATACCCAACACGATCATCGCAATACACAATAATCTGACGGCATTTTTAGGCTCATCAAACATCAGGATACCCAGGAGAACCGTGCCCACCGCGCCAATGCCTGTCCAAACCGCATAAGCGGTTCCCATCGGTATCACACGGAGAGCAAAAGACAGACAGATCATACTGATCGCCATCGCCACAACCGTGCCCACACTCGGCCACAGACGAGTAAACCCATCCGTAAATTTCAATGTGGCAGCCCAAACGATCTCAAAAAATCCCGCTATCAACAACAACGTCCATGCCATATGTTTCTTCTCCCTTCTTTTCTACTTTTTTCACAATGGCTATCATTTCAAAACATGAACAAGCCCCCCATGTATACCAGAGGGTATGAAGAAAATCATGGCCAAAGAGTTTTTTCTTAAAACCAAGATCACGAAACACATCACCAACATAGTCAGGAATTAAGGGGATGGGCGTGTATACGCCTTTGGCAAATGTGGCGAAACCCGGCAAAACAGAACATCACGTGGACACGAGAGTTGGGGACACCCGTGCTATGCGTTGACCTGCCAACACTTTTTTCTGGCAAACCCCCAGGATGGATTTCCGATACACATCGTCAAGCTGTAAGGCCAGAACCATGAATTCTGTATGATCCCAAAACCTCTTGATCTTTCCTCTTTCGTGGCTAACTAAATAGCAAGCGTGTGAATCTTACGGTATAATAAAATGACATAAAGGAACTCCCTGCCAGGGAGGGAGAGAAAAAAGTGCCATTAAACAAAGGGGGTGACTGGCTTCGACGGGAATCAAGAGGTCAACAGAGCGTGTCGAGCTCTCGGAGTCTCGTAAAACCTTCGGGAAAACATTAAGTGCCAACGATAACTTGGCTCTCGCGGCTTAATTGACCGCGACGTCCCTCCTCTCTTTGTCTGCGGGGGAGGAAGGGGCGTCACACTGCAGGCTGGTCCAAAGCTGGTGCTCAGCGGCGGCGGACGAGAAAATTCTGGGCTAGCGGGCGCTCTAAGCCGGTCGGTGGGCGTGGGCAACTGCGAAAAACAAAATCATCGGCTACACACGTAGGGCTGTTGCGCTGAATGTTCTCGGACAGGGGTTCGATTCCCCTCACCTCCACCAATCGGCCTCTGGATCACACGATCCAGAGGC
>CAWAXJ010000056.1:0-166379 GCA_963785905.1 uncultured Nitrospirales bacterium
CTCCCATTGAAACCAATTTCCGCACCTAGGAACGCCGAAATATACCTCACGTCTTAAGCCTCTCTTTGAAGGGGCCCACCAGCCACCTTCTCCTCTTAATTTCATCGGCAATTTCTGCCGTGTTCCCACCCTGATGGGCAACCATGCATTCAGCAAACTATCCCTAAGGCTATCTGGGACGAACCGACAAGACAATGGCGAACCTTGGTTATCATCCAGGACATCTCTGATCTTCATCGCCAGGCCTGTGAATATCCCAACGACTCCGAAAACAAGCCCATGCAGAAATCGCCGAACGGAAAAAGGCTGCCCCTTGGCGATAGTCGCCCATTTCCATGCCGCCTTCGCGCGAATTTGGACCCTCAATCCCACAAAGCAAATCAATGAATTGCAAGCCAGTGCAGGACTGTATACTCATATAAATGGACCCCATAGTCGTATACCGGTCGGACAATTTCAATTCGAGCAGATCGCGGCAGAGAAGAAACCTCACTTGACCAATGCCATGCTCGGAGACCCTCGTATCCCCGAGCAGGAATGGGCCAAACAAGAGGGATTGGTCCCCTTTGCGGGTATCCTCTACTCTCAGACCAAGAGGTGCTTGGGGTCATGGCCTTGTTTGTCAGATACCCTTTATCTGACTTAACCATGCACACCCTGAAAATGGTGGGCGACCGAATCACGACAGACATTGAGCACCAGAATGTTCTCCAGGCCAATCAAGAATTATCGCAACGCAACGAACGCATGCTGGCCTCAGCTGGAGAAGGAGTCTATGTGGTAGATTTGGAGGGTCTGACTATAGTTGTGAATCCTGGCGCCAGAATACTGAGTTATGAGCCGCAGGAACTGATCGGCCTCTCCGTGCATGCCACCATACATCACACCAAAACCGATGGTTCGGCCTATCCGCGGGAAGAATGTCCCATATATGCCACCTTTACGGATAGCGCCATTCATCAAATTGAGGACGAAGTTCTGTGACGCAAAAACGGGACGGCAATGCCAGTGGCGTACATCAGCACCCCAATTCGTGATGAAAGAAATCGACTCTGCGGTGAGGTAGTGATCTTTACTGATATTACGGAACGACAAGCGGCCCAGAAACAAAGGCAAAAGGACTTCAAGAATCTTGATGAAAAAAACAAGGAACTCCTCATCACCCGAGATCAAGCACTCACGACCGCCAAATCAAAAGCAGAATTCTCTCCACGATGAGCCATGAGATCCGCACGCCACGCAACGGAGTGATAGGCATGACCGACTTGCTCTTAGACAGGGATAGATGCCGATCAGCAGGAGATGGTCGAAATCGCCAAAAATTCCTGAGAATTTCTCCTCACAATTATTAACGATATTTTGGATTATTCAAAAATTGATGCGGGGAAATTGAATTTGGAAGAGATTGACTTTGACCTACGGACAGCTATGGATGAAGTTTGGAGATCCTAGCTGAACAAGCCAATCGCAAAGGTTTGGAACTCATTTCTCTTATCGACGCCTCTACTCCGCAAGAATTACGTGGCGACCCGAGCCGTATTCGGCAGATCTTTTTTAATCTCATCGGGAACGCCATCACATTAACAGAACAGGAGAAGTGATGGTGAATGTCTCTCTGGTCAGAAACACATATGAAAGCCCGATGGTGAAATTTTCTGTAACCGATACGGGAATTGGAATGCTCCCGGAAGTCCAACACCGACTCTTTGAGCCATATAGGCAAGCAGACAGATCGACCACACGGAAATTCGGCGGGACAGGGTTAGGATTAACCATCTGCAAACGATTAGTGATCTTAATAAATGGTGAAATGGGCGGGGTAAGCGCGGCCGGACATGGAAGAACGTTTTGGGTCACAGTCCCTTTTCGTCATCCGTCCTCGTCCAGAATTTCCCCAATTGCCTGTCCCTCGTTATACGGTCGTCATCACTGTATTGTCGAAACGCATGAGACGATTCGATTCCTCCTCCAACATTATGACGATTCATGGGGCATTGTCTGTGACGTCGCGCGAAACGGGAGAGAAGGGCTCTCATTGATCCAGGAACGTGCTAAAAAGGGGCAGCCATTTGAAGTCGCCATTTTGACCAGACTATCTCAGAGTCGATCCAAGAAGATGGGCTCTCTCTTGGTAAAGCGATTCGGCAAGATCCCACAATTGCTCGCACTCCTCTCATCCTCCTCGCGTCCTTCGGACGACAGGGGGGCGCTCGATTCGCGCAAGAGGCAGGCTTCAATGGCTACCTCACCAAACCCGTGCGGCATCAACTCTAACACCAGTGCCTCCAACTGGTCCTGGATAGTAGGACCCTTTCAGCATTACCACATGACACACATTCACCACACTGATAACGAGACATACTGTTGAAGAAGCACAAGCGCGAGCACAAGTCCAGATACTCTTAACTGAAGATAATCTGGTCAATCAAAAAGTCGCTGTACGGATGCTTAACAAACTCGGTTATCACGCTGACGTGACTGCGAATGGCCTGCAAGCCGTGTAGGCTGTTGGTCGTATTTCCTATGATCTGATCTTTATGGATTGCCATATGCCCGAAATGAATGGTTATTCGGCCACAAAATGGATCCGTAAAGCGGAACAGGAAAAGCAAAACCATTCAGAAGCACTCCAGGCACAGGTACCTGAGAATAGCTCATCCACACTGCATCCTACCGAACGCCCCCCTCACCGCCTTCCTATCATTGCCATGACCGCCAACACCATGAAGGAGGATCGGGAATTCTGCCGGAAAGCCGGCATGGACGATTTTTTGGCCAAGCCCGACCTGCTGAACGACGTTTAAAACATGATCAACGCATGCCTGCCCAATTGTTCAACAAATAAATTAGTGGACCATCCCATTTCAGAAACAAACAGTTTGCCCTCCGCATCCGTATCTCTTTGCCTGGATGGAACGGTCATCCAAAACCTCAAGGCCCTAGAAGGCAAAGACGATCCAGATTTTTTCACCACAGTGGCTCATCAATTTTTGGCAGATTTGCCTCGTCATTTCGAAGGTATCAAACAGGCAATCGACCACCAGGACCCTGACGCATTAATGAAAGTTGCACATGCCTGTAAGGGCTCCTGTCGGTTAATCGGTGCTATCTCGCTGGCAGAGGTGAGTTATGCATTGGAATTGATGGGGAGGGAGGAATTTTGGAAGGCGTCGCAAAGAACTTTGAGCAATGGCTTAAGGAAAAAGACCACACCACTCAAGCTTTCCAACAAGAACAATCACCTTCGTCTGCTCTGTCGTCTCACCCTGCTTCATCACGAGCCATAATCCTAAATCTCACGTCGTCGGCTAGGTTATAAGCCGAGACCTCATCCCCCACAAATAAACCGCAACGATAAAGTCCGGGCTTCCAACCCTCTGGTGAAGCCTGAAACCGAAAGTAGCCGGATTGTTCATTCATGGTCATGACGACCCGATCCTCGGCTAACGCCGCTTGACCTGACGAAATCCTGGACGTTTCAAGAAAACATTCGGCTGTTAAGGGAATTTCATCATAGGAAGCTGTTAGTAAGGCAAACACCAAATAAATTTCTTTTTGGGATGCGGAAAAGGTGTCTCCCGGATCAATGGGAATAAATTCATGTGCTCCCATAAGCAGATTATCCCGCATCACCATCCTCGCAGGAATGACATATCGAAACCAACTGAAATCCGCATCACGTCCCATCAGTGAGGCTCGTGAATGAACCGGCTCAAAGTCCTTGAGAGACCTTGCGAGCGAGTCCTCAGTCTTAGTCAGCGGTGGACTGGAGGTGACTGGATCAGGTTCGACAGGGTTGAGGTCCACAGTGGCCTTCTCGGTGTCGCCAAGATGTTGGCGAACCTTTTCCAACCAATGGACAACCTTCTCTTTATCCAATACTTTAGCTCCAGCCATGACCGGCGGATCATCGGTACTTTCCTGGGTCGCCTCAGGACTGGCCTGCGGCGCAGAAGAAAGTTCCTGGAGTAATTCAAAATGAAGTAAGGCTTCAGACCATCGCTCCAATTCCACCAGACATTGGCCTATACGAAAAATGGAATCCAAATACACCTCGTTGGATGCACCCAGGTCAATCCCCTTTTGGAGAAAGTCAATGGCTTCCTGGTAACGATCCAACTCCATTAAGGTAATCCCAAGTTCATAGGCGGCTTGTTGATCGGAAGGCTTGAGGGCAAGAACTTCTCGAAGCACCGGCTCAGCTTCCCGATACCGGGCAGCCGTAAAGAGTTTCCAGGCTTTATTACGAATCAATCCCCACTGCTTAAGATCTGCCCCGGTACCCTCTGGGGTAAAAATTGGTTGAAAACGTCGGCCTTTCTCTTTCGTTGCCCCATACACCACCATTAACAGATTGCGGGCAGCGGCCTCTACGGGAGAACCCTTTGATACATTCTGCAAAACGTCTTCCACTGCTTTTCGTGCCCCCTCAAAATCCAAGACGTCAAAGAGCGCGCGAGCTAATGACAAACGCCACCCCGGCAATTCCGGAGCCAATAGGACGGCCTGACGATAGGACTCAACCGATTCCTCTAAGCGATCGAGTTTCCGGAGTTCTTGGGCCAAACGCAGGTGAACCAGGGGGTTATTGGTGTCTCTTTGGGCAATACGCTGAAGTTCTACAATCGCAAGGTCTCCTTCCCCTACTCGCGTCAACACACTCCATTTAGCCCATCGAACTCCCAGGGATTCAGGCTTACCATGGAGCACTAACTCATAGGCTTCCAAGGCTTCCTGGTTCCGACGGATCGTCGTCAAAATATCCCCTCGGAGCTTTTGCAGAAGGGAGAATCCTGGAAACTCCTGAATGCCTTGATCTAGGATGTCCAGCGCACGATCAGGAGAGCCATCCATCCATGCAGCCCTTGCCTGTTCGGCCATCCCTTTCCCTGAAGTCTTTTCTTGGGCTTGAGCGACTCCAGAACCTAGATAAAGAGCCACGAGAATCACCATACCGTGAATCATGACTACCTTCCATGAATATGTCAGCCATGGGGAACGTTTTTTCATTTACGGTTCCAGAATGCCGTATTGAATTTTGCCGTGGTTTTCATCCAATACCTCCCCAGCGGATAAACAACGGAATAAACAGCAAGGATGAAGATACAGCCCCCCTATACTCAGAAAGTCCTAGCCTCAAACAACCTCATGAAGAAAAGCCTTTAAATGGCAAAACTCATACAGAGGGGATTCAGGTTAGAAGCCTATTTTATTGTAGTCGAGGAGTATGACGCTGTCGAGACGAGTGAAGAGGTTCAGAGTAGGGACAACCCAATAATGGCATTGCCCCCACACAGCCGTGCAGTAATTACCAGAGGATGGATTTTACCCGGGGTCGAGTCGGCAATTCTGTCGACGCTCTTTTGGACTTGGTCCCCGGTCGAGAGAGATCAAATTCTTGAAAAGCATCATTGCGTTTGTTCGCCATCGCTGAGGAAATTCCTAAATAAACCTTTCGGGCCAATTCGGACAATTGGGGGTCGAACGGGACTCCTTGGAACGCCGCCTCGGCCGCCTTCCTTTCATCATAGGTTAAGGGTCGTTTCGGTTCCTGCATAACTTCCTCCATAGTGACTGTTTCGATCACGAATAATTAATGGACTAGAGGACGAGGCTCTTTTTCCGCCTGAATTCGTTTACCACAATTTAAACAGGCAAAATACAAAATACTCAATCCGACTTCTAAATCGACAGCACGTTCAATCACCATCGATCCCTGACATTTTTCACAGATTTTCATGTTGCCCCTCAGTAAAAAGTGTTCATCCCTTCTGGTTCGATAGAATTAAGCAATCCATGTGCCCTTCCACCCACCTAGAAAAACATTCATTATTGTCTCATAACCTTAACGAACGGGATTAATGAAAGCATGGAGATACCACTACAAGACCAATCGACAAGAGGCTTGGTGTTAAAGTCACTGACAGCAGCCAGGCATCAACCTTGGCCATCAGTAAAGAATCATGCGCTCTGGGGGGGAGATTCGTTGGTGTTGGACGGTGGCAGACTCGTCAATGATCCCGACAGAAGCAACCAAGCGCCTTTTGGGAAAAGTGCAATGAACCTGTTCTCTGTTGACTAGACTGCTCCCTCAGAGGAGAGGAGGGAAAACGACTAACGGAGTGAGGCGAGAAATCATAAGAGATGCTTGTGCAAGTCTCATAGGCTTCTGATAACTAAAAAAATGGCCAAATTCTCTACCTTAGTAGGATTAAAATGTTGATAATCCGTCTCTGTTGCCTCATGAAGGGGACCCCATAGCGACATGGCCATTAATCACCACGCCAGTTTCCACAGATAACTGAGGAGTACTCAAGGTTCCATCAATAGATCCTGGGGCAAGGAACGTAACTGTTTCGTTGGCAACCACATCACCTTGAATATGACCTTTGCAGACAATGGTACCAGCCTCGATCGTGGCTTTAACGACAGCCCGATCTCCTATTGCCAAGGTACCTTTGGTATGGACCACACCTTCCAATCCTCCATCAATTTGAACGTTACCTTCATACCAGATCTCTCCTATACATTCGACACCTGGACCGAAAAATGCGACCACATTGTTTTGTCCTGCAACAACTGGATCGGGGATTTGATACGCCTTGCCTGACCCCAGTGGTGTTATCTGATCCTGAGGATGGTCTATGGTTTCAACTCCACTTGTCGGTGCCATGAAGTCTCCTTTTTCTAAGGTTCATCTTTTAAGCAAAACAAAAAAACACAGGGTATTTCATCGTTCTTGGTGTGGGTGGGTTGGAGAGTGGCTTATTTGCACTAGATTATCTGAGATTCTTCTTCAGTCAACACATTGATGGTCTGGGACTATCTATAAAAATGGGACGAGTTCGTTTCCCATGACCATCGTAAGACGTCATGAGAGTCACATTTAAGATCAAAGCCCCATCAAAAATGAAGATCGCACCCATAAAATTTTTGGCTTAAAGGCAAAAAACCTGGGCTTTCACTACTTTTTCTTCAAAAGGCTTGTCCGTTGGGATTTTGCATGGAGCCGGCGAGTGGGATTGAACCACCGACCTGCTGATTACGAATCAGCTGCTCTACCACTGAGCTACGCCGGCTCAAATTGAAAGGAAAGAAATCACGAAAGATAAACCGAACTGAACACGAATTTGGAAGGCTGCCTTTGTGGTCGTTTATACCTTTCGTCGCTTGGTAACGTCAACTTGAAAGAGCCTCCGGCACTCCCAGAAAGAAGGTAGAATCCTACCGGACATGGTAGGGCCACCGCCGAATAACCTTCTTCTTATCACGCTTTCCATTGACAAGGATGTAGGTATATCTTAATTTCTCGGATTGGCCTTATCATCAATACCAGGGAGATTACGGAAGGCGGTGGATTTGGTGAAGTACATGTTTTGGGGAATAGGGTTTTTACTTGGTCTGACGGTCGCTCCTGTTTTGGCCAAGACTGATTTTCTTGTGGAGAAAGTCGTCTTATCTAAAGAAGTAAATAATAGAAATCCACAGGGCATTTTTTCTCCTCCAGCCTACTGCGAAAAGGATAAAAATGGCCAGGCAGCCATTCCAGTGGTCCAAACATCGCAAACCTCACAAGTCGTGTTTTGGCTTAAGGTCGAGGCCACAACAACAGGAAAACTTCGCCATAGCTGGCACCATCAAACCGACGGAGGATGGACGAAGATTTCAGAAGTGAATATCCCTGTTAGACCGTCTTCCGGGTATCGCATGTGGAGCATGAAATCACTTCGTCCACACTTACACACCGGCGAATGGATGATCGTGGTCGCCCCTTCGAATGAACCTGATCGGATCCTCTGTATCGCTACGATTTACCGTGAAATAACTCCGGGGAGATTTCTCATTCGTATTGTCCATTTTCTCGTGAGCCATTCATTCATATCTTTTAGCTCTGATAAAGCACTTTCAAAAGGCCTCATTGCTCCTCCTCATGTCTTCAACCAATCTTCCTGGGTCTCCTGATCCATCTTCCATGCCTCCTCCCCTCGCGTTTGCCAGACTGATCCGGTTGTTCAATCAAACGGGGACTCTGCTCCTACTCTTCCCGACACTGTGGTCCCTCTTTCTTGCTTCGCAGGGTTGGCCCGACCTCAAGCTCCTTTTCATCTTTATGTTGGGATCCTTCCTCATGCGGAGCGCGGGTGTGATTATGAATGACCTGGCTGACCAGTCGTTCGATCGTCAGGTCCAACGTACACAGGATCGTCCGCTGGCCTCCGGCCAATTATCATCGCACCAGGCGCTGGGTTTTCTGGTCCTCTTACTGGGGTTAGCTGCAGGTTTATTATGGTTCCTTAATCCCCTGACCCTTCTTTTAAGTCCCGTGGCTTTGCTGCTGGCCGGGGTGTATCCCTTTTGTAAGCGCTTCATCCATATTCCTCAATTGATGTTGGGAGTAGCGTTCGGGTGGGGGGGCGTCATGGCGTGGGCCGCGGCTCGCAACGAATTGGAACTTTCAACCTGGGCGATTTTTGCGGCAACCGTATGCTGGGCGGTGGTGTACGATACCATTTACGCCATACAGGATAAGGAGGATGACCTCAGGATCGGGGTCAAATCTTCAGCCATCCTCTTCGGATCATTCACCTGGTTGGGCGTGGGACTCGCCGGATTGGTCATGCTGGGGTGTTTGTCCATGGTTGCCAAAATCAACCATCTGGGTTTTGGATATTCGTTGGCATTGATGGGGGTAGCCGTCATTTTAGGTTACCAAGTTCTTCTTCTCCGTTCAGAAATTTCCAATGAACAAGCCTTCTTTTTATTCAAACAGCATTCCTGGATTGGAGTGCTTATTTTGGGAGGAATATTGATGGGACTCCCATAGGAGCACACTGTTGAGCAAAACAACAGACCGTCTTCTTCCTTATTTTTGGCCTTGCCCAATCTTCTTCCTCTAGTTCAGGGTCATTCACCGTCCTTGATTTCGAATCCGCTTACCCCACTCTTCCCATTGAACAAACTTCACTACCTGGGTCAGTGTGTACAGCACACCATCCATTCAGCATAGCTCACCCCTCTAATACGAAACATGAATGAAGGGTACCTCCTATTGGCTAACCACAGACTAAATAAGGTACTCCCCGTGGATGGAGGGACGACAGTGGGAAAGTTATTCTGGCGAGGAACGAGGCTTTTCAGGTATTGGGGCTTGAAGAGTACCTAAATAATAGGTGAGAGCCCTTGCATCTGGTTCTGAAATCCCCAAATTCGGCATTCTGGTATGTTTTTTCATTGCTTGAGGGTAAATGATCCAGCGATAGATCCATGTGGGATTGAGGCGAAATCCGGCTCGATCCAAGGCCGGACCGACGAGCCCACCCTCATCGTTAAGACTGTGACATCCATTGCATCCGTATTTTTGGCTATATAATTTTTCTCCAAGCTGAGCTTGCTTGGCACGGCTTTCATCAGCCATGGAAAGCTCAGGACGGGATACTTGAGCTTTTTTGGGACGCTTGGAGAAATTTTCAAATGCCGCTTTCGCCGTTTCAAACTTTTTATTGGCTGCGAGGAACACGTCTTCTTCTGGAAGCGTCACTTCTTCCGGCTCGTAATTCTCAAGTTGCTTATCGGTCAACGTCTCTTCATAGGCGGCTTGCGCGGCCTCCGCTTTCGCTGTTGCGGCCTCAAATGCCCCCTTTGTCGTTTCCATCTCTTGTTGTGCCGCCTGGAGGGCCTGCTCTAATTCCTTGCGGCGTCCTTCCAAATCATAGGTCAGCGACATCCCATGTAGAGTTCGAACATATCCCACAATGGCCCAAATTTCTTCTTCAGATAACGTGTACTTAAAAGTCGGCATGGTGGGGACGGCGAAATAATTTTCATCATCCGATACCTTTGGGTCAGAGGTATCCTTCATATCCCGATAGACGGTATGGAAAATTTCTTCATCATTAAAGGTAGACATCTCGGCATTGGAGGCCAGATTTTTCGGGCGAGGGTCCGGCATGCGCTCCCAATTAAATCCTTCCCCTTGTTGACCGGATTCCCCATGACAGTGACTACAATAATGGTTATAGAGCTTTCGACCCTTAGCGGTTTTCTCATCCTCAAAGAGGGCACACCCAGAAAATAGCGTGAAGGTTAGTCCGATCAACGCCAACCCGATGACTCTCATGTCTGGACCGCCCACCGCCACCCGTTTCATACTGATTGCCCCTTTCTCAGTTTCCGTGCCACCACAAATTCAAAAGCGGCTGCCAGAGCCAGCCCCAAAATGACCCATCCGTATACGGAATTATCCGCACTGGGTTCCGCCCGGATATACAACCAGGACGACACGGCTTTTTGACTACCCTTTTCTTTTACTGCACCATCAACAAGTTGCCCATCCCAAAAGGCAGCCGCCACACTGCGCCATTCCCCAGGTTCTATTTGAACATCCTGTGTATCCTCGGTCTTTAATAAACGGGAAAAGACCACCTTCCACGTTCCATTTTGCCACATGCCCTTTGCTCGCACATCTTGTTTGGGTTGGGCTTGCAGGGTTTTAAACCCTTTGGCACTCATATCAACCGCTTTGCCGCTTTCCTTTTTCCAATACCAAATGTTTACCGGCCCCCCTTCAACTTGCAGCATTTCCTGGCCGTGGGCAAAATGCGCCTGTTGATCGCCCACCATAAATTCGAGGGCCGCCGCATCTGCGGCATCTTCCGTAGGATCTTCGTATTCCACCAATATAGCCAGTTCTTGGCCGTTATGAACCCCTTTGATCTTCACCGACTTTACGGTCACTTCCTGAATACGCGGAGGCCAATGCACCTGAGGCGCTAGGTTAAACTCAGATTGAGGCACAGAATCCCAGGCAGAAGAGTTTGGGTCATCAGAAGGGACGGACCCTTCCGTCAAATAGACACGAACAGCCACACTAGAAGCCTGACCATCAGCTGGAGGGTCACTTGCATACGCAGTAATACCTAAGAATATCAATGGCCAGATTAACGAAACCATTAATCTGGTACGTCGAGAAATCGGACGGAATTTTTTCATCTTCTTACATCCCATCGCTTTACCTATGCGAGGATCCATTACTCTTCTTCTTCCCATGTTCGAGGTGATTGCCCTGCGCCGTCATACTCCCCAATAATGACTTTCCAAATCCGTTCATCGGACAACTCATGCTCCCATCTGGGCATCGCCGACTTCCAAGGCATACCCTCGATGGGTAATCCAACTCCACCTTTTTTAATTCTCCAAAACAAATAGGATTCTTGCAGTTGGGCTATTGTTCCCGGATCTGCAAAGTCAGCTGGCGGAGGATTAAAGCCGGGCGCGGCGGCTCCCTTTCCATCAAATTTTGGCCCATGGCAAGGAGAACAATTCGCAGCATAGATCCCCTTACCTTCTTGGATTGTCTGTTCATTCCTTGGGTAAGGATTCGCCAACCCCACAAATTCACCTGGGGGAGCCGGATGAATGGTCCGGTTTTCTGCAGGGGGCTGATCGCTTGGCGCTAACTTGGTATAGGTTTGCCATCCAACGAGCAGCGGAAACGCAATGAACACCAGGAGCCTGGCCATTCTTTCAACACCGCTTTGTCTTTCTCCAGCCAAAAATCGTTGAACCGGCCCCATAAAGGCCTCAAGTGATTCCCCACTCATCGTGTAAAATATCATGAGTGCACTTAAGGTTAACGCAAGATACAAAAATATGAGGGTCGCGGGGAGTGGCGCGGTGAACAAGGGGAGAATGAACTTGAGGAACAGGTAAATACCGGCCAAAAAGACCGTTGTATTAAAAAGAGGGCCTTTCATATGTCACTCTCCTGTTTGAGCTATCAATAACCGGCTATCTTTGAGCATGGCTTTTTCGATTAATTCCCACCATGCCCCGCCAATGAAGCGACTTTCATTTCCCCCGCAACCATTTTCATCACATCTTCTACCTTGACACTAATGATTTCCCCACTCATTTTTTGCAAGAAGGCGATGACCGAGTAAATTTCTTGCTTGGAGAGCGCAATGGGGTTTTTGTCGATATGGGGCATTTGCGCAGGATATTCCTTTGGAAGCCCCTCATGTCTAAAGTCTAAATAAATATAGGCCTGCGGCTGGGTGAGACTTTCATAAATAAATTCGGGGGTCAGCTTGGCGCCAATTCCCGCTAAGTCTGGGCATCGAGCCGACTCACTCGGTCCGATCGAATGACACAAGGCACATTGCCCTTTGCTGAAAAATAATTTCTGTCCAATTGATGCCAGATCTTCTGACGTCTTGACACTCGCGATATCAAACGACTCGATCGCCGGGGGGAAGAGAAGCCATTTGGGGAACCCCAAGAGCAATCAGGCTAAAGATCCCTAACATAATAACCACAAACCCAACGACCCGGACAAACATGGCTTTGACGAAAAGGAGGATTATTATCCCCGTTCCTACAACAATCAAACCGATTATTTGGAGTAAGGCAACTTCGCTCATGGGACCTCGTTCAAGGTAGTAAGATTCACATCATCTGCATTGAGTCATTGAATAGAAATTATATCTTACTCGTTTTCTCGGAGTGACCCTCCTGCCATGGCTGGCGCGACCCCTCCTGGAATCTTCGCTGGAATTTTTTCTGGTATTCCTTTTTCAGGCCCCTTCCCCTTATCCCCCATCGTAGCGACCCAGAAGATAAATGCGACAAGGAGGCAGAACACAAATGTATTGAGCGACATAAAGGCCGCTGCATACCCCAGCGCCGGGGAATAGGCATATTCAGAGGTATCACGCATCACCCCATAAATATGCCAATGCACTCGTGAAGACGATCGGGCGTAACCCATGAGCGACATCAGTAAAATGACCATCACGGCATTCAAGACAAGGGTATAGCCCGCCCTAATGGGCATTTGCCCCCAAATCATTTCTGTCGTGGTCTTCGCACTTTTCAGCAAGAGAGCCGTCAAGGGAGTAAACGTGACCATAATAAACAAGACAATGAGCACCTGGGCAACTGAGAAGTAATTGATTCGAATGATCGCCGGAACAAAATATCCCCATACGCCCAGGACAATCACGGCCAGCCCGGCGATGACGAGCAAGGCCCCCATAATCGACTTCGCAATTTTGGCCCATCCCGCCGTTTCTTGTTTACCTGCTCGCCAGTACATGACGAAACTCATGAAGGTCACCAGAATCATAAGATTTGCCACCGTCATCTTGGCTGACATGACCCCAAAGACCCCAAGCAAGGGATGGTGGGTTCCACCCATTTTCCGGGCCTCCTCCAAGCTTGCCACCAAGGAATGAGGCGTCATCCATACCGCCAGGGATACCATCAAGACTATGAGCATCCCCAAGATTGGCTTTTTATAACTCTGTGCAACCCCAGGAATCCGATACGTAATGCCCATCCAGAAATAATAGTTAGCCCCAAGAAAGAGCACACCAATCAACATGGCTTGGAGAATAAAAAGCCAGGCTAAAAATCCTCCCATCAAGGTAATGCCCATTTGCTGGTTATATTGATACACCTCCCGCATCAGCCAATACCCCGCGAAGGGAAGGGGGAGCATGCCAAACACCCCAATGAAATTGCCAACATAACCCATCCAGTCGTAGTGTTCTCGTTCCTCTCTTGTGACAGCTAGGAGATACCGCACCCCTGCATAGGCCCCACAAATAAAGCCACCCAACACGACATTGGCAATAAACCGGTGGATATTGACCGGCCACCAGGTTGGGTTTTGCATGGCTGCCCACGCCCGTTCCCAGGCCGTTCCATCACCAACCACGACAGGGCTGGCTTGGAACGTGGCCCAGGAATTGGGAACCATCATGATGCCCAGCGCAAATAAATTCAGCAGGAATCCCAAAAAGAGATGAAAGGTCTTTTTGTTTCCCTGCATGGCATCCCACCCATACCAATACAAATACAGTGTGGCGGTTTCGAGAAGGAATAAGAGGCAGTAGACAATAAAGGATGGGAAAAAGATGTCTGTCAAATACGCCATGAGCTTGGGGTACAGACCAATCAGGAGAAAGAGAAGTATTCCTCCAAACAAGGCCGTCGTGGCATAGGCAGAAGTCAGCAGTTTGGTAAATTCTTTCGCCAACTTGTCATACCGAGCCTCTTTTGTCTTCCACCCAACGATCTCGCAGACCCATGCAAAAAGTGGCACCCCCAGCACAAATCCGGCCAAGAGTAAATGTTGCTGGGCTACCACCCAAATCACGTTACGACTTCCCAGCCCAGGAATGTCACGGTATTCGACCGACATCGCTTGGGTCTCAGCGCCACCGGCCGCCAAGGCCAAAGCCGGAAGGAATAGAAAGGCCAAAAAACTTCCCAATTTGAGAAAGCTTGGGATTCTGTTCACTTAGTCGCCCAACGGTTGCATGTTGTAGATGGTCGGCCGATTTCATACTAGGCCCCCCTTCGATCGTTCAATGTATGGGTCAAGGCTAATCTTCCATGCCACAAGCCTTGCCGAGGTCTCTTCTCACCGGGATCGGAGGCATGATTCATGAGTTATTTTTTCTGCTTTGCGTCCGTTGTCCCTTCAATTTTTTCCGCAGGCTTCTCTGAATTTCCACCTTTTTCATCCTGAAGCTTTTTTACGACGAGTTCAGCCTTGGCCAAAACCTGTTCGGCTTCCGTTAACACCTTTTTAGGTTCAACGATCGCCACTTCTTTTTTTTCAAATGTATATTCATATTCTTCATGGGGATGCGGTGTAGTGGCAGGCATGAGAACCCAGAAAATGAACACCAATACGACTCCGAACCCAGTAAATGCCGTCAAGAGGAGTGGTTGGTCAGCCGGTATACGTAAACTATCCCAAAAATTGGTCTGATCTTCTTTGGTGCCCTTTAGCGGTTTCGCATTTTTCACCAATGGTTGCGCCAGCCATCCTAAGCCATACAACCACCCAAGCATACAGACAATGAGGGCTATCGTTGCCACGCTTCCCCACATGACTAACTCAACACTTATTTGCTCGGCTACCGGAAATGTGGGATAGACATGCTCCTTGAGAGACTCAATCATACTTGCTACCACTGATTTGGCGGTTTCCGTCACCGCTGACACGACTATGGTAATGGTCGGGTATTACCAACGCACTAAAGATCGCCCATCGTATCCAAAGATTCGGACCAATGCCCGGTTGCGGATCGACTTTCAATCGGTCGATGAGAACTGTTCTTGCGCAAATACCAAGGGCCCAAATGTCTATCGGGATGGAAACGAGTAACAATATGAATAGCCCGGACCCTTCCCAGGGATGCATGTGGGCTGCGAGTAATAATAAAGCGATAACCATCTTAATTGGAAAGCCGGTCCAGAATGTCGGCCAAAAAATAAGAAGTCCTAACTTCGTATTTGACATATGTTTCCAGATATTAGTCTAAAAATTGCCGATTTATAATGGCTGACACAGTAAATACTAGAATAAAGATCATGATCACCGTCCACCCAATCAGAGCGATGGGACGTTTAAAAATATTTCGCTCTGGATTGGTATCTAAAAAAGGCAGCGCTGCTAAAAAAGCCATAAAGGCACCTGGGATGGCCATAGCTCCAAGAAACTGTCCAAACTCCCCGCCAAAAATTTTTAAACGAAGCAACTGAAATAAGAACAAGAAATACCACTCCGGTTCAGGATGATAATCACCAGGATCAGGAGTCGCCTGCTCTAGCAATACTACCGGCTCAATGAAGGCCAGTGAACAAATGATTAAAAATACAGTGGCCATAGCCACAATATCTTTCCAGATCTGCCGAGGGAAGAAGTAATCCGTTTTTGCTTTAATTTCTTCTGGAGTGCCCCTGAACGGACCAGCCGGGCCCAGCCTTTCTAAATAGGAAAATATGTAGACCGGCTAGTCCTGCTAAAGCCGCCGGCAGGACCATGACATGGATGACAAAAAATCGGCTCAGAGTCATTTGCCCGGGCGTGGGCCCACCCTTAAGAAATCGGCGAAAAAATCCCCCACAAGTGGAGTTTTATCCATGATTTCTACACCGACCACCGTTGCCCAATATGCTCGTTGGTCCCAAGGGAGAAGATAGCCTGTGAATCCAAAACCCATCACAATACCAAATAACGCCAAACCCACTAACCAAATGAGTTCACGTGGTTTTTTATAGGCACCCCATAAAAATACTTGAGACATGTGCGAAACACCATCACCACCATGGCCGAGGATCCCCAAAAATGATAGCTCAGGAGAAACCATCCGTAGTCCACCTCATGAATGATATATTGGGTGCTCGCATAGGCATGATCGGTGCTGGGGACATAATAAAACATCAACAAAATCCCCGTGACGACTTGTAGAATAAATATAAATAACAACACGGAGCCAAAAGCGTAGGCCCAGCGAGAACCGCCGGGAATTGGCTCATTCAGCATTTTGGCCTGAATCGTTTTCAGGCCTACCCGCTCGTCAACAAATTCCACTACCTTTTCAAAGGCATTTTGTTGATTCGCGGCTTGAATGTCTTCCTTCATGCGCCTTTTACCAATCTATTCTAGGCTTTTAAAGATTTAGGCTTTTACAGAAGCCGGATTTGATTATTGACTCCGGCTTTATACTCAACATCGATGATTTTTATTTCACCACCCGCATCCACCTGCATGGGAAGGACGTCCAGGGGCCTAGGTGCTGGCCCGTCTATGACTTTTCCCGCTTCGTCATAAATACTCAGATGACAGGGGCACAAAAACACCCCATCCGGGAAATTTTTCGTTTTTCTCCATTTATACCCACAACCCAGATGAGGACATTTCCCTGAGTAGGCGATATAGGGGGAATTCGACTTGTTCACCCAGATCACCTCGCCTTTATCATCGAAAAATTTCCGATCATTTGCTTCGTACACTGCCTTTTGCACTTCTGGAGTGGCCTTGACCACCCAAATATTTTTTTCAATTTGCTGTTCCGGCATAAAGGCTTCTTTAAACCCGCGTGTAAATTTAAACTGAAACCCAATGTTTTCTTTGCTGATTTTTTTCGTATTGCCAACCGAAAACCAGTCATTATCGTAGGGCTTATACATGGGCTTCATGAGATATTTCAGCACAGGAAATACCAAGGGCAGCGCAATTAAGGTCCCAATCGCATGCGTCATATTGGTAAAAAACGTTCGTCGGGGAACGCCTTGCTCTAGACGCGGAAGAGGAACCAGGATTTCCCCCGGTTCAACATGGAGATGATCCTCTAAGTGGGCAATTTCCACTTCCTTGACCGTCACATACTGACTTCGCTCCAGCACCGGAAATCGACCGAATTCCTCCGAGGAACATCGAAGGACAACTTCCTCCTCATTCACCACTTCCTGAACCTGGCAGATGGGAACCTGTCGTTCGGCTCCCTGACTATTCATTTCCCGTACGATAATATCGCTGATTTCATGGGAAAGAGGATCAATGATGACTTTGGAAATCTTCCCGATTTCCTTGTCCGCACACATGGCTTTTGCTGTCAGTTTTGGTTGCATGGCCAGAGGAAAACCCCAGAGGTGAATTAGTTCATTTTTATCGGCTTCGGAGTCTTAACCGACGCATCTTTTAACGAAGCAAGAAACGCGACAAGAGCATCAATCTCCTTTGGAAACATGAGATCCTTATACTTATCAGGCATTTTGCCTTTATCGTAATCCTTATCAAATCCTTCTGCTTTCCAGCTCTTGGGATCTATAATCTTCTCTTTAAGTTGGGCAGGGGACATGAGATTCCCGATATTATCCATTTCAGGACCACGCTTTTTCCCGCCCTGTCCATATAGCTTATGACAGTTATAGCATTCTTGAAGTTCCCATTGTTCTTTTCCAAGAGCAACGACATCTCCGGATGCCGCTCCTGCCCCATCGGAACTAGGCTGTTCCGCCATCTCCACTTGAGCCCCAACGCCAAGAGAGCTTAATTGATTCGAAATCGCTTGAGCCCGCTCATCCAATTCCTTGGCCCTGGCAATTAGCTCATCGGCCTTTCCTAGCTCCGTCTGGGCACGACGAAGCTTCAAGACTTTTTCAATTTTCCCCTTCTCGTCATCCGGATCAAACTGCGGGAGAATGGAGGCACCGGCAATGTAAAGGCCTGATAATATGAGATAAAATACCACCAAAGCGCCAATCGCTTTTATTCCCTCCAAGCGTGGCATTGCCGGAGCTTCTAAAAGAATAAATACCAGGGCCCCAAGCATGGCATATATAAAAAACATGACTTGGAAAACAAAAGGGAAATGGGTACAGTTGAGCCCCCACTACCAATAACACACCGATAATGACGCCCAAGGCCGTCTTCTTCATGACACTTTTAGCAAAACTTTGGTTAGCCATTTGTTTCCTCTTTTTTGAACCTTCTCATTTGGCTTCAACCGGCACAGGCGATGCCGTAGACCCTACCGGTTTCGGACTTCCGGCTTTCAGGGTGACAAGGATGGCAAAACTCACGACAGCATAAAAGACAATAGTCACTCCTGTAATCCACCACGCCGAATAAGCGAGAGTCGGTGTAAATGCCTCAGGGGTGAAATCAGGAACCAGGTTATAAACATGGTAATATTTTCGAGTTAACGAACGCACTGCCCCCATGAGACCCATTGTCCAAATCGCGCTAAAAGCCAGGAATATAAGAACGAACTGGGAAGCAAAATCGATTTTCCCCCACATGATCGTCCCACGCTTAATTGCCCGATTATACATAATATAATTCACCACCGTGAGGAACACGAGGGTAAACGCAGCAGCGTTTTTCGCCGGCATGAGCGCCAATTCACTAGCCCATGAAGGCAACTCGACTTCCTCGGTTGCCAGTCCTTGAGTCGGGACAAAGCCATGAGGGGTCATCCAAATCGCATCGGCCACCACAATCATTAAAAAACCAATCTTGATCATGGTGAAGGCTGAAACCGTAAAATTCCTGAGACCTGGAACTTTACTGAGGGCTGCGGGAAGAACGACCAAAATGCCCAATACAATTAACGACTGCCACTCTGGCGGAGGGAACATTTTCCAGGTATATCCCATAATGGCCGGCATCAAAAGCACCACTATAGCCACATATCCGGACATTCGTACCTGTTCTACCCCCTGAATTCGCTTTAAACTCAGCCAGATATAATAGTTACTAGCCAGAAATATCAGTCCGACCATGGCTCCTTGCATTTCAAAGAACATCGATAGTTGGTCGGCCATCATGTAAGGACAAATCGAAGCATCATAGTCACAGAGTTCATAGGCCAGAAGGTAGCCCATGAACGGAAGCAGCAATAAGGCACCCACACCGATCATATTCCCTACAAATCCCATCCAATCGTAATAGGATCGCTCCTCGTCTGTTTTCGATCCCATATACATGTAAGCCGCGATTAACCCAGCGATAAACCCACCAAATGTCACATTTCCCACTAGCCGATGGAGATTCAGGGGCATCCAGCTAAAATTGGCCATTTTGTCCCAGAGGCTGGCGGTTTGGATAAACTCGACTAATGATAAATCTCCCGCCGCCTTAGCAGGGGTATTCATGAAAGAGGTCGGCCCGTCGATGACAAAAAGCGTCACAGTTCCGACAATATTCAACAGAACGCCAAGAGCGATGTGGCGTCCTTTTTTCGCTCCTTTCATGGAATCCCACGAATAAAAGTATGCGTATAAGATAATCGTTTCAAGGATGAACAAGAGGGGATAGATTACTGCGAACACAAGAAAGAAATGCTTGATGAGCCACGTCGAAAAGTCCGGATACGTCCCGAGCAGGACAAAGATAAACAATCCCCCTGTCAGGGCCGTCATACTATAAAGGATCACGGTGACCTTAATGACTTCTTTGGCGAGACGATCATACTTCGGATCGTTATTTTTATAACCAAGCCATTCAGCCACTACGACAAATATCGGAGCACCTAAAATAAACGCCGCGAATAAAATATGAAGTTGAGCGACAACCCACACCCCTGCCCGATTTCCCGCATACGGGAAATCCACTGGCGGAGCATCCGGGACCTGCCCAAAGACAGCGGTAACACCGCATAGGCCTAACACTAGCACTACCCATAGACTTCTATTCAATGTTTTCAAGGGGCCTCGCCCTCCTTCTTTTTTCATTCGAATCCTGGATTACTCGGAAGCCTATTTAGCCTCCCCTCCCGCAGGCGCCTCAGGCTCGGGTGATCCGGCAGCAGGTGCATCCCCGGAAGGTTCAGTACCCGCAGGCTCCCCGGCAGCAGGCGCGGCACCAGCCGTTCCAACCGGGACCCATTTATTATTTGCCACATCCCATTCCATCCCCTTGAGGCCAAATGTGGATTCATATGCGATTACTTTCCATATGGCATCTTCAGAGAGCTTACTTTTCCAGGCTTTCATTTTTGTACCATTCACTCCCTCAGACACCCGCCAAAACCACACCGAATCCGAGTAGAGCTGCATTTGTTCCGTTCGACGGAAATCCCGGGCACCGGCTTTGACAGGCTTGCCGTCTTTGCCGTGACAACTCGCGCAATTCACATCAATATTCTGTTGACCGGTAAAGATCGCTTTTCCCTCCTCCAGGATTTCCGGATTATTCCAATACCCGGCTGGCATATGCTTATCGGCATATTCGGGTGGTGCCGGAGGAGGCGGTTCCGGGGGACCTTCCCCACCACCACAAGCTGAGATTGACAATCCCATGACAGCCACTCCAATGACTAGGAGATTTTTAACTTCTTGATACTCGTTCATTTTCCCCCCTCGTTTACATGATTCCCGATTTTTCATTCTGTCATTGCTCACCCATACCATGCTTCCCTTGGCCTTTGACCCAGAAGCACCTCTACCCTTTACTGACTCTTTCTATCTTTTTTCTTTCGTGACTTATCTGACCTTTTTTCTTGTGTGGCGCCAACCTGTCGAATGGCCCAAACGATGATAATCCCTAATAGTGCTATTACGCCTGCAAGAACCCATGTCTGGCGCCAAAATGGAAGAACACGGCAGGATTGTCCCAAATTAACCGTGACGATTCGTTCTGTCTTCGGGTCATTCGGGTCAAGATCCACCCGCCCTGTCGCCTCAAACTCTTCAGACTGAACGACCAAGGGATCACCTTGGTTTTCATTGTGCAAGTGAAGAACAACTTTATAGAACCCATCGCTGTCGGTTTTTCCATTCCCTGAAATATCCGCCCGGGTATTCTTAACTGAAACGACTACCGCTCCAATGCCCTCACCCTCATCTCCACAAACTCGACCCTCAACCGTAAATCGATGGTCCACTTCATGAAGGGCATACAACCCACTGGCAAGAAAAAGGGTACAAAGGAAAAGAATTACGGCTAGGACGAAACGACGGGATCGTCCCAAAGGTACATGCCGTACACCCTTGAGGTTTCCCAAGCCTTCACATATTTTCCTATGAGAGTTCCCTAGCAATCACCTCAACCTTACCCAAAACCTCTTAGGCCACATAGGTCTGTTGGCCCAAAAAAGTTCAGGACTTCTATCACAGTCAGGAGCCAACCGTCAATAAATTCTTCGCTTCCTGCGGGTCGTTGGCCTATCGACTGGACTGCGCTTTGGGAGAAAAAATAGGTCGGTCGGTGATGTCAGACCTAAGCATTTTCATACCATCAGCACAATGGCCTAACCAAAAGGGAAACACGCCCACCATTGAATGGTGACAATCAAAAGGAAACCTGGACCCAGGCTTTCTCAAGGATGAAGGACTGATTAGGAAGGAGGGGAAAAGAATGTTTGCGGGAAAAATGTATTTTACGAGTGAGAGTCAGGCTTCTTCCATTTTTGAGCCCAGTCCTCCCAGGACCGTCCAAAAGCCGTATCTTCGCCAGAAAACATGACTCCAGCGATATCCTGATATGAAACAATGTGCGGCTCTTTTTGGTCTGGCAGGAATAACTTCAGATACGGCTGGGGAACATCCTCCTGGCGATCAAACGCATAGCCAATTAACTGGTCCCCCGTTTTGAGTTGAATCGTCACATCGCCACGATAGTCAAACGCGCGACTTATGGCTTCACGTAATTCCTTTTCATCAGAAGGCTGTACATTCTGCCCTTCCCAGGATTGAGGGCTACTCTTCTTGGAGGGAATATCTGAACCCATAATAACCCCTTACTGGTGGCTAGGCGGTAGGACGATTACGAGATGAAAAAAAGGGGATGGGTTGAGAAAAACAGATGCCTCAAACAGCATTTGGAAACAGGGTCGCTCTGACTGTCCCCAACAATCCGCCCCATGAACTGAAGGTATCCTTCACGGCAGAAGCTTCGTATCCACAATGCACCATACAATCCCGGCATTGTTCATGTCGTCCGGTCCCATAGCGATCCCACTCCGTTTCCTCCATTAATTCTCGGAAGGTGGAAGCATACCCATCTTGCAATAAATAACAGGGGCGCTGCCATCCAAAGATATTGTATGTGGGATTTCCCCATGGCGTGCATTCATAGTCCCGTTTTCCCATTAGGAATTCCAGGAACAATGGAGATTGATTAAACTGCCAACTGCGTTTTCGTTGGGAAAGCAATTGGGTAAATAACAATCGGGTTCGGTCACGCTTCAAAAAACTATTCTGGTCTGGGGCTTTTTCGTAACTATACCCAGGGGAAATCATCATTCCTTCCACACCCAACTCCATCATTTCATCAAAAAATCGTCTGACGCGAACAGGTGCGGCATCATTAAATAAGGTGGTATTAGTCGTCACCCGGAAACCGCGAGCTAAAGCAGCCTTAATGGCTTTAACTGCCACTTCATAGACACCATCTCGACATACGGCATGGTCATGCTCTTCCTTGAGACCATCCATATGTATACTAAAAGTGAGGTATTTCGAGGGCGTATAATCCTGCAATTTGCGTTCAAGCAAAATAGCGTTGGTACACAGATAGACATATTTCTTTCGCTTCACCAGACCTTCAGCAATGGCAGGCATTTCGGGATGAATTAAAGGCTCTCCCCCAGGAATACTCACGATGGGCGCTCCACAGTCATCGGCGGCAGCCCAACATTGCTCCGGAGTCAATCGCCGATTCAAAATATGATCAGGGTATTGGATTTTTCCACAACCTGCGCATTCGAGGTTACAACGAAATAGCGGCTCCAACATCAGGACGAGAGGATACCGTTTCACACCCCGTAAATGCTGGGAAAGGGCGTATTGAGCCACGGTGTACATTTGAGAGACGGGTACAGCCATCGTTTATTTACTCCCTGTAGATTTTCGTCATACCTGGGGTGTTACCAACGGTTTGCATCTTCACCACCCAATGGAACACGATAGATTAGCAAAAAATCTGGAGGCGCCGAGCGGGTTCGAACCGCTGAATCGCAGTTTTGCAGACTGCTCCCTTAGCCACTTGGGTACGGCGCCGCCGTTCAGCACGCATTATAAGGAGTCAATTTTCTCTTGTACAAGAGAAAACACCTTTGCTCTTCCTGTAGTCTGGAAAAAACTGAAATCATTACTGACGAGGCAAAACAGGAATTTCTTTGGTGGAAGATCGTCTCGGGGTTATGGAAGGATCCTCCATGGAAGGGAGATGCCTTGGTAAATTTTCAGATGTCTCGGATGCATGGCCACTCGGTCCTTCACCATCTTGCTCTTTAGCCATCAACTCTACTTCTTCAATCAACGTATCAAGAAGCTCTTCTGAGGGCACACGTTTATACAACTTTCCCCTCTTGAACAAAATGCCTACCCCTTGGCCCCCGGCAATCCCGATGTCAGCTTCTTTCCCTTCGCCAATTCCATTCACGACACAGCCTAAGACGGATACCGTGATGGGGGTCGTAATATGCCCTAGCCGATGCTCTAATTCATTGGCCATTTTCACGACGTCAATTTCCACCCGGCCACAGGTGGGGCAGGCAATGACATTGACTCCTCGATGACGAAGTTCCAACGATTTTAAATTTCAAATCCTACCTTGACTTCTTCCACAGGATCGGCGGCCAAGGAGACGCGAAGAGTATCGCCGATTCCCTGAGAAAGGAGGTATCCCAGCCCAATCGCCGATTTAACAGCGCCAGTCATGGCAGTCCCTGCTTCGGTAATACCAATGTGCAAGGGATAATCAGATTTTTGGGCAAACAACCAATAGGCGTCAATGGCCATATGCACATCAGATGCTTTCAGAGACACTTTCAGATTGGTAAACCCGACATCTTCCAGAGCATGAACCGCATTCAGTGCGGACTCGGCCAGAGCCTCAGCTGTGGGGTAGCCATATTTTTCAAGGAGATGTTTCTCTAAGGATCCACCATTCACCCCAATTCTGAGTGGAATACCATTGTCATTGACGGCCTGAATAACCTCTTCCGTTTTCCACCAGGGACCAATATTCCCTGGATTAATACGGACACAGTCCACGAAAGCGAGCGGCTTTCAAGGCAAGGCGATGATCAAAATGGATATCCGCGATCAAGGGCAGTGTCATTTGGGATTTTATTTTGGGTAGTGCTTCAGCGGCTTCCATGTCAGGGACGGCCACTCGGATCAATTCACACCCAGCCTGCTCTAACTGCTTAATCTGTTCGAGGGTTCCCGCGATATCCCTCGGATGCGGGATAGTCATGGACTGGACGGAAATCGGGGCATCCCCTCCAATTTTGACCGATCCAACCTGAATTTGTTTGGTTTTTCGTCGAGAAATATACACGAAATTAGTTTATCGCATTGACCGACTTGCAGAGATACCCGGTCATATAACGCTTTGGCCTGATCATAAATCCCATCCGCAGTGAGCCCATACTTTTCCCGGAGTAAATCCTGTGGACCTTGCTCAATGTACCAATCAGGCAACCCCAGCACTTTAGTCGGCAGATCCCAGCATTCTTCTTCTGATAAAAACTCCAACACTGCCGATCCAAATCCGCCCATTCTGCATCCTTCTTCCACCGTCACCAGGCATTTCACTTTTCTGGCAATTTCTCGAATGAGGGTTTTATCCAGAGGTTTCACAAATCGCGCATTGACGACAGCCACCGACACCCCTTCTTCTTTCAATCGTTCGGCCGCTTCCATCGCCTCTGAAACCATGACTCCAACGGCAATGATCGCGACATCTCGCCCGTCAGACAAAAGCTCTCCCTGTCCAATGGAGAGGGGAATTGGCTCAGCATCCAAAGGGACCCCTAAACTACTGCCGCGGGGATATCGCACAGCAACCGGCCCATCATGCACCAGTCCCGTTTGCACCATATGTTGCAGTTCGTTTTCATCTTTGGGAGCCATAATGACCATATTCGGGATATGCCGTAAGTAGGCGTAATCAAAGGCTCCATGGTGGGTAGTGCCGTCTTCCGCCACTAAACCTCCTCGATCAATACAAAAGGTGACCGGAAGATTTTGGGTCGCCACATCATGAACCACCTGATCATAGGCCCGCTGTAAAAAGGTGGAGTACATACAAATGACCGGTCGCATGTTTTCAGCCGCAAGACCGGCCGCATAGGTGACGGCATGTTGCTCCGCAATTCCCACATCGATTAACCGGGAGGGAAACTCCTTCTCAAATTCGGACATTCCGGTTCCCTCGCACATCGCAGCGGTAATCACAACCACTCGTTTATCCTTTTTGGCTTGTCGAATCAGCGTTTTGGCAGCGATGGAACTGTAGGAGGGATGGCCCGCTTTTTTCACAGGTTGCCCGCTCTTGGCATCAAACGGGGAACAGGCATGGAACCATACCGGATTCTTCATGGCCGGCTGAAAGCCTAATCCTTTTTTGGTAATGACATGCAAGAGGGTCGGCCCTTTTAGTTTCAGCACATTTTCCAATGTGGGCAATAAATGTTCAAAGTTATGCCCATCGATCGGACCGACGTACCGGAATCCCAGTTCTTCAAATAACAAACCAGGAAGGAGGAAGCCTTTGGCTAATTCTTCGGCCCGTATCGCCATTCGCTTCACCGGTTCTCCAATTTGAGGAATCGTCTCCAAGCAGTTGGGAAGTTTCCTCCCGAAGCCTTGTATAAAACTCTCCGGTAAAGGTCCGGTTAAGATAGGCCGAGATCGCCCCGACATTTCGGGAAATCGACATCTGATTATCATTCAGAATCACGACACAATCACGCCCCATATCTCCGGCATGCTGCAAACCCTCCAATGTCATTCCGGCAGTGAGGGCACCATCTCCCACCACACAGACGACCTTGTTCGATTTACCTAATTGCTCCCGAGCTTCCATAAAACCCACGGCGGCCGACACGCCAGTTCCGGCATGGCCGGCATTAAACGTGTCATAGATGCTTTCTTCGCGTTTACAGAACCCGCTTAAACCCCCAAATTGGCGGACTGTATGAAACTGCTCCCGCCGGCCCGTTAGCAATTTATGAGTATAGGCCTGATTCCCCGTGTCCCAGACAATCTTATCCTCTGGGGTGTTCAATAAGTATTGTAGAGCCACGGTCAATTCTACCACCCCTAAGTTGGAGGCTAAGTGACCACCGACATGGGAGATGACTTCTATGATCAGTTCCCGAATTTCCTGACAGAGTTCAGGGAATTGATCCTGAGAGAGTTTCTTTAAATCTGCTGGACTTTCAATCCTTTTTAACAAGGACATTGCTCACCCTTTCTGAAAAGAATGTAACGTTTTGTAAGGAATTAGTTAGGAAAGATACGGCCTGGACATGATTAAGGAAAATCATCCCATAGCTGATATAGCCTGTCAAGCATCAAATCAACCGTCTTTAGGGATTTTTTCCACTCGAAGGATCCGAACTTTCTTGAGTGTCCATTTGATCTAATAGAGCCTGAGCCTCGGGTCGATAGATCCGTTCCCAAATCCAGCGTTTTTTAAGAGGGGTGGTCTCCACCACCCGGGTTAATTCCTTAACCGCTTCACCCTTTTGACCGTGGTTCATATACCATTTGGCAAGATCCAGCCGTGCGGGAGCATACAGTCCATCAAGAGAGACCGCCTTTTTTAAATGCTCCACTGCTGCCTCCTGATCTCCGCCTAAGACCCAAGGTAATTCTTCATACATCCGCCCTAACATATGGTGGGCTTGGACATACCGCGTCATCAAGCTCCAACACCCGATGCACATGGACTTTAACTGCCGAATGGTCAATGCAGCCGTCACCAACCCCTGCAACTCCACAGCGCTTCCAAGATTGGCAGCATACAAAAAATGGGCATCGGCAGAAGACTCACGAAGATCTAACGCTTTTTTGGCAACGCGGGCTCCCTCCTGAAAGGCCGCTAACTTTTTTTCGCGACCGACATATACTCCATATCCCAGATCCAAATATAAACTGGACAACCGAAGCAATCGGTCCAGGTCATTTGAATCTGCTGAACCATCCAGCACTAAGCTCTTCAATTCTTTCTCCAGATCGGCGGGAAGTTGCTGATCGATTGACGCTTCACCTCTCAACGACCCACAAGGAAAGGAGAGTTCGCATACCATAAGCAGAATGAACCCTATATACACATAACGATTCTTCATGACCCATCGCCACGAGAAATTGATCCTATTCATCTCAAATCCACCATTGCCTGTTCAAAATGGATAGTTTAGGCCCGCAAAAACGGCTCCACCTTCCTTGCTGTATCCCCAGTCCACCCGAGCCTATGACATTGGGGCGGACAATTCCCCGGAATCCCACCCCAGGCGTAATTTCCCAGTCATTAAATTGGCGGAATTTAAAATCTTGATAGGTCCTCCCCATATCCACAAAGGGCGTCATTTCCATTTCGATATTCACATTAAACATTTTAATGCCAAACAGATGTATGCGTTCTTCCGCATTAAAAGCCACCATATGTTTATCAATAAACCGGTCCCTCCCATATCCTCTCAGGTTTTCTTCTCCACCCAGGGAACTTTGTTCGTAAAAGGGTATCCCATCGCCAAAACTTAATTGCAGCATCGCTCGGGCCACAAAAATATACCGTTTTGAGGGACTCGGAATCAGGTACCTGAGATCAAACCCTGACCGAAAATACAACAAATCCTCTTCCTTCCCAGAATCAAAGTTCTGCGCCAATTCCCCAAATGCTTCAACGCGAGTGCCTGCCGTCGGGGTATTGGGATTATCCCTGGAATCATATTGGAACACGAGACGGTGGGCCAAAATCGTCGCGCCTTTTAGGCCCGGATCCCCCGGAAATCGATCCTTAGTATATGGCTCGTCATCTACACCTCCCGGTTGAATTTCCACATCTCGAAATCTTTGGTTGACCGACAATCGCGTCACATCATTCAAATGGATTCCAAAGTTCCAATGGATTTGAATTTCACGACCCCGTATAGTTCGTTTCATTATGTTGGGAAGTGGTTTGCCCTAAGCCATAAAACCGCTTGGTCGCATTTTTGAAAAACTGCGATCCAATGTCCACAAAGAACAACCCTTCGATAAATCCAGGGTCCTGGTACCGAAACTTCAGCTTTCGTTCAATCTCCTCAGTATAGGAACCGACCGCCTCCATTTGCCTGCCGCCAGACCAATAATGAAAATAGTTCAAGGTTCCCCGGACTCCTAAAAACGAATTGTGAATCAGCATCGGAGCAAAGAGAGAGCGAAGATTGCCTTCGGCATCGGAATTCAATACCGGAACGATCGAGACCAAAATCTTGGCCATCATTTTTTGAAGTGGAAAAAGCAGGAACCACAAAAAAGGAATTTTCGGCAAGGACGGCAGAAGAGGGAACGACACCTCCGCCCACGGCCAGGCAGAACAGGCCGCCAGGCACCCCAAACGAAACGGATATCACAAAGCCGGCTCCTTAGGACGACAGTCCCCAGGTCAGCTTTTGAACGGAGCTTCTCGAGGAGGCCTTCAAAGGAGGAGGAGCCAATGATACGGGAAAATTGCCCACGATAATTCTTCATCAAACTCACTCCATCAATCACGACATCATAAACACGCCACTCCCCATCTTTTTTGAGGAGACGATAATCCAAGGGAATTTGAACTTTGGGAGACACCACTTTGGTCTGTACTTCGGCAAATTCTCCTTTTTCACGCTCTTTCAGATACTCCACTTGTTCACCAGAATATCCATCGACATTGCCGGCGTAAGAATTGGCCAAAAACTGTTGAAACAAGCCAACAAACTCTTGTTGTTTCTCCGCACTTAACTCCTTCCATTGAGAAGCTAAGGTACGCTTGGCCATTTCGGCATAATCAAATCGCCGACCAATGATTTCCTCCAGCTTCGCTCGCCGCTCAGTCACTTTCGCAGGGTCCTTTAACGTTTGATCCCCCAATACCACCAACACCTGATCGACGGTTTCCTTCACCGCTCCAGTTGGAGTGCCGCCTCCCCATGCAGCCGTAAAAAAGGTCAGAGATACCACTACCCAACCAAGGAATACCACCATCGCATTTTTGGGAAGTATTTGAAAATGGGATTTCTCAATCACTTTTGATCGAATCTCCGTCATCGTTTCCAAAGTCCTGGCCAATTCCCCGTTCATAATCCCTCCACCCCAACCTTCAACAATGCGTATCACTCCACATTGCCATGGATAAATTGACTGATAACCTGTTCTAAATCAATTCCAGATTCGGTATCCACAATGGTCTCGCCATTCTTCAAACGTTCACCGGCACCCCCGGGAGACAATTCCATAAATTTTTCTCCGATGATGCCGCGAGTCTTGATTGAAGCAATCGCGTCGTTATAAATCGTGATCCCATCCTGGATTGCAAGAACTACCCGGGCCCGATCTTCCTTGAGCCCGATGTTCTTCACTCGACCCACTTCCACCCCGGCAATTTCGACCGACGCGCCGTTCTTTAACCCTGATGAGGAAGAGAAGTCGGCCTGGAGTTCGTAATAATCACCACCGACCAATTCTAATTTTCCCAGTTTAATAGCCAAATACCCCAGACAAATAATCCCCAACACCACAAACAGGCCGACGACCAACTCCAATTTTCCACGTTCCATCATAAACTCATTCCGTTATTGCATCCCTCATTAGTAATGAGAACTAGGAAGACAAATTCTCACAATCCGGCTCTGACTCAGATTCTGTTTCACGGTATAAGCCACCTGGGGAAAAAACGATTATACAGGAGTGAAATGATTCCCATTGTTGACCGAAATAAATTCACGAACAACCGGATCTGATGTCCGTTGAAACTCCGCTGAAGGATTCATGGCAATAATCTTACCATTCTTTAACATGGCAACCCAGTCGGAGATGAGAAAGATCTCCGGAATTTCGTGACTCACCATGATTCCCGTAAACTTAAAGGTTTTATGCATGGCCAAAATGAGGTCATGGATGGCATGACTCATCAACGGATCCAGACCCGTCGTCGGTTCATCGAATAAAATAATCTCGGGTCCCATAACCAGAGCCCTTGCCAACCCTGCGCGTTTCTTCATCCCTCCGCTGAGTTCAGCTGGAAATTTGTGGCCCATATTCCCTAAACCGACCCGATCTAACATCTCTGGCACCCACCGGCCAATTTCCTGTTCAGCAATCATGCGTTTTTCTCGCAACGGAAAGGCCACGTTATCAAACACATTCATCGAATCGAACAAGGCTGCCGATTGAAATAACATAGCAAATTTTTTGCGTATGTCATTTAATTCCCGATCATTGATTCGCGCGAGATCCGTTCCATCAACGATCACCTTGCCACAATCAGGGCGAATCAACCCGATGATGTGTTTCAACATCACACTTTTTCCCTCGCCGCTCGGGCCAATGATTGTCGTGAGTTGGCCTTTGGGTATATCGAGATTGACTCCTTTGAGAACAGGCTGTCCCCCCAGGGTTTTTTCTACACCCTCCAGTTTGATGATAATCGGTAGACTTGCAGACATGCGCAGCGTTACAACAACACCGACGTTAAAAAGTAATCCCACACTAAAATCAGGACTGAGGCTAACACTACCGATTCGGTCGTGGCCTTTCCAAGTCCTTCCGCACTCATTCTGGTGAAATACCCCTTATAACAGCAGACCCAACTGATTATCAGACCGAAACAAATGGATTTCAATATTCCCCCGTAGACGTCTTTCCATTCCACGGCAGATTCGATTGAGCTCCAATACGCTCCCCCGCTCACACCGAGCAGTTTCACCCCAACCAGATACCCTCCCCAAATTCCCACAACATCAAACAGGGCAACCAACAAGGGCACCGAAAGAAGAGAAGCGACAACCTTTGGAGTAATCAAATATTGCAAAGAATTGATTGCCATGGTTTCCAAGGCGTCGATTTGTTCGGTAATACGCATAATGCCAATTTCGGCAGTCATGGCTGATCCCGCCCGTGCCGTCACCATCAATGCGGCTAAGACCGGACCCAATTCACGGATCATGCTTAACGCTACAGCAGATCCCAAGAGTCCTTCAGAGCCAAACTTTCTCAATGAATAGTATCCCTGAAGAGCCAGGACCATCCCGGTAAATAGCGCAGTTAAAATCACCACAAAGGTGGACTTGAATCCCACAAAATGCATTTGCTTAGTAATTTGATAAATTCTTAACGGCGGTCTGAACAGCCATCCAAACGTCCGTATCAGGAATACAAACATGGCTCCCATTTCCTCAATGAGAGAAAGAGCCTGTTTCCCAATGTGTTGTATGAATTTCATGGATGGAGCACCCCGGTCTTCGTGGTAGTAGATGTGGGGACATTCATAGGAACTGTCTCAAAAAATGTTTTAAAAAAGCGGGAAAGTTGCAACCCCGCGTGTTGTGAATTCCGGTACAGCCGCAAAAAATCCCTTCCAACATCGAGGAGTGGACAGTACTTGCCTCATTCCTCCAACCCATCCGGATGGCTTGAGAAACAGATTAAAGTCTACCGGTAAATCCTCGTTAACACTATCAGAAATAGCACGGACAATCAGGAAAGGAATACCATGCTGTTGCGCCACTAGCCCAATGGCTCCACTCTCCATGTCGACAGCGACCGCTCCTGTCTGATTTCCCAGATTTTTTTTTTGTGAGGCATGGGTGAGCACGTAATCTATCGTTACAAACCGGCCATTTTGAAGAGGAGGACTCATCTGCAATGGGATATTGAATGACGTATTGACCCAATCAGGGTGGCACATGATTCGTTGCTCATAGGAATCCGACAACGAGTGTACAGACGGTTCCAACAGCACCTCGTTACCAATTACCAGCGATCCGACGGGGAAAAAATTGAGTGCTCCAGCAAAACCCGTGGAAATGACGACGTCCCATGATTCGTTCTCAAAAATTTTCCGGGCAATCAAACGGGCCTTGTCGGGGCCGATTCCCGTCTGAATTAATAATATATGTCTCGAAATGGCCCGACTTTCTATTTGGGGAGGGCTCGTGAAGGTCACTGAACATGGACGTGGAAGAACGCGGCTCACTGCGCTAAACTCTACACGGGTTGCTGTCAATATAGCGATTCTGGTCAGAAGGGGCTCCTCCCATCATCGGCGAGGGGGGAGAGACACGAAGGGCAATCGGTCAAGACCAAAATTACACAATTTTACGCTGGTGTCTGGCCACCTGTGCGGCCTTTCGTAATTGATCGGCCCTCGATTCCCCGGTCATTTTCACATTCCGGTACATACTCAGGGCCCATATGGGGAAATACTTGCAATAGCCATGATAGCGAAGATAAAAAACTCTGGGGAACCCGGTACCAGTGTGAAACGGCTCCTCCCAGACACCATTTTCGCGTTGATGGCGAATGAGCCAATTGACTCCCCGAACAACACTAATGGAATCAGATGCACCGCCTTGGAGAAGGGCCATGAGGGCCCAGGCCGTTTGAGATGCCGCACTGTCGCCTTTCCCTGCTTTCTCCACTTCCGCATAGGAATCACAGGACTCCCCCCATCCCCCATCAGGATTCTGAACGGACTCTAGCCAAATCACGGCCTGCTGGATCCAGGGCGCCGTCATATCTATGCCTATCGCCCGAAGGCCTGACAAGGACACACCAGGTCCCGTAAATATAATTGACTCCCCACCGGCCATACCAACTTCCGTTTGGCTCCTGTTCCTTGCGTAAAAACTCAATCGCCGGACTCACGGCAGGGTGGGACTGGTCATACCCTAACGTTCCTAACATTTCCAAACATCGACCGGTTAAATCGGCGGTACTGGGGTCCAAGAGAGCCTGATGATCCGCAAACGGAATTTTATTAAAAATTAATTTATTGTTATCCTTGTCATACGCCCCCCACCCGCCATCAGACCCCTGCAAAGCCAGAGCCCAACGAAATCCCCGTTGAATAGCCTCATCGGAATCGGACAACTCAGGAGGGTGGATCTTGGCCAACGCCGTCACGACAGCCGCAGTATCATCAATATCGGGATACCATTCATTTTCAAATTGGAACGCCCACCCACCTGACCGTGCTTCTGGAGCAGACACGGCCCAATCTCCCACTTTTTGACATTGACGAGACCGCAACCAGGCATCCGCCCGTCGCAATGACGGATGATCCAACGCGACTCCTCGCTCGATCAGCGTATTCATCGTTAACGCCGTATCCCACACAGGAGAATGACACGGCTGTAAATGCAGCATGGTGGGGCTTGGCATGTTAGCTGGATTGGAGTAAATTTCGAGGGCTTCAGTTTCCCTCAACGCTTTTTGAACCAACGGATGATCCGTAGAATACCCCAGGGCTCGAAGCGCAACAATCGAATAGGCCATAGCTGGATAAATGGCTCCTAAGCCGCCTTCTCCATCCATATGTTCAATCATCCAGGTCTGTGCGCTTTTCAAAGCCTTTTCTCTGAGAGCCTTTATGGGATACGCCTCATATAAACGAAGAAGCCTATCGACCCACACAAAAAAATTCCGCCAACTGAAGAGAGTGGAATCCCGGTGCAACGGTGGCTCCTGAGCATAGTCCACCTCCTTCCGAGGCTGGAGAAACAGTTCGTCAATGCCTTGTTCCTTGGAGATCGCACAAACGGGGCGATGAGCGAAAATGATTAAAAGCGGGATAATGCACGTACGAGACCAATACGACACCGCATACAAATTAAAATAAAACCATCGGGGGGCTAAGAATATTTCCGGAGGCATACACGGAATCCCCCGCCAATCATATTGCCCGAATAACGCGAGGGTAATTTTGGTGAAGACATGGGCCTGAACGACACCGCCTTTCCGGAGGATTAAATCCTTCGCACGCTGCATCACGGGTTCATCGGGTGATATCCCAGCCAGTTTGAGCGCGAAATACGCCTTCACCGATTCACTGATTTCTGAGGACCCTCCGGAAAAAATCGGCCACCCTCCATCCTCAAGCTGAGTATGCAGTAAATACCGGACAGCTTTTCGCTCCCTTTCCGGATCAACCAAGTCCAGAAACCGCCGAAGCATCACATCTTCAGACGTCAGAGTCGTATTGGCTTCCAACTCTTCAACCCAAAATCCCCGTTCAGGATCCTGCCGGCCTAATAAATAGTCTTCCCCTTTTTGAAGAGCCGAATCCAGGGCACTCATATGCCCAAGATTGGCGGTTCGTTGGGAAGCCAGATCAGGAGACACCACCGGATGAAGGTTGTGGGAAACCAGCTTCAGTGACGGTGGTTTTTGCTTAGCTCGATGCGGTTTGAACTTTGGGGCCAGGGTCTCAAAAAAATTCCCTGACAACCGAACCAAGATTTTCTTGAGCAACTTCATGCAGCCGTTCTTTCAAAGATTCAACTTTTAAGAATTCGATTTCGGGGAAATACTAACAACTAACAGAGATGACTCACAATGAACAAAAAAGCCCCAGCTTAAACAGGGGTTTATAACGAAACGGGACATGAGACTGTCAAGCCCAATACAATGCCACTTCCCAGTTAAACCATTCTGGGTTCAACCTATCATTAAGTGGAAAGTAACACAATACGATCCCGGTGTTGTTTGACCTGACGAGTTCCATTCCGAGTATCAAACACCACAGGAGCATGGTCAACAACCAGCTGGTAATCAAACACAGAATGTGCGGTCAAAATCAACGCACAGGCACTACGTTGCAACAATTCGGCATTCACCTCTTGTGATTTATACTCCCGCCCCTTCACCACCAGAGACGGGGCATACGGGTCAGAATATTGCAAATTGGCACCTTCGTTTTGTAGCAGTTCCATCACTTTCGTGGCGGGGGATTCGCGAGGATCTGCAATGTCGGCCTTATAAGTCACTCCCAACACCAAAATGGATGATCCTTTTAAGCACCTACCTCGTTGGTTTAAAACGCGTTGAAGTTTACTCATCACAAAATATGGCATATTTTCATTAATTTCTCCCGCCAGTTCAATAAACCTTGTGTGCATATCATATTCCTTCGACTTCCATGCCAAATAGTATGGATCAAGGGGAATACAATGCCCGCCGACGCCAGGCCCGGGATAAAATGCCATAAAACCAAAGTTTTTTGTCGCTGCCGCATCAATCACTTCATATACATTAATGTTCATGCGGTCACACAACAAGGTCAGTTCATTCACTAAGGCAATATTTACCGAACGAAATACATTTTCAAATACCTTGGCCATTTCCGCGACTCGTGGCGAGCTGAGGGGAAAAATTTTCACAATAGATTGTTCATAAAATGTTTTCGCGACTTCCCCGCAAGCTTGAGTGACCCCTCCAACCAATTTGAATGTGTTATGGGTCTTAAAGTTGGCATTTCCGGGATCAACCCGTTCCGGGGAAAATGCCACAAACAAGTCCTTTCCAACGGTTAAGCCCTTTGCGGTTAAGGCGGGCAAAATGACTTCCTCGGTTGTCCCAGGATATGTCGTACTTTCCAATACAACCAGCATGTTGGGATGGGAATGATCCGCAAGATGCCCCAGAACATTGACAATGGCCGAAATATCAGGCTCTTTGTTCCGTGTTAGGGGGGTTGGCACACAGATAAGAATGATGTCACACTGCCGTAACACAGAGAAATCAGTGGTAGCTTCCAGCCTTTTTTGTTCCACGACCTCTCGCAGTTCAGAGTCCTCCACATCTAAAATGTAATTTTTCCCTTGATTAACCATGTCAACCTTACCGGCCACCTCGTCTACCCCAAAAACATGATACCCTGTTTTGGCCTGAAGAACCGCTAAAGGAAGTCCCACATAGCCTAACCCAATCACTCCAATTTTGGCCGATCGATTTTTAATTTTTTCGAGTATTTCCAATTGTACACTCCTCTTAAGATGTCGTTTTCAAACCTATTCCAGTTAATTTTCGGGGAAACTCTGATTCTTCTTGAGTGGATTTGTGTTGACGAGACATCTCGTCTGTTACAGAACAGTTAGGTTGACACATCATTCGTCACGTTCGTAAGCACCTTTTGATCATTAATCGTCCACACATCGCAGGTTGCATCTCCATCAATATTCCCAATTGCTACCGCCGTAAATCCTAACGCACTCACACTATCTAAATTGGGATCCGTACAGCCAGGTGGTAATGCTCCAAGATTGGCATTACCTAATTTATAAAAATATCGCTGCGAAGATCCACTCATGGCAAACCCAATCGCGTTGAAATCATCGACATACCCATTATTTTCAGCAAAATAGGCGATTTGTGCGGTATGGATCGCCACCAAATTACTTTTTGCCTCGGTTTGCTTGGCTTTGGCTTGATAACGCAAAAAATTGGGAATGGCGATTGTCGCCAAAATTCCAATAATGGCTACCACAATCATCAGTTCTGTTAAACTAAACGCTTTTTGATTATTGAGTTGACTGTGCATTCGACAAACCTCCCCGGAGGACCATCCCTCCAGAAAATTGTTGGGAACTTTTCACCTTTCGACAATCATACACATGGTCATCTTCAAGTGGCCAGGGTCCAGTTATCATGAATACGCTCTCAATAACGTCAATGAACCTGTAACAAGGTGTACCAATCTCCCAAACGGTCTTACCGGTCCAATTCAACATGACAAGGCCTTATCTTCCTCCAAATCGCTTGAGAGTTGCGTGACCGATTTGATCGTCAGAAAAAAGGCAAAACTTAAGGAACAGAAGCAATAAACTTTTGAGGCCTACGCCTATCGGAATATGAATACTGTCTCCACCTCTACAAGACTCCGGATGTCCTTGTGCATCATCACTGCTTCCGCCAAGGAACTAAAATGTCAGGAAGAAGAGAATTAGCGAGTCAGGATAGACTGGTGGGAAAGGGTGGGAATGGGTTCACCAAAACCTGCGTCTCGAAATTGCTTTTTCAAGGCCTCGTTTGTTGAATCGAGTTGAAGTGAATGAAGCCAGGCTTCTCGTGCCTTCTCTCGCTCCTCTCGCATTAAAAAAATTTCCCCCAAATGCTCATAAATTACCGGATCATCCGAAACCAGAGAGACCGCTCGTTGGATCGTTTTCAGAGCCTCTTCAATACGCCCCATTTTATAGAGAGCCCAGGCTAAACTATCGACGTAGTAACCGTTATGCGGTTTTAATGCCACCGCACGTTGAGTGAGAGATAAAGCTTGTTCTCCATTGATGCCCCGATCGGCATAGCTATATCCCAAATAGTTGAGTGCGTCTGCATGTTCGGGATCTAATTCCAAAGTTTGCTCCATCTCACGCACCACGGCGTCAAAAAGATCCAATTTGTCATAAGTCGTGCCTAAATTAAAATGGAGTTCGGCATTTGAAGGATCCTGGTGGATACCTTCTTCTAACCTGGCCTTTGCCTCCTGATACTCTTCCATTTGAAAATAGGTCAGTCCCAATAATAAATAGGGCTCTGGCCGTTTGGGATTGAGTTTGACGGCCTGTTCCAAATAGGAAAGCGCTTCCTGGTTTCGCTTCAAGCGATAGGATACAAACCCCAAATGAAGGATGCTATCAAAAAACGTGTGATCTATTTGCACATTCGCTTGATACATTTGAATTGCGCGGTCATAATCTTTCATTTCCTCATACAACAATCCCAAAAAATCCCGAACCCGTAATTCATTGGGGCGAATCCGTAAGATTGCCTTTAATTCCTCGATGGCAGCAGGAAAATTTCCCATTTCACCATAAATTTGAGCTTTTCGTACCTGCGCATGTAAATCATCGGGGTTTTCCTGAAGCAAGTGATCCAAATGGCCCAGGGCCTTCTCCGTGTTATGTTGAGAGATATACAATCGGATCAAACGCAACCGGAATTCCCTATGATGAGGATTCATCTCGATCAAATATTTTTCCAATATATTAATGGCTTGTTGAGGATCACCTTCCTCTTCTAAAACGGACACTAACTTCAGGTATGCCCTTTCAAAGGATGTATTAAGGGCGATGGCCTCCTGAAAATGTTCTTTGGCTTCCAATTTCGTTTTGGCTTCCAGGGCGATTATTCCCAAATAGTAATGCGCTTCGGCTGAACCAGGCACAGAAACTAATAAATCATGGAACACCGCTTCCGCCATTTGAAATTCTTTTATATTCATCAGAAGGGTGCCATGAGTGATATATATCCGCTCGTCCTGAGGATATTGTCGTTCCCCTTCTCTTAAAACCTGTACGGCCTGACTGGTGTCCCCCGCACCGGCAAAAATCTTAGCCAGCTCCAAAAACATCGCAGCAGGAGAGATCTTTCCCACAGGAATTTGACGGGCTAATTCAACGGCTTCGGTCATGTGGGCCAGAGAAAAATGCAATTTAGCGATGCGGAATTTTAAAAATATCGAATCCGTATCAAAAGCCAGTCCAGCCTGATATTCCTCTAAGGCTTTCGCCCCATCATTATTTAACTCGGCTAGCGAACCTCGAAGAAAGTGATAATAGGCTTGCGGGTGGGACGTTTCCCGCGTGGCCATGAACGCGTCCTGCCCTTGCAGAGTAGATTGAGGAGCGGTCCCGCACGACACCACCAACAGCGGAATTCCCCACAGGAGAGTTCTCAGTTTCCCCAACCACATCGGAAATGTCTGTTCGGACCGAACCTTCATCACTTGCATACATGTAGAGTTCATAAACCGTCCTTCAGCAGATCATTATACTATACCAGCCGGTCTTTCTCTCGTTAAGTTATTAAATTTGGCATACCGGTCATGAAATTGCAGATCCACTTCTCCAATGGGCCCATTCCGGTGTTTTCTCACCAGGATTTTTGCAATGCCTTTCTCTTCAGTATCAGGCTCATAGACCTCCTCACGATAAATAAACATTACCACATCCGCATCTTGCTCAATCGCACCTGACTCGCGCAAATCAGCCAACACGGGTATGGGAGGCTTTCGATTTTCCACCGCCCGGCTCAACTGAGAAAGGGCAATTACTGGAATATTTAATTCTTTCGCCAATCCTTTTAAAGCCCGAGATATATCGGAAATTTCCTGCTGGCGGGATTCGGAATCCCCCCGCCCTTCCATTAACTGCAAATAATCGACCACGAGGAGATCCAAACCATGTTCAGCTTTTAAACGTCGAGCCTTTCCTCGCATTTGCTGAAGCGTCAAATTCCCCGAATCATCGATGAAAACACTGGCCTGCTCCAACCGACTGGCCGCCTCGGTAAGGGCTACCCAATCATGTTTGGTCAACTGTCCGGTCCGGAGGGCATGAGAATCTAACAAAGCCTGAGAACTCAGCATGCGCAAAACAAGTTGCGCCCGAGACATTTCTAAACTGAAAATGCCGACCACAGCATTGGAACGAAGTGAGGCATATTCGACCATGCCTAGGGCCAAGCTGGTTTTCCCCATACTCGGTCTTCCCGCCACTATAATTAAATCGGAAGGCTGAAGACCTGCCAGCATATTATCCAGATCCGTAAACCCGGTCGGTACTCCGGTGATTCGCTCTTTTCGGCTATACAACCGGTCAACAATCTCAACGCTGTCTTTAATGATACTACTGACCGGAGCAAACGTTCCTCCTAAATGCCCTTGGGCTAAACGAAAAATTTCTCGTTCGGCGAATTCAAGGAGTTCTTGCGTCCCCGTCGTCCCCTCGTAACCCCGCATCACCACATCCGTGGCAGTCCGAACGAGCCCACGAAGCAACGATTTATCCCGGACAATATTACTGTGATATCGAATATTGGCTGCGCTGGGAACCACCTGCACTAATTCTGCAATATACGATGCTCCTCCTATTTGGTCGAGTTCGCCCGTCCCCCGCAAATAGTCTGTCAGGGTAATTTGATCGACTGGCTGGTTTCGTTCCGACAGTCCCATCATTCCTCGATACACTATTCGGTTTCCTGTACGATAAAAATCCTCCTCTGACAAGATCTCCATCGCCCGATTGAGCGCCGCGTTATCAAGGAGAATGGCTCCCAACACAGACTGCTCCGCCTCTAAATTTTGTGGCGGAACCCTGACGCCTGTACTTTCAGAAATTGCCATGCCTGGTTGCTCGTAACCGTTGGGGAAGTTCTTGAATTGACAACCGAGTTTGCCGAATTTTACGAGAAGGAGAAGTAAATTCTAACAAGAGTACCGATTGCGGAGAGATGTTCTGTTCTTCAAAAATGATCACACACGACAGTTCTCGAAGCCGAGCGACAGTGGTCACCCAGGCAAGAGCAGATTTTTGGGATCCCTTTAAGGTTTCCTCAATCACACACACTCCGGTCCCGCGTAACAGTTGAGCCAGCGCAAATGAGTCTTCAGTTTGATGGGGAGCGCTGAAGAGTAACACAGGGGTAAACCCATTGCTGCCCACCTGCCCTCCACGTTCCAAAGCGGAAAATACACGATCCAAATCCAATCCTAACCCGATAGCCGGAAGATCTCGCCCAAACCGACCGACCAAATGATTGTAACGCCCGCCTCCACCGATTTCACAACCGAACCCCGAGGTAAACACATCAAAGACCACGCCATCATAATAATTAAAACCACGAAATTCTCCAAGATCCAGAAGGATGTGATCTTGGACACCGGTAATTTCTAATTGCTGATACACTTCCGCAAGACGTTTTAAAGGCTTGAGCAACTGCGAATCCTTTCCAGCGATTCGTTTCCCCCATTCCAGTACCTCGTCACCGCCACACCGCTGGGGCACTTGCAAAATAGCTTTGATCCTAGACCGAGGTAACCGCTCAGTTTCCAAAATCTGCTCTAATCGGGGAAGATCTTTGTGAGCAACCGCGACTTCTGCCTGTTTACGCCCACTAGAAGATAAGCCTGACTGGGACAACAACGCTTTAAAAAACCCGACATGACCGAGAGAAATCTTCCATGCAGGCAACCCAATTCGTTCCAGGAGCCCGGCCAGCAACGTCACGACCTCCGCATCACTTTGAGGAGAATCATTTCCCATCAGTTCCAGCCCAACCTGAAACACCTCCCGGTCACGACCTCGATGTTCCGGTTCATATCGAAAAACCGTTGTGCGATAGGAAAATCGCAAAGGTAGAGCCTCTCCCCCAAGCCCCATTGCCACCATCCTGGCAATCTGAGCTGTGGCGTCTGGTCGTAAGACCAGAATACGGCCTGAGGCCCAATCCGCAAATTTATAGCATTTTTCTAATATCTCGGGAGCCAAACCCACCGCCAGAATATCGAAGTACTCAAAGGTAGGAAGAATAATTTCCTGGTAACCCCAGGTCGATAAATGCGCCAACAATTGATCTTCCAACCTCCGAACGCTTTGCGCCGCGTGGGGAAGTAATGTAGCTGTGCCAATTGGGATAAGAGAACGGGGCGGTTTCATGGGTCGAATGAAAGGAAACCTACCAACTACAGCCATCTGGCCGAGGTAGTGAGCAGACAAGAACCGTCAAGCTAGCTGAGATCAACCGTGCGAACTGACAGAATATCTTCCCCTTTCTTCAGAAGATCCAAAACTTTTGGTGCAAGTGGAGCATCCAGGCCAATAATCAGAAGGGCCGACCCACCGCGCTCGCCCCTGGAGCATTGCATTCTGGCAATATTCACATCATGCTGACCTAAGACCTGTCCAACAATCCCAATCACCCCAGGTCGATCCACATTATCAATCAGAATCATTTGGCCTTCCAATACCACCTCGACCTGGAACTGATTAATTTCGACAATGCGTGGCTCCTGACGATGGAAAAGGGTCCCGGCAAGGGAAAACGTGTGCGAACCCGCTTCGACTTTGATTCGGATTAAACTTGTAAAATCACCAGCATCACTACTTTTCACTTCCTTTACTTCAATCCCACGTTCTTTTGCCACTACAGGGGCATTCACGTAATTGATGCCATCTTCCAGAATAGGAGAGAGAAGCCCCTTTAACACGGCCACGGTTACGGGTGCCATGGCGAGTTGAGCCACTTCTCCGAAATATTCTACCGTGACGCATTTGATACCAAAATCTAACAGTTGCGCTTGAAATCGTCCCATGCGCTCGGCCAGGAGCAAATACGGTTGAAGTTGAGGAAGCACCTCAGGCGCCACTGATGGAACGTTCACCGCCCCACGGGCAATGCCTCGTTTAAAATAATCAACGAATTGTTCAGCAATACCAATCGCCACATTCTCTTGAGCTTCTTCCGTAGAAGCACCGATATGAGGGGTGCAGGTAAAGTTATCAAGAGCCATGAGAGGATGCTTGGGATCTACTGGCTCGGTTTCAAACACATCGAAGGCTGCCGCGGCGACTTTTTGAGATTTCAGCGCCTCACATAAATCTTGCTCATTAATGATGCCCCCTCTGGCACAATTCACGATCATGACGCCATCTTTCATCTTCGCCATCGTCCGGCGTTAATGATTCCTCTCGTTTCATTGGTCAAGGGTGTATGAACCGATATAATGTCAGAACGATGAAACAGTTCTTCAAGCTCAACCACTTCTATGCCCATCTGCTTGGCGCGTTCAACGGCCAGGTAGGGATCATACCCGATCACATTCATGGACCATCCTTGCGCCAATTTCGCGACATACGATCCAATCTGACCTAATCCCACTAACCCCAGAGTTTTGTTATACAGTTCAGTGCCCATGAATCGGGTTTTTTCCCACTTGCCTTCCTTCATGGACTTGGTAGCCTGAGGAATCTTCCGACTCATCGATGCGATCATCGACATGGTATGCTCAGCGGTCGTGATCGTATTCCCGCCGGGGGTATTCATGACCACGATGCCACGACGGGTCGCGGCCTCACTGTCTACATTATCCAGACCGGTTCCTGCCCGACCCACGATGCGAAGACGAGTTCCTGCTTCAATCACGTCTTTGGTGACTTTCGTCGCCGACCGAACCACTAAACCCTCATATTGTGGTATTTCTTGAAGCAGTTCTTCTTTCGTGAGCTTGGTTTTAACGGTAACGGAAAACCCCGCCCGCTCTAAGACTTCAACCCCTTTAGGGGAAAGGCTGTCACTGACTAAAATATTCATTGTATCTCCAATGGCGGAGGCCCTGTTGAATGCCAGACAAAACGGTCTTGAGTACGTCTGATTCCTAAGAGACTCAGCTTCATCAGTTGTAGAAGTGTGCTCACACTTCTTTCATTCCATCACCATAACTCATTGTCTTTATTTTATAAATTCAGATTGGACCGACCTGAGAAATGCAATAAATATCGCTTCTAGAAAAACCATTAGGCTTTGCGCTTTTCAAAATCGGCCATAAAGTCAATTAACGCATCTACACCAGCTTCAGGCATCGCGTTATAAATACTGGCGCGCATTCCACCTACCGAACGATGACCTTCTAGGGTTGTTAATCCTGCATTGGTCGCCCCTGCCAAAAAATCTTTATCCAAATCTGAGTTGGCCAAAACGAAGGGAACATTCATCCAAGATCGAGAGGATTTTTCAACCGGATTACGGTAAAAGCTAGACCTATCAATGGCCGCATACAGTTTACCGGCTTTTCGTTGATTCATTTCACCCATTGCCGAAAGGCCGCCTTGCTTTTTTAACCATTTAAAGACTAAACCGGCAATATACACGGCATAGGTTGGCGGTGTGTTCAACATAGAGTCCGCTTCGGCTTGTTTGGCGTAATCATACACGCTTGGGGTAATCGGCATTACATTCCCAATGAGATCGTCACGCACGATCACCAATGTCAAGCCAGCTGGGCCAATATTTTTTTGGGCGCCCGCATAAATAATTCCAAAACGACTGACGTCAATTGGACGCGAGAGAATCGTGGATGAAAAATCAGCAACTAACGGCACCGCACCGGTATCTGGCACCCAGTGGAATTCCACGCCACCGATCGTTTCATTTGGCGTGTAATGCACATAGGCCGCATCCGGACTGAGTGCCCAACCCTCAAACGCCGGGATACTGGTAAAGTTATCGCTTTCGGAAGAAGCCGCAACATTTACCGCACAATATTTTTTTGCATCGCTTTTAGCTTTATTGCCCCAAGCACCTGTCAAAATGTAATCGGCTTTGCTTTTCCCTCGCAAGATATTCATAGGAATGGTGGCAAATTGGGTTGATGCCCCCCCTTGCAAAAAGAGCACTTTATAATTAGAAGGCACGCCTAATAAATCGCGGACATCTTGCTCTGCTTCTGCAGCGACCGAGACAAACTCTTTCCCGCGATGGCTCATCTCCATGATCGATGCACCACAACCATGCCAATCCGGCAATTCGGACTGAGCTTGCTTTAATACGGCTTCCGGCAACATCGCCGGACCAGCACTGAAGTTATATAACCGCGACATTACAAGACTTATCCTCCATTACAAGATAACGACGCACCTGTGAAATCACCCTATTTCACGACCGTGAAAAGGAGGGTACGCTAGCACAGGGTCTTAAACCAGTCAAGAAGAGTGCGGACCTTGTAATCCCGATTTTGTATGACCTACAATGACCCCGCTTTACAAAAAATCGCGTTGATGTTTTCGAGGTTGAAGAACAACTTAGATGACGCAAAAAGGCCTGAGGCTGGAACAACGGGGAGATGGGAATTACTATAAAGTGATCCTTCATATCGGGAGTACTTTAATCCCGATCAGCGATGACATCATCGAGGAATTACGAACTCAAACCGTACTAACCCCCGATCAATTTTTTCCGATCTTCGTGAATAAGGTAGGCTATTCGTCGTTTTTACAGGAGCAGATACGCCAGGAAGTCCGGGAGGGTGGTGATCTCAATGCCCAAATGTCCGCCATTCAACAATTCTTTCGTCAGGAATGATTTCTCCAACCCAGTCTTAGGCAACCTTGTCCAGGCTGGCCCTATCTTCAGAATCCTTCTTATCCGAGCAGTTTATCTATAAAATTGATAATTCGCATTTTGCGGTCTGGATCTTTCTCTAAAGACAATGCCCGTTGATAATGCTGGACGGCCAGCTCCGGTTTGCGTTTTTCTTCATAAATCCGACCGACCCCAAAAGTCGCTTGCGCATCATTGGGGTTCGCCTTGAGTGCTCGGCTGAAATAATCCATCGCAAAATCATCCTGCCCTTTGTCATACAAAAACCAGCCGATCGCGGTCGCAGCCGGAGCAAAATTCGGCTCTAGCTTCAGTGATTCTTCATACTGTCGTTTCGCTAAATCCAGGCGCCCCTTATTCTCGTAGAGACCACCAAGAGCAAAATGTACCTCCGCATCATCGGGATCAAGCTGCAACGCCTTTTTATATTCTTCAATAGCCGGCTCCACCTTACCTTGTTCAGCTAATGCACAGGCCAGATTGGTATGCCCGAAAGAATCATCGGGACGGAGCTTTAAGACTTCACGATATTGAGGAATGGCCATTTCCAACTGCCCCTGGTCCTGATAGGCCACACCGAGTTTTAAGCGAGCCGCCACATAGGTAGGATCCCGCTTGATTGCTTCACGATAGGCTTTGATAGCCTGATCGATGCGATTTTTGACCTGATAAATCTGCGCTAAAAAAAAGTGGGGATAGGGAGAGGTCGGAGCCAAGTTCACCACCCGCTCATAATTGGCCACGGCCTCCTCCAGTTGGCCGGATTGGGTATAAAAGAGTCCCTCGAATAACAAGAATTGAGGCTCGTCAGAAAACTGGTTCCGCAGCCGTTCCATCCACTCCCGAACCAATTGTACGTCAGCTTCTTCTCCAAGAGCCCGAGGATAGACCTGCCACGCTTCCGCAAAATCACCCCGCAACATGCACACCACATTCAATGCAAAAAACGGCAAGGGCCCGCATGCTGGTTGCTCCGACCAACGATGTGCCTCATCATAGACAACTTCCCACTGACCTTGGCGCATGGCGGCATTGATGGCAATTTCGTAATCACAACTCATGACCAAACCCTATTCATTGTATCCTTGCAACACAGGCATTACCGCGTCAGAGAATCTTCAATATCCGGCGACGTAGCTTGAATAAGGCTTCCCAGATATGGATGGCGCTCAAGCATCTTCTGTTTCATCAGCCAGGCGACGGTTCGATACGACCAATGGCCTTTTACGCCGGACCGTAATTTGCAATATACTCGACTTCGGCAAAATCCATTTTAAACAAGCACCGAACCCGGAAGCCAAACGGAATGGCATAGAGGGCCGCTTCCTGATTGCTGCCGCGCAACCGCTCAATATCCTGTTGCACCGCATCCATAGCCTGCCGATACTCTTTATCCACTCCAGCGTCCGCCAATACCGGCGGCACCTCATATCCATGAATTGTCGTAAAGTTTTGTTGGATCTGTTGGCAACGCCGGTGCCGGTGCATATCCCGCCATCCACCGATATCCATCAAAATATCAAAGACAAAGGCATACCCGGATCGAAATTCCTTCATCAAGTCGTCATGAGGACCACGACCCCGCAGCGAGGCATCCACCACTTCATGCTTCTCTTTCTCTGACCATTGTTGCACCCATTCCAGGAGGACCCGATAGGGGGCATGGCTCACCCGGTATACCAGCGTCGTCACTAACTCATCCAACGGAGCATGCGGCTCCAGCAAATCAACCGGTTGATCTTTGCCTTTCCACGATTGCGGATCATCATAGCCTGCCTTTTTGAGTAACCCTTTCACGTGACGCAACACATCCCGATACATCGAGCTTTGATAGTCGTTGGGCTCCGCATACCGGGCCAATGTGGGCGCCAAAGGCTCCAACCCTTTTGTCTCCTCCTGCTGGAGATCAGCCCACACCGTCGACGGCGATTTGGCGCAGGCATCCTTCAGATCTTCCCCAATGCCCTGCAATTCCGGCAATTGAGCAGACAACAAACGAGTCATTTGCTTTTCCAATGTGCGAATACTCACAACCTGCCCGACATTGGTCTTTGCCGCAAGCGGAAGCAGGTAGCGAATCACATCATAGGTTCGAGCTCCGATTGTCCGATCATAATCCGCCGGCTTCATAGCTCTCAGGCCGGGGGTACCTCTAGCCAGGTGGGCTTGGACCGGATCTTTCAATAACCGATAGATATTATAAAGACTACCAAGAATGCCTCGGTATTCACCCTCTGTTTCAGTATTCGAAATTTCGCTTGGCACGTAACACCCCGCTGCCGCAAAGTTTTGATACCGGCTGGATTTGGCTTGCCCATCCCACAGTGGTTCATCCTCAAGACGAATGGCTGCTAATTCCGAGATATTTTCAAAGCACACCGTCGCGTGGCCTAAATCGGCAATTGAGCCATGCCCATAGGCAAAATAAAACTGTTCCCAAAACTTCTCGGAGGAATGTGAATGGACCCACCGCAGACTTTCCTCAATAGAATCAGGCGAGCGACTGTACCGGGCCAGGGCATATGCGGATTTTTCCGGCGGCATCGGCGCCAGAGCAATCACTTTACGGTCTCGTCGTTCGTCACTCATCCACGTAACTTTCGAATCGTCCCTAAAAAGAACTCTACATTCACGAAGTCGACACTATAGTCAGACAGCAGGCACATCTCAAGTCATGCAATATCCTACACGTATGGCACACTCACAGGACCTTGAAAGTGCCTGACACCTTCACTACACTCCCCCGAACTTCCAGGGAATAATCCAATACTTCATGAATATCGCCGATCGACAATCCATGCACGGGCAGTGGTCCTCACAATGGACCTTTATCCTGGCCGCCACCGGCGCGGCCGTGGGCTTGGGTAATATTTGGAAATTCCCCTACCTCACCGGGACAAAACGGAGGCAGTGCTTTTGTTCTGGTCTATGTCGTCTGCGTGGCAGCCCTGGGGATTCCATTGATGATGGCCGAAATTTTCTTAGGACGACGGGGACGCTCCACCCCAATTCGTTCCATGCAAATGTTGGCTGAAGAAACCAACACGACTCAATGGTGGCAGATTGTTGGATGGTCCGGCACTCTGGCAGGCATGCTGATACTTTCCTATTACAGTGTCATCGGCGGATGGACCTAGCATACATCTTCAAATCCGCAGGGGGCACGTTTAGTGGCGCAAGCGGTCAATTTGCGGCGGAGACCTTTACCAATTTTGTGGGGAGCGGGAGCACGCTCTTCATCTGGCATACGGTTTTTATGGTATTGACCATGGGAGTCGTGGCGGGCGGGGTCCAGGGCGGCTTGGAAAAAGCCGTCCAATTCCTCATGCCAACTCTATTTTTCCTTCTGATCTTGATGGTGGTTTACAGCATGACCACCGGGTTTTTTCGGCAGAGGATTGGCATTTCTTTTCACACCGGACTTCAGCAAATTGACCGGCGCCAGCATGCTCTCCGCGATGGGACAAGCCTTCTTCAGCCTTAGTCTTGGGATGGGCACCATGATGATCTATGGCTCCTATGTTCCGAAGGACATTCCATTGCCAGCACTACAATTATCATTGGCTTGGCCGATACCGGCGTGGCCCTATTGGCTGGCATGGCCATCTTTCCCATCGTGTTTGCCAATAATTTGGAACCAGGCTCGGGTCCCGGGCTCATTTTCCAAACACTTCCCGTCGCGTTTGGCAACATGACCGGAGGCCTCGCGTTCGGGTCGCTCTTTTTCATTCTCCTGCTTGTGGCCGCATGGACTTCATCGATATCTCTGATCGAACCCTTAGTCACCTGGCTTATTGAACTTTTGGCTTCTCTCGGATCAAGGCCGCTGTGTATTCCGGGGTGGCAACCTGGCTACTAGGGCTCGGAACCGTCTGGTCATTTAACTGGTGGGCAGAACTCACATTCTTCGGGCTAACCTTCTTTGATCTATTGGATTTCGTGACATCTAATCTTATGCTTCCTTTTGGCGGAATTCTCATTGCCCTCTTCGCCGGATGGCTCATGAAAGCCGAAAGCACCAAATCCGAACTGAAGATTCACAATCCCACCCTCTACCTGGTTTGGCAGGCCCTCGTGCGCTACATCGCGCCTGTGGCCGTGTTCATTGTTCTCCTCAATGCCATCGGCGTTCTTTAGCAAACAGAGAAAAATTCTCTCCGCTATCACTCAGCCAGGTATGTGGTGGGATTTTTTTTAAACCCATTCAGAGGGTTGCCGGCCAATCACCTCCTGGCATGAAGAAAATGAATAATAAGATACGGGCGGGAACTTTTTCAAAAGGTTGAGCAGTTCCTCTCACGTTCCCCCTTTGCAAAGCGGGATTTTCCCTCTTAATGGCTCTTTGAATTGCTCCTCATTATGCTGATGTGAATCAGGGAAGCCCTTCAAGATTCATCGATGCAAAACCGACAATATTGGAAACGAAAAGGAGCACGAATCATGAGTGAAATTTCGGCATTGGCCGCAGCCAACTTCCTCACCCAAGCTGCACTGCCGCTCATCCACGCCGCAATCATTCCCCAAGTCCAAGGGAATCCTTCTTCATCGTCTTCCATCCAGGATACGGTGTCGATTTCCTCCGAAGCGAAGGCGCTTCCCGCCCACCACGAATAATTCCCCCTAAGAAGTTGCCTAAGGTAACCAGATGTTCTCGTGCCGCAGGGAGCCGGACACTCTGGACGCTTTGCTGGCAGCCTTGGAAATTTCCTGTCCAACATAATGGCCTATTCCTTGGAGGGTATCCATTACTTTGGGGATAGATGCGGGTAGATCGTCGGTTTTCAGATCAACCTGATGTTGTTTTGATGAATCCTTGAGTGAGGATTCCGCCTTTTTTGACTGAGAAAAGGTCGGGTGGCCGGGAAACAAGAGAATAAAGAGGATACATACACCCATTAACTTCCACAGTCTGTTTGTCATAGATGGCCTCTATTGTGAGTAAATCATTTGCAGAGATCACTCAGTAGATCCTGGAAGAATTTTCAATCATACCGTTAATTTTTTGTTTGGGTAATTCATCTACTGAACATGTTTCGGTAACCGGGGATTCATCCCGAAGGCGGGCAAACAGGAATGGGCGAGGGAAGCGAAAATTGCTGCTGAAGATTACAGTCCTATCATGACTTTTGAGACGGCGTGACCTGGTCGATTTGGATGGGTTGATCCAGGGGGAAGGGTTGCTCTGATAAATGAGCCAGTTGGTTCGCGCGGTTGATGAGTTTATCTAATTCACTGACAGCCAAAGACAGTCGTTGGAAAGGGTCTTGCCCGACTTTTTTGGAGGACGTTGGTAGAGTAATGGGGGAAGATTCCATCTTTATGACCTCAATAGTCTAAAGGATTGTAACCCTTTAGACTAAAAAGTTCATTGAATTGTTGATTCCAATTATGAGAAATTCCTGCTCATTATTGGAATTTAATGAATACCACAAGGGGAGCTGGCGAAACTTGGAGTTGAGTGAGGATCAAATTTACACAGATCTATCCTCCGTATCAAATCTGGTGGAGACGAAAGGAAAATTGATGTTCAAGGGATTGAAAAGAGAACACTGTTTTATAGGTACCATTGCAGTGAATGTTTCTCATGATGGTTGGAACGGCTTGGTGCGCGGATCTTGAGGTTAGAAATCGTGTGACCAAGGGCACTCTCGAATTCGGATTCCTCACGGGGTATTGGCAAGGGAATAATGTCTTTGGCAACGAGCCGTCGGCCAATCGCAGCGCCGTCTATTTTCTACCTCAATTGGGCAAGGTGTTGACGGATGAAATCGGCTCCGGATGGACAGCGGGTAATGTCGAAATCTTAATTGAACCCTTGGCCGCACACTATTATCAACCCTTCAGCGCCTCCGCGTTCGGAGGCTCGCTGGTGATGAAATATAATTTCCTCTCCTTTGGACGGTGGATGCCATTTTGGGATGGCGGGGCAGGCATGGTGTGGACGGATCTTGGTCCCAGGATTCCCGAACAAAGTACGCAATTTAATTTCGTCCTCCAAACAGGTCCGGGCGTCTCGTATTTTGTGACAGAGAACATGGCGGTGACCCTGGGTATTCGTTTCCATCATATTTCGAATGCGGGAATTGGTGAACGGAATATTGGTTTGAATGCCTGCCTTTTCAATGTCGGGATTTCCTTTTTTTCGCCATGAGACATGTTGATGCAATCTGGGAAATACCTGCCGATATCCTGACAAACATTGCCTGTGTGGGAGAGAAGACTCCAGCATATTCTCCCCATTTGTCTCATCCACCTGCCGATTTAAGTAGAATTACAATTGACGGTGGACATTCAAGAGTCAAAGTTCTTCTTCAGGGGCCGGTATTGCATAGATAGTGGGATCAGCGCTTTAGGCTAGCCTTCCTTTATCCTCCCTACACCATTTACTTGAGATTACAGAAAGCCTTCCGACATCACTTCATGAACGCGCAGGGAATACGAAACATTGTTGCCCGATATGGCAAAGGTACTCATCGCGTCACTGGTTGACCCTGCTACACACTCCGTCATAGGATCGAGTTGATTATTGGCCCTCTTCCCGCTCCCTCCAGGTCCGTAGTGTCCGTCACGACCGGCGATGTCGTTGACCCCTCCATGTTTTTCGAAACTCCCTCCCAAAATTAGGTGTTCGCGCGCAAGAACACCCAGGATAACCTTTACAATAAGTTGGGGGTTCTGATCCTACAACCACCATAGTTCAAGCAACAACAATGTCTAGGGTGAGACCCCTCAAGAACCCGAACACGCCCATTCTCAAGTGTGGATTTGAAAAATCAGGGTCGAGAATATGTCTTTGAATAGGATTTCCTCATAAAGAGGATTCCGTCGTCATGCAGTGTTCTATGCAAACTACGTACTGCCGGGAAATTCAGTCGAGGTCAAGGTCAACCCATCCATGAGCCACACAGCTACTTGTCCCGTATTGCGATTATGCCAGATCACGTCAGCCTTCCCATCACCATCTGCGTCACCCACCTGCGCAATATGCCACTCTGACGGCAGGCCCGCTACGAAGCCCGATAATTCAATCGCTGCGCCATTCATCAGCCAGATCCCCACGATCCCATCACGACTATGACGCCAGACCACATCTGTCGTTCCGTTGCCGTCCACGTCTCCAAAGCCCTCGATCTCCCACTCTGGTTCCGTACCCCTGAGAAATCCGACTGAGGTAATCGTCAGCCCTTCCATGAGCCACACGGCCACAACCCCATTGTTATGGCGCCAAACGACGTCGGCCTGACCATTCGCATTTACATCCCCCGTCCCCAACGATCTGCCAGTCTAAAGGCACACCGCCCAAGGCACGGAATGCGGAAATCGTGGGTCCGTCCATGAGCCACACCGACACAGCCCCACTCTCTACATTGTGCCAGATGATATCGGCTCTTCCATTGCCATCCATATCCCTTACTCCCTTAATCACCCAATCCAGGGAGGCACTACCCGGAAAACTCACGGACGCAATGGTCAACCCGTTCAAAAACCATACGGCAACCGCCCCGCTCGCGAGTGTTGCGCCAGACGATATCAGCCATGCTGTCAGCATTCACATCTCCTACTCCGACGATCTTCCAGTCGGAGGGAACCCCACCCAATAAACCGGACGAACCAATGATACCGCCGTTCATCAGCCATACCGCCACTTCACCCGTTTTTACATTGCGCCAGACAATATCGGATTTGCCGTCCCCATTCAGATCAGAACTCACGGGGGCGCGGGGAGACGGTTCGTCCAGAGGAGGCTGGAGGCCAAGGAACACTCCCGATTCTGATGTAAAGGTCACTCCCGGTGGCAAAGTCAATCGAATGGTTGCGCTTGGATCGCTGACGTCAATGAAATTATTAATCTCCACCCTGGCGGATAAAAAAGCTTCAATGGGTAACTCCTGACCATCAACGACAGTGACGGTGACCCCCAACATCTTCGGATCCGGTAAAGGAAGGCCAAGGGCCTGATCGTTCATCTCTCCTAGACGAATAATGGCATTGGTAAAGCAATTGGAAGACAAATTCACACAGGACGGGAACCCATCGACCTTCATAGAAAATTTAATGTCAGCAACTGGTAAACCTGGATCCAACTTGAACGTTAAATGATCACTGATGAAAATAGAGGCCAATCCCATTCCCGATTGCGTGCTCTGATCAGGAGTTGTAGCAGAAACTTTTAGTGCGAGACTGCCGGTGGCTAAATTGGCTGTGGCGTATGCAGAGCCTGTTTCACCACCCGGTCCTATCACCGAACCGGTATCCAATTGGATGTCCGTACGTCCGTTTTCCTCTGAAACTGAATTGCCTCCGATGGGTCCTGAAACACTGATCTCGATTTTATATGCCAGGGATTCGTGAGGGATAACCACACAAACCATCCCAATCAGGATGACGCCTAACATAGTCCGAGTCAGCACGGATGAAAAGGGTATTAGGTACGTCGGCATCAACAATTGTTTCGGCATAAAAAATTGACTTGGCAAGGCTGAATATCCTTATCGGATAGACAATCCTATTCTTAAAAATCATTACCAATGTTCCAGAGCTTCTCCCTCTCCACTTCATCCTTCTCTCACCAGATGTCTCAAAAACATTGAAGGTTCTCCTTTGATTGGAACTCAGAACCAACTGAAGGAATCGATAGTCTTTAAGCCTCACCCCTGTTTGGTTGAGGTTCAATCAATCTGTACGAAGACGGGGAGGGTTGAAAATACTGGGGATCCGTCCAGGGTTCCTTTTTTTTTGGGGCGGAGCTTGCAAAATCAGGTCAGAGGCAAAAGAGGCAAGACCTCATCTCCTCAGGAATACTGAATCGATAGGACAATGGAAAACCCAGACAAGAGTTTGTTTTTGAACTTTTAGGAGGGGAGGAGAACCCATTCACGCAGTAGGGAAAACCCCATGAAAACAATGAGAACACAGCTTGATCCGTATTTGAAGACCCGTCAATGATGCCTAACGTCACACAGATGATCCGTTAACCCAGCCAGGTGTTGGTGGATCGAGTGCTGCACTCTCAGAAAAACGGGATTGGTTTCCTGAGGATTCATAAAGAGCCCTCATCTATTGGCAGAGAGAACATCAAAAATATGGTGAATCGTTCCAGCTTTCTGAATATTACCGCTTGCAAAAGACTAGAGAGGCAAGATACTCAAGACAAAAGAGCCTCACACCCAAAGGTGTGAGGCTCTGATGAAAGGACGAGATCTCTTCAAACCACTCAAATTTTGGCAGGCTTCACATTCTTACGAAACTGCTCAGCTGGCCGTCCGGCTAACCCTGAGCACAGGAACCCGAGTGTCCGGGTACGATCTGATAAAAAATATCATTCGGACTGTTTGTCTCTACGAGCTTACCCTCAACAAAAAATTGTTGTCACACACTGGAATCATCGCTATTGAATTTCCCAATCGGTAGAGGTGCCGCTCGGGAACACAGTCCGCATGATGACAGCATTCCCGTCCATTAACCAAAAGGCCACCGCCCCATTGGTGGTATTCTGCAAAATGACATCCGACTGACCATCCGCATTCACATCACCCATCCCCGAAATCTTCCATCCCGCGGGCACGCCGCCAGGAAAACCGGCAAAAGCCACTGTGGTCCCATTCATAAGCCAAACAGCAACCCCGTGATTAATGATATCTTCCCAAACCAAATCCGCTGTTCCATTGCCATCCACATCGCCGATTTCCTTGATGACATAATTGAGGGTTGCACCTCCTGGAAATCCGGTCGAAGTGACAGTCAATCCGTTCATGAGCCAAACCGCCACCAATCCGTCGGTCGTGTTCCGCCAAATCACGTCGGCTTTATTATCCGCATTCACATCACCCATACCCGCGATTTGCCATTCAAGGGGCACGCCGGCCGGGAAGCCGGAATTGGCAATGGTGGTTCCATTCATGAGCCAGATAGCCACCGCTCCGCTGAGGGTATCGCGCCAAACGATATCCGCGGTTCCGTTGCCATCCACATCACCGATTCCTTTAATGACATAACTGAGAGCCGCACTCCCTGGGAATCCAACCGAGGTGATAGTCAAACCGTTCATGAGCCACACCGCCACCACCCCAGTGGTCGTATTTCGCAAAACCACATCGGCCTGGCCATCGGCATTTACATCGCCCGTCCCCATGATCTGCCAAGCCGAGGGGAGACCAGCCAAAATACCCGTCGACGCAACCGAGGCATCTTTCATCAGCCAGCCCACCACAACGCCATTGAGGGTATTTCGCCACAGGAGGTCTGAAGTTCCGTCAGCGTTCAGATCGTTTGACAACTTTCTGACCCCTGGATTGTTGACAGTAATGGTCAGGTCCGAATTACGAGAGAGTGCCCCATCCGTCGCGGTCAAACGCAGCACATAAATCCCCGACTGACTGAAACTGGCCGTCGTACTCGCCGCCGAGGCATTGGCAAACGCCACCGTCCCCGGCCCGCTCACTTTACTCCACGTGGTGGTCACCCTCCCAGGTATGGCCGGCAGGCCATCATCGGTCACTGTTCCCGTTAACGTGGCTGTATTAGGCAGGGTCACCGTCTGGGGTGTCCCTGCATTCACCACGGGTGCCTGATTTCCACCAGTATTCGGCGTGAAAGTGGCCGTCACCGTCCGCGCCGCCGTCATCGGAACCGAACACGGGTTGGTCGTCCCGGAACAGGTACCCACGCCCCCGCTCCAGCCCCCAAAGGTCGAGCCCGTCGCCGCCGCGGCCGTCAGCGTCACCGCGGTCCCATTGGCATAGGACTCCGTACAGTCGTTCCCGCACGAGATGCCCCCGGGCGCACTGGTCACCGTCCCACTGCCCGTGCCGGTTTTCGTGACCGTCAATGTCCGTTGCACGGCTGTAACCGTAAACGTGGCGGTCACAGCTCGCGCCGCCGTCATCGGAACCGAACACGGGTTGGTCGTCCCGGAACAGGTGCCCCGCCCCCGCTCCAGCCCGCAAAGGTCGAGCCCGTCGCCGCCGCGGCCGTCAGCGTCACCGCGGTCCCATTGGCATAGGACTCCGTACAGTCGCCCCCGCACGAGATACCCGCCGGGGCACTGGTCACCGTCCCACTGCCCGTGCCGGCTTTCGTGACCGTCAATGTCCGTTGCATGGTCGTAAACGTGGCGGTACCGCCCGCGCCGCCGTCATGGAACCGAACACGGGTTGGTCGTCCCGCACAGTCCCGCCCCCGCTCCAGCCCGCAAAGCGTCGAGCCTGTCGCTCGCCGCCGCCGTCAGCGTCACCGCCGTCCCATCGGCATAGTTCTCCGTACAGTCGCCCCCACACGAGATACCCGCCGGGGCACTGGTCACCGTCCCACTGCCCGTGCCGGCTTTCGTGACCGTCAACGTCTGTTGGACGACAGATTAAAGGTACGGTCACGGTCTGGTCGGCACTCATCACCACCGTGCACTGATTTCCTGATGTTGACGCACAACCCGTCCAACCAGCAAAGGTTGACTGGGATGCCCCAAGTCCGGTCGGAGTTGCCGTAAGGGTGACGGAAGATGGTGGTTGAACGAGGCCATAATTTATGGTTTGACTATTAAAAATGAAGAATGGACTCGTCCCCGCCCCAGTGCCATCAACCCGTCCCGTCCCCGATCCCCCAAAATTGACTGGTAAGGTACGAGCACCAGATTAAAGGCCACGGTCACGGTCCGGTCAGCACTCATCACCACGGTGCACTGATTTCCCGATGTGGAATCACAACCCGTCCAACCAGCAAAGGTTGACTGTGATGGCCCAAGCCCCGTTGGAGTTGGCGTAAGGGTGACAGTAGATGGTGGTTGAACGAGGTCATAGGATATGGTTTGGCTGGTAAAAATGAAGAATGGACCTGTCCCCGGCACATCACTTCCATCAACACGTCCTGTCCCCGAGCCCACAAAATTGATGGTAAGGTCAACGGCCTGAGCCATGGATGGAAAAACTCCGCCAATCAAGAGCAGGACAAAAATGATAGCCCCCAGAGGCAATCCCTTTACGTGAGTTTTCCGCATTGTGCGTCCTTTCTCATTCCGTTGAGTCAATAGTATTTTGTATCGTTTTTTTGTCTCTTCGTATGATTACGCCGCTCTCGTTCATCATGGCATGGTCATCCAATATCAACGCTTCTCGAAGGATTTGGAATAATTGTGTGGTGATTGCGTGGGTCAAGAAAGTAGGCATGTCAGGAACGGACGTTAGGGGTATGACACATATCCTGGTCCACTAGAATCCTGCCTATTCTGAAGTGGCCTGCAGTCTACACCATCCTACATAATAATGGAACAAATAAATTCCACCGGCTCGAGTCGGGATTCTTTCTGTTTTAGCATCTTGTAGAGGTGCCCCAAGCCCTTCCCCATACTGGTTGTCAGGATGGAGGAGAGCTCATACACCAACGGGTGAACCTGTAAGCTCTGTGATCGACCGCATAGTTATTCAGTAGCCCTCAAACCGTTCAAGTTTAGTGTTGGCGCTTTTCAGTTTGGCCGACTGAGAAGTGGCGCTCCTGAAGGAGTTTCGAACTTCAGGGATAGAAAAACTAGATCTGAATACACGCGAGTTTGTCCCGGCCGGATGGCAAGAAAGTTTGCTGACCAACCAATGACGAATTACAGGAGTGTTTTTGTTAGCGATCATCATCACCGTGGCACTAGACGAGCAGCCTCATGACAGGGGATGTTCTGGATGACCATGGAATTGCTAAGCAAAGAAACACGAATTTTCAGGATTGACAACCACCTGAATTGGGGATATCACGATCGAGGGAGGATCTGCTTGAAAATGGGTAGACGGTAGAGAGCATACATTAGCATGGCGATCGCGATGAGCATTTCTTTATGTTCATTCAGGCCCCATAAGATAATCTTCATAAAAATGATTCTGGTCTCCAAAGGGAAAGCCAAAAGTATACGCCCTTGAGTTCACGGTAGATTGCCGCAATCGCGATGGTGAAAATGACAGGCCCTTCAGCGATGGCCGGCTCTAAGGCAACCGGCAATCGTAGGAGGAGATTGAAACCTCCAGGCCAACGGTAACAGAAAAAATATCACCAGCAAAAACACGGCTATCAAGTGGGGAACAGGAAATTGGGCACCATGAAGGTCAGTCGACCCACCAAAATTTTCTTTCCACCATGAAGGGGTTTCCCATCCCAGGTAGATTTGCCCCCAACCAATTTCTTCGCCAGCAAATACAAGGGTAGCGGCAGAAACCGCTCCGACAACAACAGCCGCCAACCAATTCCCGCCTTGCCACAACTGCCAGGTTGAATAGGACAACATGAGCCCGGCTATCAGGGCTGACAGAAACGTCACAATCTCCACCGCCCCCTGCTCTCGGTGGGCTTCTTCCAAAATGTAAGACAAATAAAATTCCGGTGCTGCCATGTAAGTCACATAGAGCCCACTAACGATGACAATAGGACTGGCATACCCAATTTTGTTTAGGATCCTTGCCACGATTTTCCCGGGAAAAATTAATGAAAAATGGGACAGGTTGGAGACACATTTCCCATTGGAAGGATGCAATATAGATTATTAGGGAAGAACCACGCAAAGGGGGCACTCATCCTATTCCCCTGAGCCTACCGCAAAGAAATTATTCAGCCGATCAAGTAAATGTAGAACCGGTGGTTTCCTATACTCATCTCTGGGAGAAAAAAGCGTTATCTTACGACAACAATAGTGTGCCTACGGATCGGAACTGAATATTAAAAATCATCAAAGAACAAATGCGTGCGACAAATTTGAAAAAGGCAAAATGGGTAATTTATATTGCGGTGCATGTGGTGAATGTAAAGAGGAAATGATTGGGGTCGGTAGTCCCACCCAATCCACCGAAGACCAAGAATGACTGAGAAGGATGGAGTGCTACAATCCCCCTACCAAGATAAGACATTCATGGCTATTGCTTGTGACGAAGTGAGATTAAAGTAGACTGGGAATTGGGATCAAAACAGGGAGTGAGCTGGGAGTAAAACCGGGATCAGATTTTTAGGCCCACGATCTGCGGAAAAGACTAGACTAAGTTGGTCACCATGCTTTCTTCTTACCGTTCAGTTGTCGTTCTCTGGCTGCATTTTTCCAATAATGGGGTGGACCAAGGACATAAGCTGGAATTAGATTGTCATTACTTTACAAACAGTTGGTCCGGGCCATTAACAAACCCAACCCCCATTTGACAGCCCCCCAACCCGGCTTTGGGGAAAATAGGATCCCGGTCGCTCATCACGGGTGGCAATATTGCTCTCGGTTCAACTCCATCAGATTGCCGCAACACACCAAAGCCTATCCCGTGAGGAGTGAGGCTCGCTCAGCGCAATTGAGTGGACTACAAGCCTAAGGCTGAATCTCCCAGTCGGTAGAGACTGTGCCAGGGGAGCCCCACCGAGGTGCTGGCCAATCCATTCATCAGCCACACCTCCACTGTCCCAGTGGTTTTATTCATCCAGACCACATCCGCTTTCCTATCTCCATTCGTATCCCCTACCTGTTCAATTTCCAAGTCAGAGACGAGGCCACCCAGGACGCCGGATGAAGAAATAGATGCCCCATTCATCAGCCAGATGGCCATGATGTCGCTCGTGTCATTCTTCCAAATCAGATCGGCTTTGCCATCGCCATTAAAATCACCAACGCCCCCAATTTTCCAGTCCGTTGAAGTACTCGCGGGAAAGCCCACCGATGTGATGCTCAGCCCATTCATGAGCCACACGGCTACCGTGCCACTGATGCTATGGCGCCAGATGACATCCGCTTTGCTGTCACCATCCACATCACCTACCCCCGCGATCTGCCACTCGAGCGGCACCCCGCCGGGAAAACCGGAGGCGGCAAGGGTCATCCCATTCATCAACCAGATGGCCGTGGTACCATCACTACTGTTGCGCCAGACCAAATCGGCTTTGCCATCACCGTTAAAATCACCAACGCCCTCAATTTTCCAGTCCGTTGAAGTACTCGCGGGAAAGCCCACCGATGTGATGCTCAGCCCATTCATCAGCCACACGGCTACCGTGCCACTGATGCTATGGCGCCAGATGACATCCGCCTTGCTGTCACCATCCACATCACCTACCCCCGCGATCTGCCACTCGAGCGGCACCCCGCCGGGAAAGCCGGAAAAGGCAATCGTGGTGCCGTTCATGAGCCACACGGCCACGGCCCCGCTGCTAGTATTCCGCCAGACAATATCGGATTTGCCATTGGCCTCAAAATCGCCCAAGGTTCGTCGGGAATTGTCGGGCGGTACCAACGTCAGCGCCGTTGTGACAAAAAAGTCCGGCCCGGTGATCGTGATGGAAGTTCGGGTCTTGGTCGTCAGGTGGATTGTTTCAAACAAGATATTCTTGGTGCAACAATTGGTATTCTTATTTTGCCCGGAGAGATGATAGAGCAGGTCGGAAGAAAAGCCCGCGCCAATCGTTTCACCTTCTCGGAAATTCGGTTGCCCGGCCACCGCGCCCGCCGACACATCCAGGAACTCTGTGGCTTCCCCCGTGGTCTTATTCAACGTGTAGATTCGGCCAGGAAACGGGGGTGCCCCCCAGGAACGGGCCGGTTGTCCGTGATCGCATAGAGCGTTCCGACCGTATCAAAGGCCATGTCCATAAAGCGTCCGGAGATTTTTCCTCCAATTTGAGTGGCGAATCCGGTAATGGGGTTAATGGTCACCAACCGCCTGAACGTGCTCGCTTCTGAAGGGCCAATGAGCAATGCCCACAACTGGTTGGTGTCGGGTTCCGTAGCCAGTCCTCGCCCTCCCTCTAACGCCTCCCCGGTCGACAACGTCAGTGGGATCGAAGTCAGGGTGCCACCGGTATCCGGATTGAGCGCATGCAAGTTGGGAGGGGTGCCAACCGAGGAAAGGGTCTGTTCTTCCACGGAATACAGGGTGGACCCGACAAAGGCCAACCCGTTCGTCCGGTGATTGAGATCGCCAATCTTCGTGACCACCCCATCCGTTCGAATGCGGTACACGCTACTCACCGACGGCCCGGTGTTGGGATCGTTTTGGACCCCCATAAGAAAGACCGCCGGCCCGGACGAAATGACCACGGCCACCGCATTCCCCGGCGACACATTGACGCCGGCCAGCGGTCTTTGACTAATGATGTTTCCTGCCGCCACCGTCTCGCTAGGCGCCGTCGTCACCGTCCCCACGGTGAGACCGGCCGTCGTAAGGGCTGCTTGGGCGGCAGTTTGGGTCAACCCCACCACATTGGGCACGGCGGTACCAAGAGACACTACCAAATCCACCGACCTGCCCCTTTTCAACCTGGATCTTGCTGCCGGATCTTGACTGATGACGGTGCCCACCGGTTCCGTCGCACTATTGGCGGTGCTCACCGTTCCTACGGTGAGTTTCGCTGCCTCAATGGCCGCCTCCGCCGCGGTCTGCGTCAACCCGATCACATTGGGGACTTCTGCTGCCCTTACCGTTGGCAAGGCAAGGGTGGGCAACAAAATACTCACCATGACCATTAGCTTCAAGAGGATCACCTTCCGATTTCGTCGGGTGCCCATTCTGAGAAGGTTTCGCACGCCTTGACGCTGAACCTCCATCTCATTCATTTATTACGCGCCGTGAAGCAGAAGTCAGTTGAAAACATTCTGGATAGATTTTTACACCAAGAGTGAAAGGACAGGAATGGCATTGCTCACGGCGCTCTGCTTTTCGCTCATGTCGCAATAAGAATGCTAGAGAGTGCTTACTTAGAACCTCTGCCTTTCTTTCCTGCTCATGCGTTGGTGGCCTTTGGTTCCGGAAAATTTCTAATCGATCGAAGGTGGCCATACAATTTGTGATATGTTTCTCCCACTGTAGTGCGACAAGTAAGAAACACGCTCTAAGAACCGGAGAGTCGCTGATGGCTTCTTGGGAGATGCCGACTCATGTGAGATTGCCCTTTCTCTTCATTACTGGGGGATGCTCATATTACAGGTAAGGAGAGCAAGGCAAGGCAATGCCTCAGGAGAGGGGGAATGGTGTTGTTGGGACCTGTGTGGTGTTTTCAGCCAAGTCCCCAGTAGGTTGCCAAAGTCCGAGGACGCCCCATCTGCCCCACAAGAGATACTGCCTCCGCACACCGGGCGACATTCTCTTCCTGTTGGCCTGCATGAGGGAGAGACCCGAAACCAAAAATCTCTTCCAGTGACTGTTTTCGATTTGTCTCACCGATAACAATAGCTGATTCCCAGAAATCAAGAATGCCCAGGACATGTCCAAAAGACAGGATGTTGGGCCTGGAGGAAACGATCCAAGCGAGTCTATCTCCTGCACTCCCACATAAAACCAATACGATTCGTCCGCCCCCTTGCCTAGGCGTGGAGGTCTGACCAAGCCCGTCCCAACAGGGTCATGAAAATGGGTGTTTCCAAACCCCTGTCAAAATGACCGGTTTAATGTGCTGGATTTATGCGGACTTGAAATGGCGGAAACCGGTGTTCACAAACCGGATGGTTGGGGGGAATGATACCCCCTATCACGGAGGTGGAGTTCAAAAGAACAACGCCCTGACAGGTCCTACAGAAAAGGGTAAGTGTGGGTTTTTACTTAGAACCATTTTTGAACCTTACAATTGGCAGGAGAAGGGTGCCGACTCTTACCAAGCCCGACAGTTGCCACGCGTTCGATGAAATTTTACTCCAAAAAGCTAGGCGTTATTCGCGTGAGGGTGGCGTGCATTTAACACTCTTTTGACCGTGTGTGCTAAGGCCTCCGCATTCACTGGTTTCATGAGAAAGGCACTGAGGCCAAGGTGTGCCGCCTTCTCAGCGGTCATCGTATGACTAAACCCGGTACAGAGGATGATGGGAATATCGTCCCGGATGGCCAGAAGTGCGCGGGCAAACGCTTCGCCGCTCATGGCCGGCATCGTCTGATCCGTCACGACTAGATCAAATTGGGCAGCTTCCCTCCGGAAAAGCGCCATTGCGTCGTGCGGATTCGTTTTGGTGAACACCGTATAGCCCAACTGTGTCAATAATTGTTCTCCCCATCTGGCTAGCATTTCCTCATCATCCACATATAATACCCGGCCGGATCCCTTCGGCCATCCGGCCGATTCTTCGGGTTGGGCCGGCAGAACCACATCCAGCCGCGGGAGCAAGAGGGTGAAAGTGGTTCCCTGCCCTTTGGTGCTGGATACGGCAATATGCCCCCCATGCCCGATTACGACTCCATGCACAACAGACAATCCTAATCCGGTCCCTTCCCCCTTCTCTTTGGTGGTGAAAAAGGGTTCAAAAATTCGCTCCAGGGCCTGGGCCGGAATGCCCTGGCCCGTATCGCGAATCGTGAGCTGGAGATACATGCCGGGTTTCAATGAGGGAAATTCCACAACCGAGATTGGTGTCAGTTCGACGACAGTCAACTGGACATCCAGAATCCCGCCTTGGTTTCGCATGGCATATTCGGCATTGGCACATAAATTCATCACGACTTGATGCAGTTGGGTCGAATCGGCAAACACGACAGCGGCCTCCACCTCGAAGGCGGAACGAATCTCGATGGTGGCCGGCAGGGTCGCCCGAAGCATTTGTAAGGCTTCTGTCACGATCACCTTTAGGTCCACGGCCTGCCGCTCTTGGCTGGATCGACGGCTAAAGGCCAAAATTTGCTTCACCAGTTTCTTCGCGCGAAGGCCGGCGGTGAGCACCTCTTCCAAATAGGATTTCACCTTTTGATTGGGGGAAACCTGGGTGATGGCCAGCTCCGCAAAGCCTAAAATGGCTCCCAAAATATTATTGAAATCATGGGCAATGCCTCCGGCCAACGTGCCCACCGCTTCCATCTTCTGAGCCTGCAGGAGTTGCACTTCAAGATGATGCTTTTCCTCTTCTATTTTTTTTCGCTGGCTGATATCCCGGGTGATGCCGAGCACGCCAATCGCCTTGCCGCGCTCATCTCGCACAAAGCTTCCTCGTACTTCTGCCCATTTGGTCGAGCCATCCTTGCAGCGATGCTCTATCTCCAGCGTGTGGGAGCGATGAGGATCCGCCGTTCCAGTCTGATCAAGACAGAGTTCCTCTTCAATGACTCGTTGGGCTAGTTGTGCAGATTCGGGGGTGAGCGTCTCCTCCAAGGAGAGCCTGACCGCCTCCTCGGGACTATAGCCGCGGAACTGTTGAACGGAGGGGCTCATATAGGAAAACCGGCTGCCATCTAATTCCATGGCCCAAATGACATCGGTGATGTTTTCCGCCAGATAGCGGTAACGGGCTTCTGATGTTTTAAATTCAGCCGTGCGTGCCTCAATTAAAGCTTCCAACTGATCGCGATGCGTCACTAAGGCTTTCTCCACCGTACGGCGGTATGCAACCTCGGAAGAGAGGATTTCATTACTATGTTCCGCTTGATCCCGCGCCCGTACAAGATCCTCAATGAGTTGGGAGTTCTCAAACTGCAACCGCAACGACTGCTGGATCATCGTATAATTGTGTCGGGCTGTCAGAAACATGATGGCAAAAAAGAGGAGAGCCATCATGCCCATGGCCACATGCAGTTCATCCCCCTGCTCAAAGAATCTGATGAGCAGCGGTATGACCGTCAAAACGCTATAAGCGAGAAAGGCTTCGTGCCGCGCAGCATGAACCGCAGTTGACCCCGCGATCATGCCGCCCAACACAAAAGCCAGAAAAATTTCATGAGGGATGGACGTAGTCGGATACAAAAAGAATCCTGCCCCACCCCACACGGCGCCAGATGCGGCGTTGCTCCCGACAAACCACCTCAACCAGTTGTAGGTGTCCGCGGGAGCAGGTGTCTGTCGTCGGTAGGTGAGGACCAACACGCACCAGAGGGCATTGACGACCAGGAGACAGGTCAGCCAACCGACTAACACTTCGCCCGGAATAACATTGCGCAGGATAAAGGCCAGAATAGGTCCGTTAATCAGGGAAGCGAGGATCCCCACCGGCGCAAGCGCGTACAAATGCGCGATTTGTTGGTGAAAGAGCTGTTGGTCGTTAAGGGAAATGAAAGGTGGTTGGGCAACAGCAAATTTAGTTGAATCCCACATACCTATTCCCTGTAAGGGGGGAGATGGAATTATACGGTGCGCTTTTCCTGCTCAATTGTCAACTTCAGGAGCAGCGCTGCCAACACGAACGGAAGATGGATTCAGGGCGCGCACCATTCCATCAAAACGGCCATCGAATTGCCTTTAGGACTTTTCCTATGGAGGAACGTTCGGTGGGAGGTTGGAGTCGGAAAAGAATATTATTTCATGGCATGAACACAGGGTTGTGCTGGAAATTCAGAGAGGGGAGGATAAGGGCATGCCCTACAAATTTTCATGGAGATCTTCGCGCAAAATGCTGGGCTTGTGGGTCTACCGGATCAGGCATTGGGCATCCTAATAAGGCCAGAAGCCCAGATAACAATGGGGGCTTCTTCACACGGAAAGCCTTCCCCATTGGAGGGGTCAGGGTTTCTCATCTGATTCCCGGCGGGAATAAACAAGCCGTAGATCGCTTGGATGGTCCGGGAGAACAAAACCCGTTTCCGGAGCAATCCGCAACCCAGCCGCAACCTCAGCAGCCTAGGGAACGCTCCCTGCCCTCCTAAGTCTTTCAGTTTATAGCGTTTTTTGAAAAAGAAGATGGGGTGAGTGACGGGTTTCGAACCCGCGACCTCCGGATCCACAATCCGGCGCTCTAACCAACTGAGCTACACCCACCATCAAACATGTGACTTGCAAGAAGTCGGAATCTTATCAGAGGCCCATAGGGGTCGCAAGCCAGGTCTTATTGCGATTCACGATCTTCTATGCCCCCGGCTTGGACAAGCAATCCGTCAAGGCATATCGGCTTGAAGACCAACACAATATTCTCACGCGTTCAATTGACCGAATTTAATAAACTGTGTTAAAGATAGAGTCGAATTATTTTCAGGAGGAGAGGATTTAGATGGCTAATCGACATCAATCAGCAATCAAGGCGGCTCGCCAAAGTCTGAAGCGACAAGAACAAAACCGGTCAATCTTGCGACGCGTCAAGACCTTTATTAAGAAGGTTCATGGAGCGGTTCAAGACAAAAAGAGCGATGAGGCCAAGGTTTCTTTGCGAGAGGCGACCTCGGAACTGCATAAAGCCGTGACCAAAGGTACCCTTCATCGAAACACCGCCTCCCGTTGGGTTTCCCGTCTCGCGACCCGCGTTAACACTCTTTAAACACAGAACAAATCCGCCAATGGTCAACGTGTTCTCACAGCTGGTGGCTGATTCGTGCGGCCAGCGGGTGGCCGGTTCGCCTGACCGGTTTTCGTGGCCTGGCAGAGTTGGATGACCAACTCATCTAATATGAGTTTGGGACGTGAAGCCCGCATTCCCTTGAGAGCCGAATCAGCTTGAGCGAATAATTCCCATGCCCGACGAAGGCGTGGTTCTTTCCATCGCTGAACCTGTTGCACAAATTCCCGAGCTCGAAACGGCTGGAATTCCCGCTTGGCGTGCGGCTTGCCCCGCATCTTTTCCTTCTTCCATCAGCGCTTTTGTTTTCCAGATCCTCCGCATTTGCCACAGGAAGGCACCCAACATGCGTAAGGGGGCTTCGCCGGTTTCTAAATTTTTGGCCACAATGTCCAACGCTCGCCCATGATCACCACGCGCCACCGCGTCCGACCAATCAAACACGGAAATACCCGGCGGTTTCCCTCTGACCGTTTCCACATCCTGTGCACTGACCCGATGCCCTTCCGGCATAAACGCCACCAATTTTTCCAATTCGCTGGCAGTACCATATAACCCTTCAGCCACTTGATCTTTCAAGACTTCGAGGGCACTATCTTCTAACTGCAGGCCAAGTTCCCGTGCTTGCTGCGTGACCCACCCTGCCCGTCTGATTCTCAAATAACGGAGCACACTCCACCACGGTCGCGCGTTTCTTGAGGTCTTGAACCCACTTCGTCCGCCCGTCTAATTTAGCCGCAGCAAAAATCAGCGTCGTGGTTTCATTGGGAGCCTGGAAATAGGGCATGAGGGCTTCCCCATCCCGGGCGGAAAGTTTGTCCGCCCATTTAACGATGAGAAGTCGTTTCAACGAAAAAAATGATGCTTCTTCCGAAATGGCCAAAATCTCCGAGGCATCAGTTTCATCCCCATAGACCACATCGACATGAAACATCTGAGAGGGATCATTGGCGATTCGAATTCCCCGGATGACTCAGGAACGCCCTTCCTGACCGGCCAAACGAAGGATGGCTAAGGCCTGATCGCGAAAATAGGGTTCTTCTCCCAATCACCAGATAGAGAGGGGATAACCCTTGCCGGGTGATCTGACTGTGGAGTTCATGAACTTTCACGATGACGTGCGACCAGATAACCAGACCATCCTGCCAGACTGATGGTCAATTGTTCAAAGAATGACGGAGGCAGGAGATCTCCCTGAGGCGTCCGGGATCTCAGGAGATTCGATATCTTTCGATGCCGGAGCGGGGACATGCCTTCCCTTCATTCACTTTAAATGTTACCCTGATCCCTGGCCCCCAAAAATCAGATCAGCTAAATCCGCAGCCACCAGTTGCCCCGCTTGCTCAACCGCACGGTCCTGCAAGACCCGGTTAAATTGCAATCCGGTCTCGGCATCCCCGGTTGATGTGGCTCCCACAAAAAACTCTGCCGTGCTGCTGCCAGTTTGAGACCATCGGATTTTTCCGGTTTTTCGATCTTTAATGGTCACCGCCACCGTCACCATGACTCGACTTTCCTGCGTCTGAGTTTGAGTAAAGGCCAATGAAGGAAGTGTGACCGAAAGGATCGCGCCTTCCAGAACAAAATCTGCCGATGCCGCATCATCAACAAACTCGGCACTTCCCGCTGATTGCATGGCCTGGCGAAGATACCGGGTGTATTTAATTTCGAGGGCCGGCTCAAAGCTGTTATTCTTCAGCGTCTGTATGGCCATGCGAACCGGCGGACCTTGTGAGACGCGACCGGTACTACCGCCGATGACCGGGCCCGGCCCTTCAACCGTAAATTGGTATCCACATCCGGCATTGATCAAGCACAGCACCACTCCACACCCACCAAGTAACCATCTCAACCTGTAAAAGAGCCCATTTGGGTGAAGGAATTTAGATAACAAAATTCACCAGCTTTTGCTCGACATAAATGATTTTGCGGGGAGTTTTGCCTTGCAACCAATCGGCCAATTTGGGATCTTCCTGAGCCATCGAAATGATCTGCTCTTTCGTCGCCCCGGCTGACACCACGATCTTACTCCGGAGTTTTCCATTCACCTGCAAGGGAATCGCCCATTCGGCACTGGCCACGAGAGCGGGGTCAACATCCGGCCAGGCGTGCCGGCTCATACCTGGCCGGTTCCCGATGGTTTCCCACAGTTCCTCGGTCAGATGTGGGGCAAAGGGTGCGAGCAAGACGAGCAAAGTTTCCAGGGTTGTTCGCCACCCCGCCCGCTCGGCTGCGGTTAATGACTCGCCAGGGTATTCTTTCCAGAACTTATACAATTCATTCACGAATTCCATCAATGCGGCAATGGCCGTATTGAATTGAAACCCGCGCTCAAGATCTTCCGTCACTTTTTTTATCGTCCGGTGAGTCGCCCGTTGCAAATGGGGGAGTAGCACAGACTCGCCGGATGCCGGGGCTGACGCCTCGCCATCCACCACTGGCAGAAGGTCCTGTCCAAGCCGCCACACCCGATTGAGAAACCGGTGGCAGCCTTCCACTCCGGTATCGCTCCATTCCAAATCCTTTTCCGGTGGTGCGGCAAATAACGAAAACATTCTGGCTGTGTCGGCCCCGTATCGATCACACAAGTCTTCAGGAGATGCAATATTCTTTTTCGACTTGGACATCTTCTCCGTGCGGCCCGTCACAATGGGGCGCTCACAGCGAACGCACACTCGTTGCCCGGCATTCTTCTTGATTTCAGTGGGAAGTACCCATCGATGTTCTTCACACCAATAGGTTTCCTTCGTCACCATACCTTGGGTGAGCAAATTGGTGAAGGGTTCATCAACGGTCGTGAGACCTAAATCCCGTAAAACTTTAGTAAAAAAGCGCGCATACAACAAATGTAAAACGGCATGCTCAATCCCGCCGACATATTGATCAACCGCCATCCAATGCTGTGCGGCGTGGGGATTCACCGGGTACGCCGTCTCCTTGGGGGAACAATAGCGAAGGAAATACCAGGAAGAATCCACGAAGGTATCCATGGTGTCGGTTTCCCGGCGAGCTCTACCGCGACAGGTAGGACATGTGGCTTGAGAAAACGACGGAGACTCTTTGAGTGGAGAGCCGCCTTTCCCGGTAAACGGAACATCGTCGGGCAACACAACCGGCAAGTCCCCTTCGGGGACCGGGACAATGCCACACCGTTCGCAGTACAACATCGGAATGGGCGTCCCCCAATAGCGCTGTCTGGAGATTCCCCAATCCCTCAACCGGAAATTGATGGTACGCTTCCCCCATCCCTGGGTTTCCACATATTCGCCAATGGCCTGTTTACCATCAGACACGGATAAGCCTGAAAAATTCCCGGAGTGCACCAACAGCCCGGCGCCCTCCTGTTCTTCATACGCGGCTTCCAGCGCATTAGGGACGAGCGTTCCCTCAGGGTTTTGAATCACCAGCTGAATCGGTATGTGATATTTTTTCGCGAATTCAAAATCCCGTTGATCATGGGCGGGAACCGCCATAATGGCTCCCGTTCCATATTCATACAGCACAAAGTTCGCGACCCAAATCGGAATACGGGCTTTGGTAAACGGATTGATGGCGTACGCGCCGGTAAACACCCCTTCCTTTTCCCGATCGGCCGCCGTCCGTGTCGCTTTATCCAGCCGAGACACACGCGTCACAAATTCTCGAACACCGGTGGCCTGAGGTCGCCCGGCAATCAGTTGTTCCACGAGCGGCGATTCCGGGGCCAGGCTCATGAATGTCGCGCCATAAATGGTATCCGGTCGCGTGGTAAACACCCGGATTGCATTCAATCCGGACAAGGGTTCCGCTAACGAAAAATCCATTTCCACGCCCTCGCTCCGGCCAATCCAATGCCGCTGCATGGCCAGCACCCGACCCGGCCAGGTCGTCAACCGGTCACAGCCATCTAATAATTCCTGGGCATACGTGGTAATGCGGAAAAACCACTGTTCCAATTCTTTTTGAATGACCACCGACTCGCATCGCCAGCACACTCCTCCCTCTTTTCCCTCTTGCGCCAACACCTGCTCATTCGCCAACACCGTTTCACAGGAAAGACACCAATTGACCGCTGAGCGTTTGCGATAGGCCAGCCCTCGCTCAAACATTTTCACAAAAATCCATTGATTCCAGCGGTAATACTCAGGCTGAGAGGTATTCACCTCCCGGTCCCAATCATAGGACAAGCCCATTCGTTGTAATTGCCCTTTCATATAGGCCACATTCTCTTGGGTCCAGACGTTGGGATGCACCCCTTTCTCAATCGCCGCATTTTCGGCAGGCAACCCGAAGGCATCCCACCCCATCGGATGCAGCACCTGATAGCCGCGCATGGTTTTATAACGGGCCACGACATCGCCAATGGCATATACACGCACATGGCCCATATGTATCCGTCCGGACGGATAAGGAAACATCTCCAAGCAATAATATTTGGGTTTGTCCGGATCTTCCTCAATATGGAATGTCCCGGATTGCTGCCAATACGCCTGCCACTTTGCTTCTACAGCCTGATGATCGTACGTATGCGCCATACTTATGCCGTATCAGAGATCGAGGTCATCATTTCGAGGGATACGCTCAAACAATCACTGTTTCTTAGGTGACGGTGTTCAGGAATGTGGCCTGAGTCCAAAGGGTTCCCCTTGCCTGTTTGGATAAAAAAGGCAGGGGAAATGGAGGCCATCCTCCTCCAGCCTTGAAATCAGGAAACTCTGATAATTCAACATCCTGCTGAGGAATCTAGCATAGAGGAACCCACCCGACAAGCAATCGTATCCGAGAAATTTCAGCCAACATCACAGCGAAAAAGATAGAGAGAAAACGAGGGAAAAGAGAAAAACTAAAGAGAACCTTTTTGGGGCTTACGCGCCTTTACCGAAATGGGTAACGCAGGACGGGCAGTCGATCCTGAAATGGCACTGACGACTTCTTGTTGGTCATGCTGCTGATGACGATGATGCTCAATCAACGGATCAATGATTTCTCCACACATCAGACACCGCCAGCCAGGCATCCAAATCTCGCCACTCGTGGCCATATCCACAAAGTGATCGACTATCATGGTTCCCTGACATCGAGGGCATTGCATCAGTCAAATCTCCTCTTAACAAGTTGATGTGTGTATCCATCGGTGAAGCCTTCATGGACCTTAAATCTCTCACTCAGGACAAGAAGCCACGTGTTCGTCGAAAAACGCGTATCAACTGGCACCATGACGAACAATATCCAGAAAACTCATATTCTCACCTCCGCATCACCAGCCATCCACCAAAATTATTTCGCAAGAAAACCGAAAACCCGCGTTGCACCACTCGTCATTATTCCCAGCGGCAATCCCGTCACTCTCCATTCGCATTCAACATGGTCGAAACCCGGCTTGACATGCTTTTCGAATGGGTCCCAGATTCATGCATGCGAGGAATAGTGGGCATGGACAACCATAGCCGACACCAACACAACGTCCGGCGGATGATCAGGATACCACTTTCGAAGATTTTGAGGAACGAAGGGGATGAATAGGAATCATCGCTTCACCACGCAGTTTGCGGTGGAAGGTGATCGCAAAGCGATGCGCTTCATCTCGAATGGTTTGGACCAGCCGTGTTGCCGGTGATTTAACGGGCAGAATGATTGGGGTCTTCTGACCTGGCAGAAAAATCCGTTCGTCTTTGTCACCCTTCGCTTTGGCCAGACCGCAGATGGCGACGTGCGAAAGACCAACTTCCGCCATGGCTTCCATGGCCGCGCCTAATTGTCCGGCTCCACCATCAATCAGCACCAGGTCCGGCACCGGCAAGGCTTTTCCGGCTTTGGTGGCCAACGATCCGCCGTATCGGCGTTTCACCACTTCATGCATACTGGCAAAGTCGTTGGCGCCTTCCACCGTTTTGATCCGAAATCGCCGGTAGTCGGATTTTTTCATTCGGCCGTGTTCCCAGACCACCATGGAGGCCACTGAATGGGTTCCCATGGTATTGGAAATATCGAAACACTCAATTCGGGACGGTATCTGTGGCAACGCTAGGAGTACCTGTAGTTCTTCCACCGCCTGCGTTGGATTCGGTTTGCACGCGAAGATGGTCTTTAAGAGCCACTTGGGCATTTTCCTGTGCGAGCTGGAGCAGTTGATATTTCGCTCCCCGTTCCGGTACCAGCACACGGACGGTTTCTGCCTTTTTTTCAGACAGCCAGCGCTGGACTAATGATTGATCGTCAAACCCCACGGGGAGTAGGACCTCTTTAGGCGGAACCACCGATTTGACATAAAACTGTTCGAGCGTTGACCGCACAAGCTCTTCATCGGTGACATCGTGGGCGTCGGACCAAAAAAAATCCCGACGGCCGATCAACAAACCTCCTCGCACAAACAGCATCTGCACATCCACCGCCCCACCGGCCCTGGCCAATCCCAGAATATCCTGATCTAGCGCCCCTATTTGGGAGACCCGTTGTTTTTCCAACATGCGCTTTATGTTCTCTATACGGTCACGAAGGCGGGCCGCTTCTTCAAACTCTTCCCGGTCCGCCGCCCTCTGCATACTTGACAGCAAGGATTCCAGCAATTCCGTGTCTCGTCCCTCCAGGAACCAACGGACCTGTTTGACAATCTGGTGATAGGCTTCCTTCGATTTGATTCCCCGTACAGGGGGCCATGCATCGTTTAATTTCAAATTCCAGACATGCCCGTTCAGCCGTCCCATCAATCTCAATTTTGCAGGTGGCCAGGGGAAAGACCTTGCGAATAACTTTCAGTGTGTCGCGCATGGCCCCCGTCGGGACATACGGGCCAAAATATAACGCCTTGTCCTGTTTGACCCGGCGGACAATAGAGAGCCTCGGGAAATCGTCGTGAATCGGCAACCGGAGATAGGGATATTGCTTATCGTCCCGGAGCACCACATTAAACCGTGGGCGATGCCGCTTGATCAGATTGCTTTCTAAAATGAGAGCTTCCAATTCCGAGTGGGTGACCAGCGTTTCCAGGTCCACGATCTGCGAGATCAACACCCGCGTTTTTAGGGGTCAGATCGGCTCCCATGTTGAAAATACGATCGAACCCGGTCTGACAACATGGCGGCTTTACCAATATAGATGATGTCGCCTCGTCGATCCTTAAACAGATACACCCCAGGCTGTTTGGGGAGATTGCTCAGTGTTCCGGACAAACGACCTGGCTGGTCGGAGAGGTCATGAGGAGTGATTATGGATGTGTTCATGATCCCTTACGACGTGCTCATTAGACGATGGCCACACCAGCCGGTCGTTGAATAAATTCAATTTCATAGCCATCCGGCGCATCGATAAAAATAAACCGGCTGCCGGAGGATGATTGGGTGGGGCCATCCGTGATCGGCACACCTTTGGCTTGAAGTTCCCGAATCGTCTGTTCCAAATCCTCCACTTCAAACGCCAAGTGGACTAAGTCTTCCTGTACGGTCACGGCCCACTGGTAGGAAAACTGCACAATTCAATCAGTTCCTCACTATTGGGGACCGCCAAAAACGCCAAGTGGGATCCTCGAGGCGAAACTTTTTGCTCCACTACTTCCAGTCCCAAGACGTCTCGATAAAAGCCCAACGTCTGCCCCATGTCACTCACCCGCATTCGAGTATGCAGCAGTTTTTTTACTCGCATATCTTCTCCTTTTCAGAACACGCCATTTCCTTACAATGTGAGAGGAAACCCCTGGCCACCGGTCGATCGGGCTGACAATAATCTGAGAGTGAGAGCCAACAACCATCGCCGTTCTTGTCGCCTATCCTTTCTCTATTGTCACCCGTTGCTCCTTCGCGATCAACCCTGCTATCTTGGGTCGCTTTTCATAGACTTTCCCCCCATTTTCCCACTGTCCCCGTTCTCAAGGAGGAGACGTGACAAATAATTTCAACCTGCTTAGTCGTTGTTTGCCTGCATCATAGGGTTATTCCACGGCGTGTTGATTCCACATACAGCCTTGGCTGAAGGTTTTCGTATTCTGGATCATGGGGCTGCAGCAACAGGTCAAGCCGCTGCATTTGCAGCGCAAGCCGATGATGCGTCCGCTATTCATTATAATCCAGCCGGCATGACACAATTGGAGGGGATTCAAGTTTCGGCAGGCACCCTTTTCATTGGAGGAGATGTTCGATTTAAAAGTGCCTCAGGAGGAAATGTGAAGGGCGGCGTTGATGGGACGATCGCCAATCCTCCTCCCAGTACCTTTTTCTTCACGACTCATTTACCTGCTTTGGGATTGAAAAATTTACCCAACTGGACAGCAGGCATCGGGGTCACCATTCCCTATGCAGTTCAATTGGAATACCCCGAAAACAGTCTGATTGCTCCCATTGTGACTCAGGCAGCTCTTCCACTTCTTGATATCAAGCCAACACTGGCTTACAAGCTGAATGACTATATCTCCGTAGGGGGCGGGCTGGATATTTATACATTTGCCAGCTTTCTAGGAGAAGGCCAGGGAGAATTTCAACAAAACATCGGCTCCACAGTTAGAGGCCAACGGAAAGGATACCGCTTTGGGCTTTAATGCCAGCCTTCTCCTGACGCCCATTCGCAATGAGGCCGGGAAACCCTTGCTCAATTTTGGATTTGTCTACCGCAATGGGGCTGATCTAAAACTGGACGGAGACTTTCTTGCCAATGGTGAAAAGGTTGCCGATGCGAGGACGACGGTTGAACTCCCCGATATTTACACCTGGGCCTTTGCCGCATGGCCCATCAGAAATGCCCGGCATGAGTGGAAGATTGAGGTGGACGTGGAGTATGCAGATTGGACGGACTTTAAAGATCTCGATCTGCACCTTTCTGATTTCAAAAATCCTGCCCTCCCACCGGGTTTTACCCAGACGATCTCTCAACCCCGCAACTATCGAGACACCTGGCTTCTCCTTATCGGGACCGAATATAAAGCGTTGTCGCCCCTTGCCCTCCCCAATTGGGAGGTGGCGCTTCGGGCGGGATACATTCGCTCAGAAACTCCGATCCCCAGCCGGACATTTGAGCCGGCCGTTCCTGATTCCGATTACAATGCCTTTTCAGCTGGTGTGGGCTTTCTCTGCCGAGCTCCAGGGAAATTTTTGGGAATACTTCCCTGTCATGGTTTTGGCGCAAAAGCGATAGGACTTGATCTGGCCTATCAGGTGTTGCTGTACCAGACGCGGGGGGTCAACAACAATCAGCAACCCCTGCTGAACGGGGAATGGGACACGACTCTTCACGTCGGAGCCTTGTCCCTGCGGGTGAATTTCTAACGCTTCTTTCCTGAATTTCGGCTCCCCCCCTTCACCCTTTTCCCGTTTTCAATTACAGTCCTCTCTGTCGGTTCACCCTCCACAAGGACACCCATGCCGCTATTACCGAAATCCCATCGCATCCTGGAGCGCCCACTCATGGAGATTCGTCCCTTTGGCAAGGATCTTCAGGGGGCAACCATTCAGGATGTGAGTGGGATAACAGTCCGGGCCAATCTTGAATATCTGGAAGATGTCATCACGCGTCGGCAGGGATCCGAGGCTGCACAAAAAGCGTTAGACACCCTTGTCGCATTGCTCAACGAGCGGATCCCCGACCGGACCTATCATGTCACCGTCGACTTCCTCAAAAATCCCTGGAACAGCTACTCTTATGAGTTTGTGATGTTTTTGGCTGAGTTTTCGGTTCAACTTTCCATGCAGGATAATTTTCACTTCAATCTGGGACGGGAAAAATTTCTTTCTCCGATCATAAGAATCCTGGGGCGGCCATTTTCTATTACCCAGATTTACCGCCTCTTCCCTTACTTTGTGGAAAAATTTACCAAGGGAGCGCTCAAACCGGAAGTGGTGTCTGTCACCAATGGCCATGCCGTGATGCGGTTACAATTTGCCCAGTCCACCATCACGCAATTTGGTCCATATCTCCGGGGGTGCGCCGAACGGATCTGTCAGACCACCAAGGCGACCATTGCGGAAGTCCCCGCCCGCATGTTTGGAAAACCGGCATCCACAATACAGGATAGTTGCTGCATCGCCGAGGGTGCCCCCTATTGCGAGTGGATCTTTACCTGGGAACCCCAGCGACAGCCCCTATGGAGATGGATCCTGGGTGGAATCGTATTGGGACTTGTCACATTTGCGGCCTTGAGAGTCCAGGCGCCGAATCTGCCGTGGTGGATGAGTGCCGGATTTTCCCTGCTGCTCTTAGTGATCATGCCATTAGCGGGACGACTCTGGGAGGATCGTTTAGAACTTCAAGAACGAGGCAAAATAATTCAAGAACAATTGGAGTCGGCTGAACAACGACATGAGGAATTGCGAGCGGCCTATCTCGAGCAAGAACATATATTGATCGAGATCCGACGACGAGTCGATGAATTGACCATGCTTCATCAACTCACCCTCCACATCGGCTCGACCCTCGACCGGGAAACCATTATTGGGTCGGGACTCAAAGCCATTGTAGGCTCACTCCCCTATGACCATGCCTGGGTGGCCTTATGGAACTCCCATCATCAACTATTCCACTCAATTCAAACGGAAGGAATCTCGGCAAACGGGGAGGCCGTGGTGCGTGACGTGCACATTCCCTCAACCCCGCAGGACCTTCTTCACACGACTCTCCACACACAAGACCCCATCGTCATTGAAGACATTCGGGTGATTCTGGATCAATGCCACCCCGTAACTGGGCAGATGCTTGCCGATTCGGGGACCCGAAGTGGAATCGCGTTAGCCCTGATCAGTCAGAATCAACCCCTCGGCGTACTTATCGTGGGGAGTCATCACCTGAAAACCATCCCCATCACTGATCAAAATTTATTGTCCACAGTGGCTCACGCCATGGCGATTGCCCTGGATACGGCCTTGGCCTATGAAGAGATTGAAGCCCTGAACATCGGGCTGGAAACCAAAGTGCAGGAGCGTACGGCTGAATTACGGCAGGCCAACACGGACTTGGAATCCGCCAATGACCGGCTCAAGGAACTAGACCGGATGAAATCCCAATTCCTCTCTCACTGCTCGCATGAACTGCGCACGCCCTTGACCTCGATTAAAGGATTTACGGAAAACCTGCTTCATGGCATGGTGGGACCACTCGCCGAGCGCCAACACCTGTATCTCACCCGAATCAGTGCGAATGCCAATCGGCTCACCCGTATGATTGCCGACCTGTTAGACCTGTCTCGTATTGAGGCCGGGACCATCCGCTTAGCTCACCAATCCGTTTCCCTTCCTGAACTGCTCGAGGACGCCACTCAGGAATTGCTGCCGTTGACCCAAACCAAGGCACAACACTTGACGGTCGAAATCACCGGAGAAAGCCTGAGCGTCTGGGGCGATCCGGACCGCCTCCATCAAATTGTGACCAATCTCGTCCACAATGCCCATAAATTTACCCCGGAAGATGGATGTATTCGGGTGGCAGTCTGTCCGGCTCCTCCGGATCATATCCTCTTGTCCATCTCCGATACCGGACCCGGAATTCCCCAGGAAGCCCAAGCGAATCTCTTTCAGCCTTTCTATCAGGCCCACCGGCTCCCGGAAATCGGCACGGAGGGCCTGGGGTTGGGCCTCTCGATCGTGAAACAATTGGTGGAATTGCACGGTGGAACGATAACTGTGGAAAGCCAGGTTGGAGAAGGCGCCACCTTTCGTCTTCGTCTTCCGGCGGATTGCCCATCCACCCTGTCGCTCTCCAAACGGTCCGGACTCAATCTCCCAATTAAGTAAGTCTCTGCAAGCCTCCTGACCACCCATTGTTTCCTTCAGCGCCATTTCTTCAATGGCCACTTTCCTCCCAGGCAAAATATTCTCAAAATCATTCAGGATTTTTGTCGAGCTGCCGATAAACGTGGATAGAATTGCTTACGACATTATTTGAAAGGAGGTGGAACCATGAAAAAAGCAGCGAAAAAGAAACCGGGGAAAAAAGCAGCCGTGCGGATGAAGAAGTCCTCAGGGCAGAAAAAGGCGTCTCGATAACTTCCCCGGACGTCACAACGTGTAAGTCCGGGGAGTCTGTTTGATTCCCCGGAATACACCCCGCCCGCCTCTCAGAAGCCCCACTTTCTCATTCTCTCAATTCTTCTCAAACTCATCGCACACGTAAACCACACATCAGTTGAGTTTTCCGGTCAGGTTATGTGATAACCCCCCATCACCGTTGCCCATTCATTGCGAAAGCACCCGTGATGGACATTAATGCACAAACCCAGCTCTGTGGCCTGTTAGGAAATCCGGTCGACCATTCCCTTTCTCCTGCCATTCATAATGCGGCCTTTCGCCAACTGGGATTGAATTTCGTCTATCTGGCGTTTCCCGTCCAGGATCTTGAAGGAGCCATTCGGGGCATCAGGGCTTTGGGCCATATCAGGGGACTCAGCGTAACCATTCCGCACAAGGTGGCTATCCTACCCCTGTTGGACTCCGTCGGAACCACCGCGAAACATATTGGTTCGGTGAACACCATCGTTAAAGACCGGGGCATGTTAGTGGGCTCCAACACCGACGCTTCCGGCGCAATCCAAGCATTGCAACAAGGCGGAGTGGAACTCTCCGGCCAACGCGTCGTCATTTTGGGCTCCGGGGGAGCCGCCCGAGCCATTGCTTTCGGGCTCTGCGTGGAAGGCAAGATCGGACATCTCACCCTCCTGGGTATTGATGACAAGGAACGAACAACCTTGGCGAGAGACCTCAGAGGCCAAAACTCTCCATCCCTTTGGATGACGCCTCGATCACCCCTGAATCCTTGCAGTCGGCTTTGGCGCAAGCCCAATTGCTCATTCATTGCACACCCATTGGCATGCACCCAAAGATCGAGGAAAGCTGTGTCCCCAAACATCTGCTACACCGCGATCTGACGGTCATGGATATCGTCTACAATCCACTCAATACGCGTTTGTTGCAAGACGCGCAGGCGGCCGGATGCCGCACCATCCAAGGGATCGACATGTTTCTCCATCAGGCTGTAGGGCAATTTGAACTCTGGACCGGCAAATCTGCACCGATCGACGTGATGCGTAACGTGCTCACCTCTCACTTCCAATAATGAATCGTATTCAGCAATCAATATTTCATCATTATCCCCTCGCCATCTTGGAGGAAAGGGCAAAGGTGATGGGGAAATCACGGTAAAGGTTGAAACATCAGAATCATGAACATTGTTTTAATTGGATACAGGGGAACAGGGAAAAGCACTGTGGCCAGAATTCTGGGCCAACGGCTCAGACGAAAGGTCATCTCCACCGATGAGGAAATCGTCAAGGAGGCGGGACAATCCATTCCTCACATTATCGAGCAATTCGGGTGGGATCATTTCCGCAGGCTTGAAACGCAGATGTGTCAGAAGCTCACTGGTCAGAAAAATCTGATTATCGACACCGGCGGGGGTCTCATCCTAAAGGAAGAAAACGTCAAGATGCTTAAAGCGGATGGAAAGGTCTTTTGGCTGACTGCCGAAGTTTCGACTATTGCAAGCCGGATTTCCGGCGATACCCAGCGGCCCTCTCTGTCAGGAACCAAATCCTTCGTGGAAGAAATCGAAGAAATTCTCGAAATTCGCAGACCGCATTACCAAGCCGCCGCCGATGTCATCATCCCCACCGACAATGAACCTCCTGAAACCATCGCAGCTCAGATTCTCTTGAAATTTGATAAATAAAAAGCAGGCGTTAACACCAGTGAGGGACTTTTGAAAATAAGTGCCTAGGCTGATGGTTTTTCCAAATCAAGGAGTAACCTTTCCGCTTGATATCCTATCCTACGTTCAAGGTACATCCTATCCAGAAAATTGAAAAAAAACCATCAAGGGAATGTATATTCATTTTGGCACACCCGCAATCCACAAAAAAAGGAAAATACTAAAAACCAATGCTTCCTGAATTAAATTTCCAATTGAACGTTGTCGGCAGCGCATTTCGAATGCTACAAGAAGCAATTGTTTTTGGGAGTTGCTTCGAAGTCAATCAAGTTGAGCTAAATGACTTTTTTGAACGGCTTCCTTTCGCCTCCACCAATTTAAAGTCGTTACCCACCGAACATCCAGTTACCTTACTAGAAGCATTGTCATAAAATTCATAATAATCCCCTACAATGATTGCACTCAGCCACCAGTGAGTTGATTGAAGGTCAGAGATAAACTCATCCATTTGGCATTTCTCCCTTGAAACAATTTTCACGAGTTTTTATTTTCAATAATGCCACAATTTTCTCATAAAAATTTTACTCTATGGAAGCATCTGTTTTTTCTCAACACTTTATCCCAATAGGGATTTAATGGAAATAATTTGGTTAAATCACTGGGTCATGGAATGGACTCAATACCTGTTGGATAGTTATGCCCATTGGCTTAAGAAAGAACTGATTCCCCGCGAGGGTACTTCATTGGAACAAGCCGAACGCTTGTTCACCTGTCCATTCGTGGTCGTCTCTCATGGACTGCAAGATGACCCCATCCTCAATTATGGAAACCGGGCAGCTTAACCCTGTGGGAGATGGATTGGGAACAACTCACACAAACCCCTTCCCGTCAAACGGCCGAGCCGGTGAATCGTGAAGAACGTGCCCGTATGCTCTCCCAGGCCAAAACCAATGGGGTTCATTGCCGATTATCGTGGAGTCCGGATCTCCCGATCCGGAAAACGATTTTTAGTGGACCCCGCCACGGTATGGAACATTCGCAAACCCGATGGGGCACCGTTGGGGCAGGCCGCCACCTTTTCTACCTGGACATTTCTGTAGTCGAACCTGCCGACTCCCTCACTGACAGTTTGCTTTTATCGTATGCTTTCCGGCACCACATTTTGCCGATCTTGGGACGACGGCCTTATGGTGGAGTGCCCATTCAGAAAAAATGACGAAGATAGATTCTCTATGTGAGCATGCAGAAGGAGTGACAACAGCCACCAGCAGGAATAACTGCTCTGGCCTTGTAATATTCTTTTGACCACCATCCATCCTCTCGCTTGCCCTGAGGATTTTACCTGGGCTATGGTGCCATCAGGTTGGCGATTGCCTCTATACCAATTTTCCACCGGAACTATTACATGATTTTAGCGGCTGACATTGGCGGGACAAAAATCAATCTGGCCCTGTTTGACTGGAACAAGGAACGGGTCGATCCCATCCGGGAGGATACGGTTTGGACGGCCGACTACGAATCCTTGGAAGAAGTGTTGACCGAATTTCTCGAGGAACCGGCTCCAGCCAATGCCGAATCGGATGAAGCTCCAGACGACACGGATGATCCTCCGTCTGAAATTACTACTCCTACACCGCTCGGGCCATTGACGGCCGCCTGTTTTGGGGTTCCGGGGCCCGTGCTGAATAATACCTGTCGCCCGACGAATATCCCATGGACCATTGAAGGGGACAAACTGGCCGGGTTTCTCAACATTCCACATGTCCGCTTACTAAACGATTTAGAAGCCACCGCCTATGGGTTACAGCTTCTCCGCCCTGATGAAATCGAGGATCTTAACCCCAACGCCCCATCTCCCCCACCTGATGGTACGCGTGTGTTATTGGCCGCTGGGACGGGATTGGGAGAAGCGCTGTTATTATGGACAGGGAAGGATTATCAGGTTTGTCCGTCCGAAGGAGGGCATGCCGATTTTGCCCCTAACAACGATTTGGAAATCGATTTGCTACGATATTTGCGAACCAACTATTTACATGTGAGTTATGAACGGGTCCTCTCCGGTCCTGGTCTTCACAACATTTATCAATTTCTTCGCGATACCAAGAAAAACGAGCCTACCTGGTTTGCTGAAAAGCTCCCTACCGGGGATCCGGTTGCGTTGATTGCTGAAGCCGGACTTACGGGAAAACCCGATATTTGCAAGGAAGCCCTTCAGCTGTTTGTCTCTATATACGGAGCCGAAGCCGGCAATATGGCGCTCAGAGCCCTGGCAATGGGCGGCGTCTATCTTGGGGGCGGCATTGCCCCGAAGATTATTTCCGCGTTACGGGAAAACACTTTTATGAAGGCCTTTCTGGCAAAGGGCCGGTATAAACGATTACTCGCCAAGATGCCTGTTCGAGTAATTTTGAATCCCCATACCGCCTTGCTCGGCGCCGCCTCAGTGGCAGCCGGAATGACGCTCTAACATCATGAGACCAAAGCCTACCCCGAGTTATGGTCAGGGTCTCCAAGCCGCATTCGTCATACCTGATCGTGCTCATGGACGTCTTGATCTGTTCTTGCCATCCTCGGTCTTACTGTCTAGCTGCAATAAAGCCTTTGTACACTACGCGTGAAAAGATAATGGACGTCAATTTCTTTGAAAACCAAGACATGTTCCAAGTTTGCTATTAAAATTTTCTCTTAATGAGAACCGTCTGTGTCAATCCCGTCGCCACCGTTAACACCCGATCAACAAAAATCCCTGGCCGCGCACAAAGCCATGGAGTTTGTCCAGGATGGTCAGATCCTGGGCCTCGGCACCGGCTCGACGGTCCACCACTTTTTGACGGTCTTGGGCCAGCAGATGCAACAAGGATTACGGGTCCGTGGCGTGCCGACTTCACAAGCCACCGCTGTGTATGCCAGACAACTAGGCATCCCGCTACTCAGCAACGAAGAACCTTGGGATATTGATGTGGCCGTAGATGGAGCCGATCAGGTCGACCCCCAGCTTAATCTGATCAAAGGCGGAGGCGGAGCGTTGTTGCGGGAGAAAATTGTGGCGAAGGCGTCCCGGCAATTCATCGTGATTGTGGACAAGGCCAAGCAAGTGGCACGCCTTGGGCTTCCTTTTCCTTTACCTGTTGAAATCGCGCCGTTCGGGTGGCGAACGACGCAACGGCATTTAGAGAATCTGGGATGGCCTTCCCCTTTGCGTCAAATGGCCGGGCAGCCTTTCCTCACGGACAACGGGAATTATGTGATGGATCTGCACATTCCTGAGATTACCGACCCCTCCGCCCTCGAATCGTCCCTCAACCAGATTCCCGGCGTGGTGGAATGTGGACTCTTTGTGATGATGACGTCCGTGGTTATTACCGGCACGAATGACGGTCCCCTGCTTACCCACGCATCTTGAGTCCTGCATGTCATTTGGTAGAATTAACAGGATATCGTTCGACAGTGGAAGTCGCCTTACCACCCTCCCGTAAGAGGATGGTAAGATTAGGGGAACATGTTGTAAGTCTGATGAAACCCGCTAAGTCTAAGCTCGTTGAAATCTCAATCCAATCACCGGAAAAAGGGAAGAAGGTATCTCGCATGAGAGAACGATATGTTGTGGGAACATCTCCCGTCAGGGGTAAGTGTCATTCCTGGATGATCGCGTTCCTGGTGGGCCTGCTTGGTGTCACCCATATTCAATGCTCCCAGGCTCCATCCGATACATCTTCCGAGAATCCACCATCACTCACCGAGACCAAAACCGAGACAGCGCAAAACGTAGCAGTCATTCACGCAGCCGATAGGCCTCCCGTCGTCAACGTCTCGACCCCACTTCTAGCCTCTAACGAAACCTTTGTCAAAATAGCCAAAGAGGCCATGGCCTCGGTGGTGAATATCTCCGCGACCAAGCGCACGGCCCAAGCTCCCGGCAAAAACCCTCTCTTTGAGGATCCCTTTTTCCGGAGATTTTTTGGTGAGGAATTTGAACGGCGGTTTCAACAACCCCGCGAACGACAGGAACAAGGATTGGGTTCCGGGGTGATTGTCAGCGATGACGGATACATCGTCACCAATAATCACGTGGTGGAACAGGCTGATGACTTGATGGTGCTGTTGGGAGATAAACGAAAATTCCCGGCAAAACTCATTGGCACGGATCCCAAAACCGATTTAGCAGTCATCAAGATTGAAGCATCCGGCTTATCCACCTTACCCTGGGGAAATTCCACAACATTGGAGGTTGGGGAGCTGGTATTGGCGGTCGGCAACCCCTTTGGGTTAAACCAAACGGTCACGATGGGGATTATCAGCGCCGTAGGCCGTGCCAATGTCGGCATTGTCGATTATGAAAATTTCATTCAAACCGATGCCGCTATTAATCCGGGCAATTCCGGTGGCGCGCTCGTCAATTTGCAAGGCCAACTCATTGGCATTAATACCGCTATTTTCTCTCGAACGGGCGGCTATATGGGCATCGGCTTTGCCATCCCCAGCCAAATGGTGAAAAGCGTGATGCAAAGCCTGATCGGGCAAGGCAAAGTCATTCGCGGATGGCTGGGCGTGTCGATTCAGGAACTTTCTCAGGATCTTGCGACCCAATTCGATGCTCCTGACACACAAGGTGCGTTGGTTGGAGATGTATTTAGCGAAAGCCCGGCGGGACAAGCCGGCCTGAAACGAGGAGACATTATCCGGATCTACAAGGGCATCACCGTGAAAGATCCGACTCATTTGCGCACGCTTGTGGCAGAGACCTCACCGGATAGTGCGGTTCCACTTGCAGTGTTGCGAAACGGCAAAATGATTAATCTTTCTGTTTCCATTGCAGAAATGCCTAAAGATACCGCCTCGTTGACCAATGAGTCTCCCGAATCGGTCTCAGGCAACCATGCACTCTCGGGACTTTCGGTCGAATCCGTCAAGCCTGGACAAACACGAGATGGCCATGGCGTGGTCGTTACCCAAATTGCCCCAAACTCTCCGGCAGAACGCGCGGGCCTTCAACCCGGTGATGTGATTCTGGAACTGAACCGGTCACCCATTCGTTCCGTGCAGGATTTCGAGCAGCTTGTGAAACGGCTGGATGCTCAAGCCTCCGTCCTGGTCCTGGTACAGCGAGGGAAAGGCACCATTTTCCTGACAATCAAACCGTAGCTGAGTGCAGGGCGAGTGACTCTGTTTTATACATACGGTCGATCTGATGGCATAACCGACCATGAACATTTCTCCATTCATGAGAACATTGTTGCGAGTAAACACGATTTTCTGTTTTGTGGGAATTCTGTTGTTCTCCTTTCCCACGCCACCGATATTGTGGGTTTCTTCCCCACATATTCACATTCAACCCGAACCGCCATTTTTTTCTCCCAACCAACTGACAATTTCTTTGAATATGCCTCTCACATGGGAAAATCGAACTCGCGAAGCACATTCCATCGTCGCAGACGACTGTCAGTCCCGATCGGGATGCTCATTCGACTCCGGGGTCATTCCTCCCGACAAGCAATTTGTCTTATCCCATTTGGCGCCAGGGCACTATCCCTACCACTGTGGCCTCCATCCCTTCATGCGGGGTCTCTTAACCGTCCATCCTCACCAACCTCTCTCCTCTGACATCTAGATACCCCGAATGTTCCGGTCTTATCGGAGATTCACCCCTTTGTCTCCAAAGGTGATTGTGCGCTTCTTACTCATATTTCCGGCCTTTTTTGCGTTGCATGCCATAAGTCCCTAATGGTACATTTTGAACATCCCTGGCAAGGGCACATTGTACTGACATCAAAACTTTCAACCAAAAAACACAGACTGGTCCCATCGTCTAGGCTGGTCTAGGACGGCACCCTCTCAAGGTGCAGACACGGGTTCAAATCCCGTTGGGATCACCATTGGTATAGGAGCCTACGTTTCCACCTTCCCGATAGTTATTGCCCGCACACACTGAATCAGATTTCACGTTTTCACGTCTGTTTTTTCTTTCATTTATGCCTTAAGGACCCGCGATGAAGCCGAGAACATTTCACGATGGCGAGAGCGATGGCCTGGAGGCCTTGGAGGCTCTGGATCCCGAAACCATTCATTCCTTTTCCGACCTGTTATCGGCCATGAAAAAAACGGCATTTGGCGGACGTCGTCTGGGTGACGCCTTTGAGATTTTGAGCAAAATGATTGAGGATCCGGATTGTGCAGTGATTTTGACCTTGTCAGGAGCCATGACCATCGCCAAAATGGGGAAAATTATTTGCAGCATGATCGATCGAAACATGGTGCAGGCGGTTGTTTCCACTGGCGCCTTGATTGCCCATGGCTTGAGTGAAGCAGTAGGGAAAACGCACTATAAATATCACCCATCCATGACCGACACCGAACTTTATGAAAAAGGGTACAACAGGGTGTACGACACCCTGGAGATGGAAGCAAATCTGAACCACGTCGAACGGGTCGTCAGCCAAACGTTGAAGCGCCTGACTCCTGACACACCCATCTCCTCGGAAATCCTGACTCGAGAAATCGGGAAAACTCTCCACGACCATTATGACGGACCAGGAATTTTGAAAAGTGCGTATGAACAAGACGTCCCGGTCTATATCCCTGCCTTTACCGATTCCGAAATGGGGCTGGATGTCTCCATTTGGGCCATGAAAGAGAGACGACAAACCCAATCCACACCACTTTCAGATGATCTTTCCGATCAGGAAGCCTGGAGTCTTTTACAACAATCTCGTCCGGCATTTAATCCGTTTTTAGATCTCAATAGTTATACCGAAAAGTTGCTGTCTGCCAAACGGTTGGGGATTTTCACCATCGGCGGTGGAGTTCCCCGCAATTGGGCGCAACAGACTCCTCCCTATATCGAAATTTTAAATCTCCGGCTGGGCACACACATAAGCCCTCCACGGTATCAATACGGAGTCCGCATCTGTCCGGAGCCCGATTACTGGGGTGGTCTCAGCGGATGCACGTATGAGGAAGGGGTTTCCTGGGGAAAATTTGTACCTCGCAAAGAGGGCGGGATGTTTGCTGAAGTCTTGAGTGATGCCACGGTCGTGTGGCCTCTTCTCATGATGGGCCTCCTGGAAAGAGCCCGTGGCCGCTAAAACAGATATGCCCTCGTGTCTGACAAACCATCCACTCCCTCGACAAGCCCAGTCCGGAGTGCGACAATGCCCGTAATGGAGTGATCATGCCTATTGTCCGGTCTCTCAAACGCCTTTCAACCCTCATTGTCCTCACGAGCACACTGCTCATGGGCGCGGCGACTCATGGGAAAGCCCCGGATTTTTTGATCCAGGATGACGATGTGGTGCGGGGAAATCCCAAAGCTCCCGTCACCTTGTTGGAATATTCGGATTTTACCTGCGGATTTTGCGAAAAGTTTTTTCATGAGACATTTCCAAAATTACTCTCAGAGTATATCGAAACTGGCAAAGTCCGATTCGTGTATCGGGACTTTCCACGAGGCATGGGCAGCCCACTTCGAGCAGCTGATGCGGCCCGATGCGCAGGAGAACAAAATGCCTATTGGCCCATGCACGATCGTCTCTTTAACGCCGATGGCCAGCTGGCTCCGGATAATCTCAAACAATATGCGAAGGAACTCAACCTGAACGGGGAACAATTTTCCGAGTGCCTGGCCACCCACCGCTATATGCAGGATATTGAGAAAGATTTACAGGATGCAGGGTCTCTGGGAATTCGAGGCACACCGGGATTCGTTCTCTTTCCCACGAAGATCCCCGAGAATCCTCATCTTATTCTGATCCCCGGCGCCTTTCCCTATGAGACGTTCAAGGAAGAAATTGATAAATTGCTCAAGCTTCATGACACCTCGACATCTTCGATACCGTTGCCCCTCGCTTCTCCGATTCAAATCGAAGGAGCATAAATCCTCGGCGAACCGCCTTTTCTCATTGATCTGACAACGCGATTAGGTGTACATTTGCACGGGTGATGTTGATATCCATGCTACTTTTATTCACACAACGATATGGATGTTATGACTGAACCAGAATCCTTTTGGCCTGTTGAATGCGCACAAGGTGAACCAGATTTATTCGTGTGTTTGACCTGCTTTGATGAAGTGTTTAAAGCCAAGGTGCCCGTTGAAGGGTGTCCGAGTTGCGGGGCTATCGCGGCATTCGAACCGTTCAAGTTGGAAGCAATCCGGGAGTGGGGCACGGAAGGCCTGATTCAGAAAGCCGAACAATTACCTTCTGCATCTCTTGCGTCTGAGTCCATGGCAGACCGGCCAGATTCATCAATCTAGCCCGCTCCATTTTACGAGGTTCTCACTCTCCCATGACTGTGGGCAGGGCAAAGCCAATTCTTTTAGGCGGCCAATGGGTCCAGACCTCCTCCGTCGAGCCGGTGCGGGATCCCTATTCCGGTGAAGTGCTGGCCACGGTTTGCCAGGCCGAGCCTGAGCATATCCACCAGGTCACCGAATCCGTCAAGCGAGTGTCCACCGCATATGCGAAAATACCCGCACACGCCCGTGCAAAGGCGTTACTGCACATCGCTGCAGGCCTCTCCGACAGACGGGAAGAATTTGCGACCACAATTTGCCGGGAAGCCGGCAAACCGATTACGGATGCCCGCCGTGAAGTCGACCGAGCCATTCAGACTTTTCGCATTGCGGCAGAGGAAAGCAAGCGCATCCCTGGAGAGATACTTCCGATGGACCTCACTCCTGGAGGTGAGGCCTATTCAGGATCTGTCAAACGCTTCCCGATAGGGACAGTCCTTGGCATAACCCCTTTTAATTTTCCCCTGAATCTGGTCGCCCACAAAGTGGCCCCCTGCCTGGCTGCGGGTAACCCCATGGTGTTGAAACCAGCCCCGCAAACGCCATTAACCTCCCTGTTATTGGGCGAGGTGTTTTTGACGACTGATCTGCCTCCTGAAACCCTCACTATCATCCCGTGTTCAAATACTCTGGCGGAACAGATGGTGATCCACCCCGGCTTCCAGGCCTTGAGTTTTACCGGCTCTATGACAATTGGGTGGATGCTCAAAGGCAAAGCGGGGTATAAACGGGTCTTGCTGGAACTCGGAGGCAATGCCGGCGTGATTATAGAACCGGACGCCAATCTCGATGTAGCCATTGACCGCTGCGTGGTGGGAGGCTACGGATATTCCGGACAAACCTGTATCTCGATTCAACGTATCTTCGTCCATGCATCGCGGTATGATCAGTTCCTCAAGCCATTTGTCGATCGGGTTCGAGACTTGCCAGTAGGCGATCCATCGCTCGAGAACACGGTCGTAGGACCATTGATCAACGAACAAGCCGCGCGACGGGTCGAGGCATGGATTCAAGAAGCCGTAACGGATGGGGCAAAGATTCTTACCGGTGGGACACGAAAGAACTCCTTCATCGAACCCACGGTCCTGACACATGTCAGCAGCCACATGAAGGTCTGTTGTGAAGAAATTTTCGGTCCGGTCGTCACCGTCACACCCTATGCAGATCTCGAAGAGGCCCTGACATTGCTCAATGCCTCTGAATTCGGCCTCCAAGCGGGACTGTTCACCAGCAATCTCGATACAATGTATCACGCTTACTCACAATTAGAAGTCGGCGCGCTCCTCGTCAATGAAATTCCAACGTTTCGTGCCGATCACATGCCTTATGGAGGAGTTAAACAGTCTGGACTGGGTCGGGAAGGCGTTCGGTATGCCATTCAGGAACTGACCGAACCCAAATTGCTCGTGGTCAAAACTCCTTCATGAGGTCTCACTCACGACTCACGTGTTTTCTTAAAAAGATTACATCTCACGATCTTGCACCTTGCCGATCACTCTTGGTAAAAATAGCGGCTGAAGTGCAAGGTTGTTCTTTCCCGTGGCAGTCTGAGTCATCCATGCTTTCCCATAGATCGATCGAGTAGACAGGTTGGAGAGCACAATTTGATTCAGGCTCGATGGATCACCCAGTCATCTCCTGCCTGCCCCAATCCACAACTAACCGATTGACGAAGGAGTCCCGATGGTCCCAACGCATATGTTCCTCACCAGAGGCGTGGGTGTACATAAAGAAAAATTGACATCATTCGAAGAAGCCCTCCGTAGCGCGGGGATTGCGTATTGCAACTTGGTGAGCGTGTCATCCATTTTCCCCCCTGATTGCAAAATCATTCCGCGAAAACGTGGTGAACAATTACTCAATCCAGGTGAAATTACCTTTTGCGTCATGGCCAGATCCGAAACGAATGAACGGAATCGTTTAATTTCCGCCTCAATCGGGTTGGCGATCCCCTCTGGAAGAAATGTCAATTATGGTTATTTATCCGAACACCATGCCTATGGGGAAACGGACGAAGAAGCCGGAGAATATACCGAAGATCTCGCGGCTCAAATGCTCGCGACCACCCTTGGCATCGAATTCGATCCGAATGTCGCATGGAAGGAACGGGAGCAGGTGTTTAAAATGGGGAAAGATATTGTTCGAACTCAGAACATTACCCAATCGGCCATTGGGAAACCCCACCTATGGACGACAGTGGTGGCATGTGCAGTGTTTATTCCTCTTGAAAACATCAAAGAAAACGAAAAACCCCACCCCCGCAAAGCGAAGTGAAATTCGTGCTGGGCTTGTCCTTCTCGTATTGGGCCATTAGGTAATAAGATGTGATCATGTCTCTGCTCCACGCTGCTGGTTAGGAAGAACGCCTGAATCTTGGCGGGTCGGTTCAACAAGAGCCGACCCATTGCCCTCACACAGAAAATTCCGCCCACAGTATTGTATGGTCCGATGGGCCTTCCGCTCGACGCGGTTGGATATCCACCTCAATGCCTATGGGAGCAAGACAAGGAGAGGAGGCGTGACCATAATATGGTCAATCCGCCAACCTCGGTTCGCTTCCAGCGCGTTTGGACGTCGATAGTCCCAAAAAGTGAACTGCTGACGGTCTGCGGAAATGATGTCGAAACACATCGACGAATCCCCAGGCAAGTGTCTCCTGATAAGCCTGACGTGCGTCTTCGATGGAAACACACATGAGTGACATGTTTTTCGGGACTATGCACATCTACCGGTTCCGGGGCAACATTCAGTATCTCCACACCAGATCGCGGATTGCCCGGAGGTAGTACACGCGAAAAATACTTCCTCAATCGCTGAAACCATTTCAATTTATAATCATACTTCGGCGAATCAATCATAAAACCTTGAGGGACATAGGTATTGATAATCGGAATACCATTGACCACCACCCGAGCCAGACGTGCAGGATCATGTCTTGTGGTTGTCCGTCTTGAAAGCCAAACGACACCAATTCCGGAGGCGTTCGGCTGAATATGGCTACCCCGTTATAGGATTTCTCCCCGCAAAAATTGATGAAGTAGGGTAAGTCGGCAAATGCTTGCAGAGGAAACTCGTGATCTTGTACCTTGGTCTCCTGAAGACACATCACATCCGGCTTGTGTTGCCGAATCCATTTGTGAAGAATCCCGATCCGCTTCCGTATCGAATTCACATTGTAAGTGGCAATTTTCATCGATATTGAGATTCCCATTCAGAACAGCTACGCATACTCCCTGTTAATGAAAGGGCGAACTCCCTCCACCACCATTCCTTAATGCCATACCCATATGGAAACTGATGATGTGTTTACAGCCGATGAACGGGCGGTATTAGCCGATCAGGATTTTTTCCGCAAAAAAGCCGCAATTTCGGTAAAAATCAAACATGTGTTGGAACAACTCCACCATCGGCTCGAAGCCGAAGTCAGCCTCACAGCCTCTTCTCACTCCAGAAGGGTTCGATCCTCAAGCCAGGCAATTTGTCAAAGGAGAACACCTGGAAGATTTTCCCTATCAGTACGTGGATTTTCCGAGATTCTATACCCGTGAGGACAAATTCGCCTTCCGCTCCCTGGTCTGGTGGGGACACCATATTATCTTCGCCCTCATAGTTGAGGGTTCGCTCGTGAAGCAGTATAGACGTAATCTGTTCAATCGTTTCTCGGAGCTGTCAGACCGTCACCTCTGTCTGTGTTTAAGTCCATCTCTATGGGAATGGAAATCGGGACCAGGCTTCACTCTGCCCATCACACAACATCGTCGATCGGAAATTGCGGCAGCGCTCGACCAACGCACGTTTTTTAAAATTGCCCGCTTTATGCCGTTAGACCATCCCGCAATTGGAACGGGCACAGTGGTCGATGAAGGGCTCCAGGCATTTCAGGCCATTCTTCCAATTATCATTCCTTAATTTCTCTTAAGAAACGCCTGCCACATGCAGTTTTTTGTCCGAAAAGCCCTCTGGGCTCGGCACCTCCTATTCTTCCTCAGACAATCCAAGCAGGTTGGTGAGTTGATCCACGGAATAGGTCTGGGTGAGTTGAAGCACCATTGGCTGAATACCTGCGGCTTTTAATAGCGTGTCCACCAATCGTTCACGACTTTCTCGTCCTGCCGAGCCGGGAGAATCCTTCTGGAAGGTAATGACCGTCAGAGCTTTGAGGGTCCCAGGATGCGCAAGAACGACGTCACAACGAACAGGCTGAATGGTTCTCATAACCGTCTTTCGAGCTTCTTCATCTTTATCGCCAAATGACAGGATACTCAATATGGGCATCTTGGCCAGGACCAGCATATGATCCTGGGCCGCCAATTTAATCAGATTGTAGAGGGTCGCTTCCTCCGGAGACATCAGTGGCCGAGGGGTGACCACGCTCTCACCAGATTCCTGACTCAGGCGCGGTTCAGCATCTGTTGAGAGTGGACGACGCCAGATCCATAGCAACAAAAAGACCACTCCGAGCACTAATCCCGCCAAGAGAATCAGTGAAAGTCCGTCTTGAGCCATCACCCGATCCGCCTTTTCGCCGTGGTGTAAAAGACTTCAACCATGAAAAAACCACCTAGGGGAGTCCGTGGAGACCAGGAGTCACCGTCCCCAAAATAACCGGACGGCGAGCCCCCGTCACCTTGGGAAGATTGGCGCACACTCCCTGAACCGCTTGGTAAGCCAATACCGCGAAGGCTTGTGCCTCAAATGCTTGACTGGATGCCCCACAATCTTCCATGCGATTCACAAGAACGGGAGAGAACACATCGGAGAGTTCTACCCACAGACGATTATTGCGCACCCCTCCCCCTCCGACCACAACCTCATCAATAGCACCTCGCGTCCATTCTTGCGAGTTTCGGATAACCTGGGCAATAAACCGGCAGGACGTCGCCAAGAGATCTGCAAAAGTAAGATGACGACGATGCGCTTGGGCCCCCACTCGTTGAACATACGCATCCCCAAACATCTCACGCCCCGTGGATTTGGGAGGCCGTCTGAGCAAATAGGGATGAGCTAACAGCCAACGAAGCAGGCCTCCATGCACATGCCCTGTCCGGGCAAGGCGGCCTCCCAGGTCAATTCTGGCTTTCCCCTTCGTTTCCATAGCCATTAATCCATCCAACAACATATTGCAGGGTCCGGTATCAAACGCCCGCACCCTGGCCAAGTTTCCACCGCAGGGCAGCACCGTCACATTGGCAATCCCTCCCAGATTTACCACCAATCGCGTGGCACGCTTCTTTGAAAACAGGAGAGCGTGGGCATAAGGAGCCAATGGAGCTCCTTCCCCACCCACGGCAAGGTCTCTGGCTCGAAAATCCGATACCGTCGTGATGCCGGTACGTTCCGCAATCACATGGGGATCTCCGATTTGCAACGTTGAACGGATCTGACCGATCCCAGGTTCATAGGTGGGGACGGGCCGATGATGAATCGTTTGACCATGAGAGCCGATCAATGCCACTCGCTCAGAAGAAACCCTGGCATGTTTCATTGCCAACACTGCAGTTTTGGCAAATACTTCTCCAAGTACCGCATTGAGGTGACAGATCTGCCCCACTTCTCCCTGCTCACAAACTTGCAAGATGTGTTGCCGAAGCCTGGAAGAATATGAGCGGCTAACATGTTTAAGTAGCGTGACCTTGAGACAATGTCCCTTTCCTCGAATATCCACGACTGCCGCGTCCACTCCATCGGCCGACGTCCCGGACATCAACCCCACCACAATCACTGGTCATCTCGTTTCATTACCGTGGATACCTCATAGATATGACAAGTCCACATATTCCGAATCTCGCAACGATATTTTTACCCATAGAAACATTATCCCTTCGTGAGCGGGAGATTGTTTCCGCCGGTCCCAAACCATGCCGGTCTGTTCTTTATCTGAAAATCCCAACGAGGCATAAAACCCTTGATAGCGTCTGGTGCACAGCCAAAATAGCTCAACCCGCTCCAAATGAGGATGAGTTAAAATTCGATGGACAATCCCCTTTCCAATGTCCCGATCCTGATAGGCACGATCCACAATCACATCCCAAATGGAGGCCCGAAACACATAATCCGTCAACACCCGCCCGAATCCCACCAGTGTGGATCCATCCCATGCGGAAATGGCCACATCCGTATGAGCCAGCATGCGTGTGGTGTCGTCGAGTGAGCGGTCACGTGCCCAATCAGTCTGGTCGTATAACGACAAAAGCTGTTGGGGATTAATGTCTGTTGAATCCACAAAATTGATCATGCGTTGGCAGATTGTGGCAAGATGTATTACACTAAGTCCACTAGAATTATGCAGTTGTCAACTGGAGTCATACCGATGTCGATGTTCGTCAGAAAGTGTCCAAAATGCAATAAGTTATTTTGGAAAAAAGAAGAAGAAATTGAATATGCTGATGAGAATACCTGGAAGGTTGTCTGTAATCACTGCCATCAAGTTCTTAGAATCCCGTTGATCACTCATGGGGCCAATGCCGGCGCTCCCAAAATGGGGCATTAAACCTCTGCCTCATCCCAATTTTCAATCCACCAATTTTCGAGTCATTTTGCATCCCGGGAATTTTCTCGATTTTCCCATGATCTGATTGGCGAGGGTTACATGCGACAAGAACAATGGGCAGGCCTGAACGTGTGCATCACCGGAGGCAAGGACCGGGAAGGTGGGGGTGAAGGCCCCTTGGTGGCCTTATTGCACGGTTTTGGTGCGCCAGGAGATGACCTGGTCGCCTTATGGAGGTACCTCAAAGTTCCTGAGGACGTGCGATTTGTCTTCCCCGCAGCTCCTTTGCAATTGGATATGGGATTTGGGGATGCCCGTGCCTGGTGGATGTTGGACATGGAGCGGGTCACCCAGGCACGGACATTAGGACAGTGGGAGGAATTGTCGCAGGAAATTCCGCGCGGACTGGCTCCTGCCAGAACCCAACTCTTGGATCTCCTGGCCGTCGCCAGTGAAGAATTAACCCCTCCACCAGGATCCGTCGTCCTTGGTGGGTTTTCACAAGGAGCCATGCTTTCGACAGACCTTGCGTTGCATTCGGACATTCCCCTTGCCGGACTGGTGCTACTTTCGGGAACGGTGATTGCAAAAAATGAATGGCTCACTCGCTTGCCCAATCGGCAGCATCTTCCGGTGTTTCAGAGCCATGGGACCGAGGATCCCATTCTAGCTTTCTCTGCCGCCCAACAACTCCGTGCCCACATCCAAAACGCCGGTCTTCCCATCCAATGGGTGGAATTTCAGGGCGGTCATGAAATCCCTTTTCAGGTCTTGGAGCTTCTAGGGACTTTTCTTCAGGCCGTACTCTACCCCCTATCAGACAATAAGGCTTAAGGCTCAGCCGTCGTCAAAAGCCTTATTGCTTAAAAAAAAGGCTCTTCGGTATAGTGAGAGGATGAGTTATTTTTTTATTCACATGATGCCACACTCTCTATGATGACATTCGAAGACCTGGGCACCCATATCACTCAAGCATTGGGCGAAGCTGAAGTTTCCGTTCTGGATCGAACAGGAACGATGGATCACTTCACCGTCAAAATCATTTCTGATGCCTTCAAGGGAAAAAACTTGTTAGACCGCCATCGCATGGTGTATCAAGCCCTGGATGGTCCCATGAAGGATGGACGCATTCACGCCCTGGAAATTCAGGCCAAAACTAAAGATGAAGCACAAGGAGGAGAACCTTAATGAGCAACCCTATCGAAGACGAAATTAACAAAGAAATTTCCCAACACAAAATTCTCATCTACGGGAAAGGCACCAAGACTGCGCCTCAATGCGGCTTTACCGTCGAGACCATGGAATTTTTCAATAAGTTCGGCTACCCCTATGAACTGATCAATGTGTTGACGAACCCTGAAAAACGGGAAGCCCTTGCCAAAATGACCAATTGGCCCACTCTTCCGAAAGTGTTCATCAATGGGCAATTCTACGGAGACACGGACATTTTAGGACCCATGGAAGAAAAGGGTGAAATCCAACCGCTGCTAAAAGAAGCCTTTCCTGATCAAGCCACATAAGAATCGCGGCATAATCCATCCGATCCCGAAAGGCCCACCCAGGTAAATCGTGGGCCTTTCTTTTTATCTCAGGTGTGACGTGTGAGATTGGCCACTCCCTTTGCAGGATTCATCCTGTAAGGTTCCATGGTCAGGAGGAGAATAATTCACAAAGAACACCCGCTTCTGCTCTCCAGATATCTTCACCACATGCGTGCCTGATCCCGTCAAATTGTCCGTCGTTCCGGAACGTTGTTCCTTATTCTTAACGGTCTGGTACAGGAAAGTATTTGATTTGCCCGCTTGTTGGTCGTTGTCGACTCGGTAAACTGAATTCTTTTCTCTGCTCAAAACATCCTGCTCAATCCCTTTAAGCACGTTGCCTGTTATCCGATATCTTCTACCAGAAACCCCTGGGAGTGGAAGCTATCATGAGAATCAACACCTGTTCATTGTCAGCTCCGGAGGCACAACCCAAACGAAGGTCAAGGGAACACAGGGTGTCCTGGTCCACATATCTTATCGGTGCAATCAGCTTCATGGGAATGATGACATGGTCTGCCGCTTTAGGAGGTCATTTGACCCTACCGGGCTCCCAAGACTTCCATCACTCACAGAAGTCCGGCAATCGCTCCTTCATCCGACACCTGGAAACCATCAACAACTATTTTCCTCCTCATGCTCTGTCTGTTCCGGAGGTCGGGCCCTTACCCCCCGTTGAAGATTCGGCAATTACCTCAATGCCTTTTGACCCACCCCTTGTCATTGAACTCGAAACCGCACCATCTCAACCCTCCCGTTCCACCATGAAGAAAAAACCCGTATCTCCTGTAGTCGTCATGCACAAGGATGCCGCACAAGATCACGCGAACTTGGGGTGGACGTTTTTGCTGGACGGCCGCCCGCAAGCCGCATTGGCCGCCTATCGAGAAGCTCTTCGGCATCATCCCAAATCGGCCAACGCGTATGTCGGTATGGGCATTACGTTGAAAAGTATGGGTCATATCGAACAAGCCAGACAGGCTATTCAACAAGCGCTCGCATTCAATCCTCACCTCTCCTCCGCGCTCGTTCACTTAGGATATCTTTACGCAGATGGTCACGCTGGTGGTTCAGATCTGAAAGCCGCCCACCGACTATTCGATCAAGCCTTCCGACTCGGAGATCCCTTCGCCGGCATCGCTCTCTTGGACCTCCAATCCCGCTCACACTCACAATTGTGATTCTCGGTTGGCTTAAGAACGACATTCCAAATACCGAAGGACTGTTCTATGGAATAACTTTCCATACAACAACTTCTATTCTGCTTAAAAAAAGGTAAAACGGACACTTCGTAATGGAGAGTTGAAATATGGGGAAAAAACCATTCCGAACTATTGGACATTCACAGGGATTTACATTAGTGGAAATGATCGGGGTGTTGGCCATCATCGCCATTTTGATTGCGTTGTTATTGCCAAAAATTTTCACTTTGATTGCTTCGTCCAAGGCCAGTTCCTTAGCTGCAGCCATCAGAACCTACGAGACCGCCGTTGCGAAATACTATGGGGATATCGGAACCATATGGCCCCTGAATGCTGCTGGAGTCCCAGCCCAAGAAAATACCGGAGATAGCGCCACCGCCACCTCCCTTGCCGCTCGTTTAACACTCGATGCCTCGGATCCGTTGAACACTGGAACCAATCAGTGGAGCCGGTTTCGAGGACCCTACCTGGAAAAATTCAATTCCAATGTGCCTCCCGGCTTGGGAACGACCATGCTCATTCCGGCACAAACCGCCGTCGGACTCGGGACAGCCACCACCGCGACGAATGTTGGATGGGATCTGAAGGGCGATGACGGAAACAGCGATCTCCCGACTGGAGCCCGCGTGGCTTATATTCGAGTCGACGGAGTTTCCGATACCGAATTCAATGAAATCGATGGAATCATCGATGCCGGCATCGGAACGACGTTAGCTGAACGCCAGCTACGCGGTCGTGTGAAGTATTCGGCGCCCAATGATCGTCTGTATATTTATCTGACTCATCAATGATCAGAGTCCTCGTCCCCCTGGGGAGGAATGCGGATATTGCAACAATGTGCGTTCTCACACCTCCTGGGGATACCTCGCAGGGAGGAATCTGTTTCAACGTATCCCTAACCTTCGCTTAGCGGCCTGGCCCATGCCCATCCCACCCACCACCGCCGCACGGCCTCTCCTCGGTACTTCACTCCTTCAAGACGGTTGGATCACGCAAGAACAATTAGACTTGGCCGTACGCGAGAGCAAGAGAGAAGGCGTCATGTTGGGCCAAACGCTCATTGGCCTTGGCTTCATTACCGAAAAAGTCCTTGCTCAGTATCTCGCCGAGGGCACTCAAACCGGCTTAGTAGACCTCTCGAACATCTTTATCCCCCCAGAAATTTTAGATCTCGTCCCTTACGACCTCGCGACGCAATTTCAAGTCCTTCCTGTGGAGAAGAAGGGAAATGTCTTAAAGCTGGCCATGGCAGACCCATTGAATATTGTGGCGGTCGATACCATTGAAAGTCGTACCGGCTTCAACGTCAACACGCACACCGCCCCGACCCAAGAACTGATCGAAGCGATCGAACGACACTATGCTCACAGAGAATCCATCAAGCAGCTGCTTGATGAATTAATGGCCAAAGGCATCTCTGATCTCGGTGAAGATGGAAGCCGTGAGGCGCCGATGATTCGTTTGTGCAATCAACTGATTACTGCGGGAATACAATCGCGGGTCACAGATATTCATGTCGAACCGGATGAGCAGTACTTACGGGTTCGTATGCGAATTGATGGGGTCTTGACTCAAGAGATTCTCATTCCCAAACCTCTTCAAGCCCCCATTACCGCCCGGTTCAAACTCATGGCGAATCTCAATCTCACGGAAAAGCGAACCCCCCAGGACGGTCGTATCCCCTTCACCCTCGGGACTCGCCGAATTGATCTGCGCGTGTCCACGCTTCCCACAAATTTCGGCGAAAGCATTGTGCTCCGGATCTTGGATAAGGGGGCGTTAAAATTAGAATTCCGGGCATTGGGGTTCACACCCAAAAACCAAGCCCGGGTCCTCTCCCTGATCCAACGCCCTCATGGCATTATTCTCGTGACGGGTCCAACGGGGAGTGGAAAGACGACGACATTGTATACGGCCCTACGCCACGTCAATGCGAAAGAAAAAAGTGTGTTCACGTTGGAAGATCCCATTGAATATCAGATGTCGCTGATTCGCCAGACCCAAGTCAATCCTGACATCGGTATGACGTTTGCCGCCGGACTTCGTGCCCTTCTTCGACAAGATCCTGACGTCATCCTGGTGGGTGAAATCCGTGATCAAGAAACGGCCGATCTGGCCATGCGCGCCGCCTTGACCGGACATTTGGTCTTTTCCACCCTTCACACCAACGATGCGCTTGGTGCCATTCCCCGTCTGATCGACATGGGAGTCGAGCCCTTTCTCCTGGCTTCCGCCCTCACAGCCGTTATTGGTCAACGACTGGTTCGATGCATATGTCAGAAATGCAAAGTCGAACGGGAAGACGCCTCAACCGTCCTTGTGGACCTTCGCGTTGAATTGCCGGAAGGCGTTCCCCTAAGACTCTGGACGGGAACCGGTTGCGACGCGTGTGGCAAAACAGGCTATAAAGGCCGGGCGGGAATTTATGAAATTATCCAGATCAGGGATGACCTGCACGGGCCCATCGTGCATGGACCGGATATGGCGGGGATCCGAGCCATCATCCGGAGAGAATGTATGCCGACGATGTTCGATGATGGACTGATGAAAGCCCTTCATGGGGTCACCACCCTGGAAGAAGTGTTGAGGGTCACCGGTGGCTAATTTTCAGTACCGGGCCATCGACGCGGACGGGAAGCCGATTGAAGGCGAGATGACAGCGCCCGATCTTTTCCAACTGGAACTCCAGCTCCAGGACATGGGGCTTTGGCTCGTTCGTACATTGGAAACCAAACCCAAATCTGCGGCTCGATCCACGCAAAAAACAGGCAAAGTTAAATCCCGCGATCTCATGGAGTTCAGCACGCACATGTTCACGTTATTAGAGGCTGGCATTCCCCTCGCGCAGGCCCTGAAAAGTTTGTCTGTCGAGACACCCAATCTTCAATTGCGGGCAACCTTACACACGATCTTTCAACAAGTCGAAGCGGGAAACACCTTGCATGAAGCCATGAGTCAACACTCCAGGATCTTTCCCCCGCAAGTCACCAATCTCGTCCATGCCGGTGAAGACAGCGGCACCTTAACGGAAACGTTCAAAGAACTGGAACGATACCTGGACTGGGTCGACCAGATACGAGGAGATGTGCGACAGGCCACCATTTATCCGAGCATCGTTATTGTGGCGGTAATCGGATTACTGGTGTTGCTCTTTACCTTCGTGATTCCGCGGTTCGTTCCGATCTTGGAAGATCTTCATGTGCCTCTCCCGGCCATCACCGTCTTCGTCATTGCAATCAGTGAATTCATGGTCGGGACCTGGTGGATCTGGGGGTCATTAATCCTTGTTGGCCCTGTTGTGTGGATGGTGGGGAAAAAATATTTGACGGGATTTTCTCACTGGCGAGACCATATGGTCCTGCAACTCCCGGTCATAGGTGAACTCATTCAGATGCTCACGCTGTCAAAATTCGTTCAAAACTTTTCGGTCCTCTACCGAGCCGGCATTCCCGTTTTGCAATGCCTGCAACTGTGCAAAGGGGTGGTGGGCAATTATGTGGTCGAAAAGGCCCTGCAGGACACACAACGCGCAGTGGCCGAAGGGTCAACGATCAACGAATCATTAAGCCGGCACCCGATCTTTCCTCCAATGGTGATCCAAATGATCTCGGTTGGGGAAGCTACAGGCACGTTACCCCAAACACTGATGAACATCGCCAATTATTATAATCGGGAAATCCCGCGTAAGATCAAAAAGATCTTCGCCATTGTCGAACCCCTCATCACGCTAGGGTTGATCGGGATTGTTGGAATCGTGGCGCTCGCCCTCTTTCTCCCCATGATGAGTTTAATAGGCGGATTCCATTGAGATGCCTTATGGGCAACCCTGCAGCCTCATGGCCTTCCCCACAGGGCCAACCGGTTCTTCCCGACCCGGAAGCCGGACTGACTCTCATTGCTATCATTGGACTCTTGGCAGTGATCTCCGTGGGCCTAGCGGTCTTTTCGACTTCCATGGTCCGGGTCTGGGATACGAATAATCAGGAAAAGGAAGGCCAAAACCTTCATAGAATTGCGAATGGAATTACCACCTATCTGCGTCAGAACAAAGCATTCCCGCCTTCGTTAACCGCTCTCTCCCCGGATTACGTGGCACTCTCTCCAGGCCAAATTACGCGCAACGCACAAGGATTCCTTCGCTCTTATACCGTACATCCATCTATGGCCGGATTCCAAAATTCTAACGGACTGTCTGCCGGAGAACTTGTCAATGCCCGCTTCCTTCTCCTGTCGGATCTCACGCAGGACGTGAACCCGTCCATCACCACTGCAACCGAATTTGAAACCTGGTGGAGTACCGATGAAAGCGCCACTCCGAATCTTCTTTTCCAGCGGGAAAATATAGGAAATCTGTTTAATTCCCTGAGCGTTACGCCCAAAGCCAATGGAGGAAGCTTTTACATCCACAATCAATCGACTCATTCCAATGGAGGACTTCTACCCACGCATGGACGTTTTCATCTGACTGGAACCCAATTGGGTTTTGATGAAGATAATATCTATACGACCCCTGAAATCGTGATTGCCCTTACCACGAATATCGCTTATTGGTTCGATCCCCTGTGTGTCGTCAACAAACGATGGAACCCTTTGGCTCCCACTTGTTGAGAATACCGAGCAGCGGCAAATTTTATTATCGCCTGATGCTCAACACGGAGAATCTTCCCTCGCTCCCAGGCTCTACCCCCTCTAAGCTTGCTTGCCTTTTGTAGGCATTTTTCTCGTCCTCTCTCTTCTTGAGTTTTTCGTGAATTCGTAAAATCGTAGAAGAGGCATTTAGCAATTCATTCTGATGCGCCGATTAAGATTGCCTCTTCATCCACCGAAAGAAGAATTGGTGGAATACCAGGCTGGATATGCCTGGCGCAAGGAATATGTCTCACACTGAGCTGCTGGCTCTGGGCTATCTTTGATCCGGAGCAAGACAGGATCGGAAACGATGACGAGCTATGTCTTGCAGATGAATGAAACAGTTCTTCACGGCGATCCCAACTCATTCGAAATAGGGCGGCACTATGGAAGGACGCTCCCGCTGATCCAGTCAATCAAGAATATGCTGTTCACGATAAGGAGCCAAAAGGTATCCCCGTGTTTCCGCGATTTCCGTTTCACCTCATCAAGCGGTTTTACGCTCGTGGAAATGATCGGCGTCCTGGCGATTCTCGCAATTCTCGCAAGCTTCATTACTCCCAATGTGATCAATCAGTTGAAGGCCACGAAACGGGATGCCGAGGACGAACAATTGTCGACAATTGCCAAAGGAATCGAATTATATTTGCGGCAAACCCGATCGTTTCCTTCAACACTGACGGTTCTGAGTCCGGATTATATCCCTATAGCTCTTGGGCAACTCACCACGAACCCCAATGGATTCCTCAGGTATTATTTCATTCAACCGAATATCAGCGGGTTCACGAACTCCACGGGTTTATCGGCCTCAGCATTGGCTGATGCGCGATTTATCCTCATTACTCATTTAGGGCGAAATGAAAATCCGTCTATTACGACTGATACGGATTTCGAAAATTGGTGGAACACCGACGAAACTGGAACCCCGGATCTGAAAATTCATCGAGGTCATGTCGGACAATTGTTTCATCTTCTCAGTCTATCTGCTGATGGCGCAGGTGGGAGTTATGCGATTGATGGAATTTCGATCGGCTCTGGGATAGGCACGCTCGCACCCCATATTCGCTATCATCTCACAGGAACGATCATCGGCTTGGACGAAGACAATGCATTTAGTGTTCCCGAAACGCAATTTACGATAACCGCCGAAACCGGTTTCCAATTTGACCCGGATTGCGCGGCAGGGTCCAAATGGCGAATTCTTAGCAGCGGTTGCTATAGCCCATAAGACCATGATCGATATCTTGAAGGAAAACACAGAATCCTCAAACATCAGGACATCCGTCCAGGACATCGCCAGAAATTTACGAGACATCCTGAGGATAAACAAACAGACCGTCTTAAGCGTGAGCCTCTTGAACAGGCGATTCAAGGCGGTATCCATCACGAACAATGCCATTCATCTGGGTTGGGAAAAACCTGATCTGGTCGAATCCCTGGACATGCTTTCCCACGCACTCCAAGAAGCCATTCACCACACGCAATTTTCAGGCAGCCATATCGTGATGCTGGTCGAAGATCCCCGTTTTGTCACTCGCACGCTTCAACTCCCTCCCATGCTTTCAACGGATCTGCTCCCCATTCTTGAACGAAAGGTCCAACAAGAAAAAACGTGCGAAGGACCCGCAGCCTGGCGGTATCGCCTCGGCCTGAAATCGCGAGGAAAATTGAGTGTTCATTTGGACATTTGGCCGCAACGATTTATCGATGAGATCGTCCGGATCTGTCAGGATTTTGATTTGGATCTTCGTCAGTTGGCTCCCCTTTCTTCCCTGTCCGAGAGTCAACTCCGCACCTTACCGGTCAAAACGGGAGAGGGTTCGCTTCTGGTGACCATGCTAGAAGGGAAAATCATGTTCATAGCCGGGCGGGATGATGGGACCCTTTTATGGACTCGACATCTTTGCCCCGCTCAAGACTGGAATCGCCTCGGAGAACGTGTCGGCACAGAAATCAATCGGACCATTATGTTTATTACCCAACAAACGAAATTGACGATTCCTCATATCTGGTTTTTGGGAGAAGAGGAATCGTTGGCGGCGGCAGAAATCCAGCCACATGTGTCGACTCCCATTTTGCCGTTCCCCATCAAACCAGACTGGAAGTATTGGCTGTGGACAGGAACGACTATTCCGGTCACCCACGCCTGCAATTTCACTCCCACCCAGGTTTTGCAAGCCCCACTGCGAAAAACTCTCACCACATTCGTCGCCGCGATGATTGCAGTATTCATTATTCTCGGGGTGAGCACGACCAGCGTGATTGAAGGCTATTTGTCCAAAAATCAAACGATCGTTGAGACGATGAACGCTCAGATCCGTGTTCTCCAAGAGGATCAGGACCGTTGGGAAAGTCGCCTCATGTCCCTACAAACAAAACGCCAATGGGCTCAATCCGTAAGAGAAACCAGGCCTCCTGGATTGGAGGGCCCTTTCCTCAGCTATCTAGGAACCGTCCTTCCAGCTCAGGTCATTCTGCAAAAAGCCTATGTAGAACGGACACAAGACGGATGGAACCTGGAACTGGACGGCAGTACCTCCACAAATCTTTCGACCACATTGCAGGTAGTGGATCAATTTGCGAAAGAACTGGCAGACGGACCCTTTCATGTGATGTTGAATAAGGATTGGCGAGATCAACTCTTGACCCAGACCACTACCGCATCCACTGTACCGCAACTCTATCGATTCACTATGAAGGGTACGATGTCATGAGGGGACTTAAGAACCTGGAGTTGCCCGCTTCTCCGAAGCTAAGGGGCATGGGCCTTGGTTGTGTACTTATTGGAATATTATCCATTGTAGGATGGATCAGTGTAGACAACCTACTGACCCTCCAGGAGAGCCAATCCCAGATTCAGGATTCGATAAGCTTGGAACACCAGGTGACGCAACTTCGGTCACAATACCTTCAAGCCAATCCCGATGGCCTTGATACGGACCTTCAACAGGCGGAGGATGCCCTTATACAAAGTTTTACCGCTTTAGCGCTATGGGCTCAGAGACTTCAAGAAGAGGGCAGGCAGTGGAATCTTCTTATGCAATACCGCATTGTGAATATGGACCGCACTGCGTCTTCCATCCAGGGAGTCACATTCCTCCCCTTGGAAATTCAAGTACACCCTCAAGGGACGCAGAGTGGGTATAGGCCCTATCTTCGGTTTATCAAGGCTCTTGCCGGATCGGGACCCCACGTCGATATTCGGAATGTGACGGTTATGGGCGACGGGCAGAAAGCGACTCACTTAACGATTGGATTGTCGGTATGGATGAAAGCCATCGATTCCGTCGAGCTTTAAAAAATCCCATTGTTGCCATTGGCCTGTGCCTGTTGGCGGGATTTGCCATGTATTCCAACATTATGGTCGTGACATCCGATACACCCGGCATTATCTCTGTGGGACTGAATCGACTTCTTTCTACTCCTACTGCACTTCCCGTAACGCGCACGAACCGTACACATGAGAAAGAGGCCCTACAGTGGATCGACCATCCGGATCGAGACCCCTTCGCCCCCATCGCGGTCACCACGCAATCTCAATCAGTATCATCATCTTCGACGACTGCACCGCTCCAAGCCATGGAGCACCCCCGGTTGCAGAATGAGCTCACCCTTAAAGCCATTGCGGTCGAAGGTCAGCAACGGAGTGCGATAATCAACCGGACCGTGGTGTATGAAGGGGAAATGATTGAAGGGTATCAGGTCATGTCGATTCAGCCAAAAGGAGTATGGCTGAAATATCGAGGCAAGACCCAATTATTAACCTTTTCAGGGGAAACAGCTTCATCATTTTCATCAGGACTTTGAACACGCAATGCGACAAAACAGATTCCCCCTCCTGCAAAAAATCACGATCGCCTGGCTTCATTCCAACGGATCGTCCACCAATGTATGTGTGCGGGTCATCAGGAGTTTGATTCTATTGGGAGTCATCAGTCTGTGGGGGTGCACTACCTCCGGTCAGGATGCACCCAGTCCACGAGATTCTCCCAGCCCCCTGCAGGATTCCCAGGCACCTCTCCTCAACGCCAACATTCTGCCGACCGCCCTCAAGACTCCTCAGGGCACATTTTCCTTAGAGGATCGGATGTTGCTGAGCAGCGATCTTCCCAAACTTCTCTCGCCATCCTCTCACTCGCTTGGCCCCTTGTATTCCTTTCGCGCCCAAGAGCTGCCCATCATCGATGCCCTGGCCCTTTTTGCTCGCAGCAACCATTTAAATATTGTGGCAGGACCAGAAATCACGGGAACCATCACCGTGGATTTTCATCATCTGCCGCTGGCACAGGCGATGTCGGCCATTTTGGAAGCTCATGGCTATTACTGGGAACACCATCAGGACCTGATCCAAGTCAAGCAATTCAAAACCACCATGTTGAATGTCGATTATATCCGTCTCGTCCGGGGAGGAACCGGAGAAAACCGTGCCCAGATGAATTCCGGGTCTACGGGCGGAATTGGGTCACAGGAAACAGGACAAATTACCGTCAATCAACAAGATGAAATCAAGTTCTGGGATGAATTGGAAAAACAAATTCAGACGCTCATGTCGAAAGATGGGCGATTGGTCATCAATCGACTTTCAGGGACGATACAAGTGACCGATTGGTACCAACGTGTTGATGAAATTGACCACTTTCTCAAGACCGTTCACCAGGCCTTGTACCGGCAGGTGGAAATTGAAGTCAGAATTTATGAGGTCAACCTGAATGACAATTACAGTCTTGGAATTGATTGGAGCAAGATCAATTTTTATGGCACCTCGGGTAATATCGGATTGGCCAATATTATTACGGCACCCTTCGGCGGATTTATCGCCAAGGCTGCCACGACTACGATTTCCTTTGCAGACGGAAGCTTCGATGGGGTACTGAAAGCTCTCCAAGAACAAGGGGAACTCCGCGTGGTGTCCCAACCCCGGGTGGTCACACTCAACAATCAACCGGCCCTGATCAAAGTGGCCACCGATCAACCCTTTTTTACTTCAACCATTTCACAGGGGACTGCCGGCAGCCCAAATATTGTCACTGAACAGGTGCGGTCGGTCACCGTGGGACTCGTGTTGTCCGTGACTCCACAAATTTCTGAGGACGGCTGGATCATGTTGGATGTGACCCCGATTATTTCTCGCCTCCGTGATATCGTGACTTCCCCGCAAGAGACCGCCAATGCTCCCGTCTTGGATATCAAGCAATCTTCAGGGCTCGTCCGTCTCAAAGATGGCGAAATGGTAATTATCGGGGGACTCATTCAGGAAGAATCCTCGGACACTGAACGCAAAGTTCCCATTCTGGGGGATATTCCTTTTCTTGGACGCTTGTTTAAAGGGACGTACAACGTCAAAACTAAAAGTGAATTGGTCATCTTTTTATCGCCCAAGATTGTGCGGTCTTCATCATGACGACACTCGATCTTAGCCTCTGTTATCAGGAGTTGGGATTTTCAGAACCTCCATTCCGGCTGACACCGGATACCGATTTCTTTTTTCCCGGCAGCCATCATCTTGAAGCCCTGAATCATCTTCGATTTGGCATTGCCAGCGGCGGACTTACCATGCTGACGGGGGAAGTCGGTCTCGGCAAGACCCTCCTTTGCCGGCACCTGCTTCGACATCCACCAACCGGGATCCGCTTCGCCTACCTCATGAATCCGGATCAATCTTATGGAGATTTACTAACATCCATTTATGAAGATTTGACCGGGACACTCCCTGAGGATCAGTCCCTAGGTGCCTTACAACGAGAACTGCCTAAGCTGTTGCTCCACCTGGCTGAAGGAGGAGAACGGGTTGTCGTGTTGGTGGACGAAGCCCACCGACTCAGTGGAAAAGTCCTGGAAGGCCTCCGGCTCCTCTCCAACCTGGATACCGAAAAAGACAAGTTGATGTGTCTACTCCTGGTTGGACAACCTGAATTGGAACAAAAGCTGGCGGCTCGAGTCTTTCGGCCATTGCGCCAACGCATTAGCGTACGTTATCGCCTTGAGCCCTTCACCTATAAGGAGACGCGTGCCTACATTCTCCATCGTCTGCATGTCGCTGATGCCACCCACCGCTTTCATTTAGGGATGGGTGTCCTCTGGTGTATTTATTTGTGGAGTGGCGGCGTGCCTCGACGCATTAACCAACTGTGCGACCGGGCTTTATTGGCAACCTATGCCCAAGGCTGTCATACGGTGACTCCCCGGATGGTTTGGAAGGCCACCAAAGAGTTCAAGCTCTAGTAGAAATCAACAGAAGACAACGGACGATGAGTATTATCGCGGACACACTTCAGCGGCTACAGACACAGGCCAATGGTGAAGGGTCTGATACACCCGCTAGCCAATCCATCGTCATTCAGTCCAGAGGAAAAAGGGAACCGGGTTGGCACACCCGGCCCTCTCGCTTGAAATTCTGGTTGGCTGGGCTCGGCATGGCCATCGGGTTGAGCGGACTGGGCGTGGTCGCCTATTGGATCGGCTTTCATCTTGACTTCGGACTGTCAACCTACGCATCCCCCAGAACGAGCCAGAGCATGTCGCTTTCTGGTTCCTCTCCTATTCTGGAGACTTCCCCTTTCGACTCCCCATTGTCAGAATCCGTGCAGATGCCTGTTGCCGGCCCTATTCAGGAAGGGACGTCATCAGCCTCCCTGCAACCAGGAGGGGAATTGTCAACAACCCAAGACGCTGCCTCGACATCAACTCCTTTTCCACCACACACCGACAACCCTCTTCCCACGCCGCCCGTGGTCGAAACTCCTGTCTATTCTGAGACAGCAGCACAATCTCTTTCACCCACACCCCACGCACCTCCACAGAAAACCGCGCCAAAGAATGTATCTCACACGAACAATGTGATAGAAATTTCATCTAAAAAAGAGGGTGCCGAACCGAAAACCACTTCAACCGGTCTTCCAGCCGCACCCCCGACGCAATCGGGCAACCCTGGTTCTCCGCTTCTCGAATCAGGAGCTTTCGATGTGACAGAGCAACCCATGCCGATAGAAATCGCCTTGGAAGAAGAACGCCTAAGCCGGGAAGAATCCTCAAGCATCTCTCATCTGGCTATTGAGGATCCCCCTCTTATTTCACATACCACAGCCATGATTCCGAACAAAGAAAAACCACTTCAGACTGCCCAACCGCCAGTTTCTGTTCAACAGTCTCCGACCAATTGGCTCAACCAGGCCCAACAACTTATCCAGGCTGAGAAATACGAAGAGGCTCACGCGGTGCTCTACCCGCTCTTTGAGGATCCCCCCGTCAATTGGGAACCGTGGTTTTGGATGGGCACTGCCCTGCTCGGCCAGAGCCATCTTGAGCAAGCCGACCAGTATTTTCTGAGTGGGTTAGCAAGAAATGACAAAATTCCCCAATTGTGGATTCAACGCGCCCTCGTCGCCCATCAGCGGGGAGAATATCAACTGGCCATCCATGAATTGCGGCGCGCAGAATCTTTGGACGCTGCCCTCCCCCATGTGCATTTGAACATGGGATACGCCTATGAAAAGCTGGGCAACGAACGATTAGCCAATGAATATTACGCCAAATTCCTGAAATTGTCAGAGGGCATACCGGCATTTTTCTCCATCCGTAAAAAACTCTACGCCCGTTTCTCGGAGCAGATCCAATCCTCCCCTCCCCCGGGTCTTCCTTCCTCACTTCCGAAAATTCCTTAATCCGCCCTGAACCCTCCTGCCCATTCTCCAAGACCTCTGGCCTTTTTATTTCCTTGTCCTGGTTCATTTATAGATGTCCTCTCACTAACAGAGAAATATTTCAATAAGCCAGTACTAGACGAAAGAAATAGGGGATAGCCTTGTTCGGCCAGATATAAAAAAAAGAACCATCTTTCTAACGGCCAAAACGATGATCGTGAAAATAGAACGTCGTTAATATTTGCTAGGCCATCACAACCCTATGGGCCGAATTAGGACAAGCCGGATAGGGTTATGGTCTATGCCTAGGCAGCGGAGATTTTTGTATCTGCCAGAGTGTCATCATTCCACGCAATTCCTCTTTAGGACATCGGCCGGGAAAAGAATATGACTCCTGCGAATTTATACACACTCTTGTTCCCCAGGGGTTTGGCATGCACACAAACCCCGGCCCACCAACTCCAGTTGGCCAACACCGTGCGCTCCTTCGGCGAAACCCTCTTAATCCTCATAAACGACATTCTCGATTTCTCCAAAATCGAAGCCGGCAAATTAGAGTTCGAGACAATTGATTTCGATCTGCGCACCAACCGCCGGCCCGCGCCCGTTTCTCACCTCGCAGCCGGTAGAGGGATGGCGTCGGCAGAAGACCGCCCGCATTCTGGTTGCCGACGATCACTATGTGAATCAGCAATTGGCGGGCATGTTGGTGGAACGGCTGGGGCACCGGGCCGACGTGGTGGCCAATGGGCAGGAGGCGATCGAGGCCCTCTCCCGGATTGCCTATGATGCCATTTTGATGGATTGTCATATGCCCGAGCTGGATGGGTACGAGGCCACCCGGGCCATTCGTCAGGCCGAAGGCCCGACCCGCCATACGCCCATTATTGCCATGACCGCCAACGCCATGACGGGGGATCGGGAACCCTGTCTCGCCGGCGGGATGGATGAGTATTTATCAAAACCCCTGAGACCGGATGAATTTGCCGCAATCCTCGCGAAGTGGCTACACCCCAAAGTCGAATTACCGGCACCCGGACCCCCACCTCTCATTTACTCTCCACCAGCATCCGATGTGCTGATCGAAAGCACGCAACCATTGCCGGCCATCAATCTGAGCACCCTCCGTCAATGGGAGGAGATGGGGGGAAGAGACTTTGTGGTGAAGATGGTGGAGAAATTCGCGGAAGATGCAACGGCCTGTGTCACCCCATCGAAGAGTCCATCGACAACCATGAAACCATACGTTTGAGCGAGACTGCCCATGGACTCAAAGGCATATGCCGGAACATAGGAGCAGACATTCTTGCTCAAGTGCCCTATGAACTTGAGCAAGCGAGTGCAGGAAAATTGAATCGGGAAATCCCAGCTTTTCTCGGCAAGATCTGCCGGGAATTTCAACGGGTTCAAATAGCGTTGAAAGAGGTCACGTCCGACCGGAAATAACCATCTGGCAGAGATCCTTAGGACGAAAGGGATTCACGTGATGCCTGCCCGCCCAGGAACGTCATCAGTCAGGAGAGAGCTTCGGCTATCACAGAAGCTCAATGGAGCCTATTGAATCCCCGACACCATCAAGAGCAACTAAGACAGGAATTTGACCTGGTGAAAGTCCAGCTCACCATGCATCCGGCCATCCTGCAATCCATTACCAATCTGCCCCTAACCGATCCAGCACAACCTGGTGCACTACCGTATAAAGGCCGAGAGTCGCCAGATAGATGGCCGTCTCTGCGATGTCAAAAGGATTGATTTTTTCACTCTCGATGATCTCTTCAGAGGTGGCATCCACTAATTCATCTGCTACCATGCCCGGACAAATCGCGCTCACTTTTATGTTAAATGCCCGCCCTTCATCGGCAAGGGACTTGGTCAACGCCATAATGCCATGTTTGGAAGCACTGTATGTGCTCGTCCCGGCCCAAGCCTGAATACCGGCTATGCTGGATATATTGATTATAAGCCCGCCTCCCTGCTTTTTCATCTGTTGAAATCCGGCTCGACAACAGAAAAACGTGCTCCGCAGGTTGGCATTGATCACCTCATCGAAAGCTTTGGTGGTGGTGTCCGCCAGACGGCCTCCTCCAATAATCCCAGCATTATTTACCAGAATATCCAGCCGCCCATAGCGATTGATCGTTTCTAATATAAGAAAGTCTACCTGGCATTCGTCTGACACATCCGTTTGAATTACGGAGCTCTCCCCGCCTTTTTGCCTAATCTGCGCGGCCGTCTGTTCACAACGATCTAACCGTCTGGCCGCCACGACAACTTTTGCCCCTTCTTCACCGAAACGGAGGGCAATGGCTTTTCCGATACCGCTACTGCTTCCGGTGACCACGGCAATTTTTCCCTCAAGACGTTTCATCACTTCCCTCCTCTCAATCCTTCTTGAGCATCAACCTATCAGCTCAAGGCATTCAGTTGTCCTCTTTCATCGACTCTAGACACTCCATTCCTGCAAGTAAATCATGATGAATAATGCCCTGATCTCCACAATATCACTTTTTTCATGTATGTCGTAGTAGAGATCTACAGGGGTTTTTGTGCCCGTTTAATTAAAGAGAAGAGACATCTTCTCCTCTCTGTCCTATCCCTGATTCATCCGCATTGGAAGGCATAGTGTAAATGAATAATTCTAAAGGTTATCACCTAGAAACCGACAAGATGAGATATGGCTATTTCCCTGATCGTCACCCCTGAACAAGAAGAGCGGGAAGCTCTACGTTCCCTCATCGCCGATCAATTGAAGAGCGGCAATTTGGACTTGCCTCTCCTACCTGTCGTGGCCAACCAGGTACTTATGCTCTCAAGTGATCCCAATACGGATGCCACAAAACTCTCAACGTTGATTCAGCAAGACCAGGCCCTTGCCGGCAAGATTCTCCATATTGCCAATTCGCCGGCATACCTTCCTCGATCGCCCATTGTGTCTCTCCAACAAGCCATTGCCTGGCTGGGCCTCAGCATGTTGGCCGGTCTGGCATTCTCCATTACGGTCCAGAGGGGGGTCTTTACGATCAAGGGGTATGAAAAGGAAGTCCGGACATTATGGCATCAGGCCCTTGCCTCCGGCCTTTACGGAAAAGAAATCGCACGCCGCATCCGCCACAATGTGGAAAACGCATTCCTCTGCGGGTTGCTGCATACCATTGGCAAACCCTTGCTGCTCCATCTCGTGCTCACATCGGGACAAACCCCTCAGGTTCGTCCCCCCTGGGCACTCATCGAATCTCTCATTCAAGAATGGCACATCCCCGCTGGGGCAAAACTTGCCGAAGCCTGGAATTTACCCGATCCGGTGCAAGAATCCATTCGGTTATACCCGGATCAGACTTTCATCAGGCCACCTCTCCCACCAAAGGTGCGATGATCACATGTCTGGCCGATCATTTGGCTTCATGGCTTTTAGACCCGTCCTCACATGACGTAGAGGAGATTCGGGTCCTTCCCGTCGTCCAAGCCCTGAATTTTTATCCTGAGGACATGACCACGCTTCTCGACCAACGCGAAACCATCCAACACCAGGTCGAAGCCTTTCTGGTATGAATCCCTCCCAACTCTACGACCTCATCGTGATAGGTAGCGGTCCGGCCGGTCAGAAGGCTGCCATTCAAGGCGCTAAAGCAGGGAAGCGAGTGGCGTTGATTGAACAAAACCGTGAAGTAGGTGGTGCATGCGTGTATCAAGGGACTATCCCTAGCAAAACTTTGCGCGAAAGCGCTTTGCAAATGGTGCAGTTCCTCCAGGCCAGGGATGTGTTTGAATTTCGCATGCGGGATGACGTGAAAATTGCCAGCCTCATGGCGCGATTGGACAACGTGGTGCGCGCCCACGGAGAATTCATGAAGGGGCAGATTGAGCGAAATGGCATCGAGCGATTTCATGGGCGTGCGCAGTTCGTGTCTGATCGGGAGGTATACGTCACAGGGTTAAATGGCCACCCTGCATTGGTGACAGCGCCCGTAATCGTCATTGCCACCGGCTCTCGTCCTCGCGTACCGGACAACATTCCCATCGACCACGAACATATCCTGGACAGCGACTCCATCCTCTCCCTGGTGTATTTACCCAAATCCCTGACCGTCCTGGGTGGCGGGGTCATTGCGAGTGAATATGCCTCCATCTTTGCATTATTGGGTGTGCAAGTGACGATGGTCGACGCGGCTGATCGTCCACTCAAGTTTTTGGATCAAGAACTCACCGATGAATTTTGTGGAGCGTTTGAGAAAACCGGCGGTCGGTATCAGGGTCTACAAAAAATCAAGACGGTCCAGTGGGATGGCTTTTCGAACGTAACGACAATCTTAGAAAGCGGTGAAACGCTGGCGAGTGAAAAAATGTTGGTGGCCCTGGGACGAGTGGCCAATCTGGAAAATCTGAAAATTCATGCCGCCGGATTAAGCCAGACGACTCGTGGGCTCATGTCGGTGAACGCCCACTGTCAAACCACCGTTCCCCATATTTATGCGGTCGGTGATGTCATTGGCCCGCCCTCCCTCGCTTCCTGCTCCATGGAACAGGGCCGGCGGGCCGTTTGTCATGCGTTTGGGTTGGAAACCGGAGTTGCACCGGAGAATATTCCCATGGGCATTTACACCATTCCCGAAATGTCCAGTGTGGGACTGAGCGAACAAGAAGCCAAGGAAAAACGGGGCGGAGCCATCATCGGACGTGCACGATTCCATGAAATTGCCCGCGGACAGATTTCAGGAATGACCAACGGTCTGCTCAAAATGGTCGCTGATTCCAAGGGGAAAGAACTGCTGGGGGTGCATATCGTGGGCGAAGGCGCCACGGAACTCATTCACATCGGCCAAATGGGTCTGCTCCACCATATTTGCATCGATCGATTCGTGGAAAATATTTTTAACTTTCCCACGCTCGCCGAAGCCTACCGGGTTGCCGCCCTCGATATTGCGAAACAACGCCCGCGCTAACGCTCTAAATTTTTCGCTCCCTTTCGAAGGTTCAAGATCGAACCCTTTCTTTATCGAATGATGGAATGATTCGACGGGAGGAGAAGACACACCAATGAGAAAAATCGTCAAAGAGGTGTCTGTTGGCAGAAGTTTCTAACGACCACTCAGAACCGGTAACTGAGTTCCAGCATGTGCAGATCGACGCCCCGATTATCGGTCCCATAAATCGCGGCATCGGACATATGATGAAACCGCCATCCGACCGACACATCCCAAGGAAAATGATAGGTAATGCCCCCATGCCCGATAATTTGGACGGGTCCTCCGATGTCTTGACTCCCAAACTCATAATCGCTGAGATACGCCAAGCCGCCTCCAAGATCGAAGGTGAGCCTCCAACTTGATTTGGTAAATGCGATGCCCGGAGTCAACTCCGTAATAAACCCGGTATCACCCGCCGCTCTCAACGCCCCAGCGGTCGCATTGAGCCGCCAACGGATCTCCCACCCGGAAGGAAATTCCCAATTCCAAGGAAGTCCAATAACAGCAAACGCATCGTATTGCTCAAAATCCTCCTTTTCGGTCGGTGGGATGCCAATGGTCTCAGAATTAATCCCAGCCCGTATCCCAACGGAGATTAATTCAATATCTTTGGTATGGCCCGGTTCCGGTAAAAAGACCAAAAGCCCCGCTGTCACACTCAGCACACTGAGAATGTTCGAAAGGAACACAGACGTGTACTTTTTTCTCACCACAGTTGAACCTTCAGTTGTTTTTTTGCGCACTTCGAATACCCAAGACTCCCCCCATTTAGGATCATTCGATCGGTTACGTTACCTCTGCCCGCAGATGAGGCAGAAATGCCATAAAAGAATGTAGAAGAGGGAGTTACGAATAGAAAGACGATCACACTATGGGGGCTGAAAAAATTCGAGGAATGTCATACTACCTCAAGTGGCGGCTCCCACACCTTTTCTTCCATGGGGTGCATGCCTGAATTCCTGCTAAACGCTCTTCCTCAGACCTTTCGACTGCTCAGGCCTCATAACACCTCCACCCCTGGAGTAGGCCATTTAAGGATTGCGATACCGTACCACAAATTTCAATTCTGTCAAAAGACATCCAAATCCACTCACACGTATCCAATTAAGGTCAGCCGGTAGCAATTCTAAATGGAGGAATAATGGCCTTCTTTTGTATAGTATTACCCGATGCCCGGTGCAGTATCTTCATCCCGCCGTTCCTTTTGAGACTGGTGATAGGCTTTCTCGGCTTCTTCCATAACTGAAGCCTGTTGAATTTCAAACACTTCATGGGGAGTAAGATATTTTAAGGCCGTCGCTCCAAGCACCTTTTGATCAACTGTCCCTTTTAATTGAATATGAATCAAGGCATCCGCACCCATACTCTGCGCTTTTTTAATAAGGGCAAAATGGAGTTCATCCCAATTGACCTTCGATTTATCCGGAGACTGTGCTACCTCAATCTCATCCATGGTTTCATAGGGAACAAGGGGCATTTCATCGAGAATCTCGACAACCCTATTCACATACGGATTATCCTCTGAAGTGGAAGCCTCCTCAGTGACGGGTTCGGATCGCGGAGTACGAGCCACCTCCACATCAAAATCTCTTAGTCGCATAGCGGCCAATGCCGCTTCGTGTGGATTGCTGCTCTGAGACAACCGCTTGAGCTTCTCCACTCGTTCAAGGGCTTCCTGCAGGCTCATCCTTGCTCCATTTTTCCGAAGTGCATTCACTGGCATGGTATTACTCCACAATCTCTTGCCATATAAACTACAGGGTCATTACCAGAAGGAAAGGACGTCTCTTCCGAGGCCGCAAGGCCCTGAAAATGAGGAATGCATCACGACAGACGAACGTCTGCCTTGGGTGAGATTTCTACCTGTCCAGGAAACAAGTTGTCAAATGACCATTGAACAAGGTTAGAAAACCACTCCTTACGGCGTCAAAGCAGGCCAAACTGCTTTGCCCCCCATGACAGGTCCTTCGATCATTCAGGCCTTTCATGCCTAATATTTCGGAAATGAATCATGAGCTGAACCTGCCTATAAAACCACTCTTGCTCACAGCAGATCATGACGGTAAGCCATGAATGGGTATAAGGCGCCGGCGGCTCACTCTCCACTCTTTTGGCTCTCCGAATGCATCTATGGAATTGTGCACCGAACTTGAGGATGTCTATAATCAGAGAATTAATTTCTCCTATCGTTTATGGGAGCTGTTTTTTATTTGATTCTCCATCTCCCTCAACCTCTCCTTTGGAATGAGAGAGCGGGGAAGCGGGTTGTCCCAAACAAAAGATCAATGAATAGGGAGGAAACAGTATGAGCCTAGCCGATAAAACATGTGTGCCATGTCGAGGGGGTGTGCCTCCCTTGGAGCCACAAAAAATTCAAGAATTGCTGAGTCAACTGGACGCCGGATGGACGCTTAATCCGCAAGGCCATATTGAAAAAACGTATACCTTTGACAACTTTGCTGATGCCCTGGCCTTTACGAATCGAGTGGGCAATGTTGCCGAACTTGAGGGCCATCACCCGGATATGTATTTGGCCTGGGGCAAATGCAAAGTAGAAATTTGGACCCACAAAATTCAAGGCCTCACTGAAAGCGATTTTTACTTAGCAGCCAAGGCTGATCGCGCCTTTCAACTTCCCACTTCCTATTGAATAGTTTCTCATGGCGACCAGCCCCACCTTGATTCACCCGGCCCCTTCTGAGGCGAAACGATCTCATCCCTCCGTTTCTCAGCACACCACCGATTTCCGATCTTTCGGCACGAAAGTCGGGCTGGTGACGATGCCATTTAGTTATTCGAAATTTCCATCGATTCAACTTGGGACACTCTCCGCCCTGTTAAAAGCGCAAGGGATCGGCACCCATACCTACCACTTTAATCTCCAGTTCGCACATAAGATTGGCGTGCCGCTGTATGAGATCCTGTGTGAGAAACGCGGTCTGTTTGGCGAATGGCTTTTCTCTGCCTTGTTATTTCGAGACAATCCCAAACACAGGGAATATCCAAACGTATTTAAACCCATCTTCGAGGACACGGCCAGAGAAGCCGGATGTTCCATCAGTCATCTAGAAGAGATCGCCCGCACTATCGCTCCGCAATTTTTAACCTGGTGCCTGACGACAGTGGATTGGAGTCAATTTGACGTGGTGGGGTTCACCTCCACATTTGATCAAAATGTGGCAAGTTTAAGCCTGGCTAAGTTGATCAAGGACGTATATCCCAACGTTCGAATCGTGTTTGGCGGGGCAAATTTCGATGGAGAAATGGGGCTGGAACATTTTCGGGCCTTTCCCTGGATTGATTACGTCGTGATCGGAGAAGGTGAAGAAACCTTTCCCCCCTTGGTTCAACAAATCCTTCTTGGGGAAGAAACAGCCATCCCCCCCGGAGTGGCTTATCGACGTGAAGGACAGATTCACTTGACGCCTCACGAACAGCTGTTTACCCAGTTTTCGGAACTTCCGCCTCCTGATTACGACGATTATTTTGCGGAACTCCACGAATTAGCCAAGCAGGGATCTACCGGACTCAACCGGATTTTGCTCTATGAAGGGTCACGCGGGTGCTGGTGGGGAGAAAAACATCATTGTACCTTTTGCGGTTTGAATGCCCAGGCTATGGAATTCCGGGCTAAGACTCCTGATCAGGTCGCCTCGGAGTTGGACTATCTTTCCAGCCGCTACGACACCACCCGGTTTCGCCTGGTCGATAATATTATCGATCTGAAATATGTCGACAGCCTATTTGGGCAACTGGCCCATCGACATGTTGACCTTGATGTGTTTATGGAGACGAAAAGCAATCTGAATAAACGGCAGATTCAGACTCTGGCCAAAGGGGGCGTGAAATGCATGCAACCGGGCATTGAAAGCCTGAGCCTGGCGCAACTCAAGGAAATGGATAAGGGCGTGAGCCCTTTACAAAATATCCAATGCTTGAAATGGAGCCGGTATTACAATATTGATCTCTCCTGGAATATTTTATTGGGTTTTCCTCAGGAAACGAATGCCGATTATCAGCAACAAATCGAGATGATTCCGTCATTGATTCATCTCCAACCTCCGGAATCCACCGCGAAACTCTGGCTCGAACGGTTTAGCCCCTATTTTAAATGGCCTGAACGATACGGCATTCGCCTGACAGGCCCGGGATTAGCCTATTCATATGTGTATGACGAACGGAAAGTCGATCTCCATAAAATTGCCTATGACTTTGAGTATGAGATCGATTGGAAAGTTGATCCCCAACGCTATGAGGAACTCGTCCGACTTGTGCAAGAGTGGAAAAGCCGGTATCACTCCTCCAATCGGCCCTTTCTCTTCTTTGCGAAAGCTTTAAGCTATCTTACGGTCTATGATGGTAGAGGAACGACTCCGACCAGTGAACGATTTGAGGGACCGCATGCCTTTGTATTGGAATTCTGTAATGACCAACCCAAATCATTTGAACAGATCCGCAAGGGATTGCAGGAATCCTTCCTGCCTGAATCTGATGAAAATATCATCGTACCCCTTAATGATGTCCTCACAACTCTTCACGGGAAACGGTTACTTCACGAGGAAGGGGGACGATATTTTACGCTGGCTCTTCCCGTAAACCCTCATCGGTGACATATTCGCCTATCAACTGGGATAAAAATTCCGGTTTCTTTTTCCTTCCCCGTTATTTTTCGTTCTTTCATACATTTAGTTTTTGGTGCGGTTTGTGCACGATTTTCAAGTATCGATAAAGGACCAAGACCTGAAAAAGCGTTTGACAATTTTCCCTTACGACGGTAGCCTATTAAGTCGAGCAAGGATCTGCCGAAAAATCTTGTAATATGAGATACTTAGCGAAAACGTTGCAGGTTCAAAATTATTTCAATCCTTTGGTGGCATTAATCTTTGCTCGAAACATGCTAGTTGCCTCCAGTGTGATTTTGGCAACATGGACTTTCTTCCCTCACCAATCCACGGCTGAGGTTTCTACACTCCCCCATCCGAATTCCTCGGAACCCATCACATTTAATTATTCCTTTGCGAAGGGTGAGTATCGCCTCGAACACTCGATTGATGCTCTAGAAGTATCCAACCAAAGAGAACCCACAGGTCCCCTGGAAGTGCAATCGGTTGGTTCCCTTCACGATAATCCCTATTTCGAGCACCCATCGAATCAGGTTGATTCAACTGAAGGGAGACCACATTCCATTATCGACGAACCTGCTTCCCTCAATGATGAGGGGCCTGCCCAACAGGACTCAAACCCCTCGCATTCAGAAGCCATAACCCAATCACATAATGCCCACGTTCCCGCTGCGGAACCCGAAGAACGTATTGCCTCTTCATTCAATTATGTGTCTCAGGGATCTCAAACGAGATCTTCGAAAAATTTCCTTCCGAAATTACGCTTCAATGCGGCAGATTCATCTGAGCAACAGTCGCAAGTTTTTCTGGCTCGATTCGCCAGGGTTTTCGATCCCACTTGGGAAGCTCCTCAACAGCGACGATCAGGGGCTTATGGAACTCTTCCACTTGTCCTGAACGAGGCGGTAGAGAAGAATCTCGAATATTTCCAGTATGGAATTCCCGAGCGATTTCAATCGTATCTCGACCGGTTTCATCACTATCAAGACCTTGTTGAACCCGTGTTTCGTGAACTTGGTCTCCCGCCGGAACTGATGTATCTTTCACTCGTTGAAAGTGGTTTCAACCCCCGCGCCTTTTCTCGATCCCGCGCCTCAGGTCCCTGGCAATTTATGAAAGGGACGGGACTTGTGTATGGACTGGATGTGGATTGGTATTTGGATGAACGACGTGATCCGATTAAATCCACGGTGGCTGCGGCTCATCATCTCCGTGATCTCTATGACCAGTTTGGTTCCTGGCCATTAGCCCTCGCGGCCTATAACGCGGGAAGTGGAAAGATTTCACGGGCCATCAAAAAGACCGGGACCCGTGATTTTTGGACCATTCGACGGTCACGCCACATAAGACGGGAAACCAAAGAATATGTGCCCCGCTTTATTGCGGCGACTCTTATCGCTCAAAATCCTATGGTCTATGGATTCAGTTCTCCGGACGGTGACCGCCATGAATTTGAAGAAGTCCTGATCACGAAACGCATTCATCTTTCGGCTGTCACCCAACAAACAGGGATTCCGGTTGAGGAACTCCAACGGCTCAACCCGGAACTTCGACGGAGTATCGTGCCCAGTCTCACGGGTCCTGGCTATTATCTGAAAGTACCACTGGGGATGGCTTCATTGGTTGAAGAACACCATCCAAAGCTCGTTGTCTGGACTCAACCTCCTCCTCCGCCAACGGAATGGTATCAGGTTCGGCGCGGAGAGAGTTTATCAGTGGTTGCAAAACGATTTGGCATGAAAGTCAGTCAACTGAAAGATATGAATAACTTGTCGAGTAATATCATTCGAGTGGGAACCAAGCTCCGTGTGCGCGGAGGCGTGGGTGAAGATGATTCCGATACTGAAATCACCTGGTATCGGGTCCGTTCTGGTGATTCACTGGGAAACATCGCTACTCGATTTCGAATGTCTGTGAATACACTGATGAGGCTGAACAGTCTCTCCAGCCATACCATTTATCCGGGAGACCGTTTACGGGTGAAAGGAGAACCTGCCAGCGCTTCAAGCAATAACGATTCTAAATGGTATAAGGTCCGGCAAGGAGATAGCCTGTGGACTATTGCCAAGCAATTCAGGGTGAGCGTCAAAGATTTGCGGGCGCTCAATAATCTTTCATCCAGCATTATTCAGGCCGGCCATATGTTAATGGTGAGCCAATAGTCCTCCCACTGGGTGAGCGCCTGGATCCATTCTAGTTTTTCCCTTCCTCGTTCTGAACGGGCGGGATTTCAGAACTGTTTTTCTCGAATTCTCCAATGTCTTTCGTTTCCGGTGTGAGAGAATCGTTGGCTTCTTCCGGGGCCAAGACTTTCACCCGCAGGGCGGCTTCGGACGCAAATGGAGAAAGGGGAAACTGCTGCAGAACTGTCTTATAGTGGCCCACCGCCTCAGTAACTTTCTCATCTGCTTCTGCGAGCTTCGCGAGTTCAAAGATCACCTGATCTTTATTTAACGCTTGTGGATTGGTCAACACGGCTTCAAAGGCCTTCATGGCCGCTTCTCGATTTCCATTGCGCAAATAGGCTAGTCCCAAACGCTGCTGTATTAATCCGACAAAGATGCGATCCGGAGCATTACGCTCGATCAATGAAGTATAGACATCTATCGCCCCTTGGTAATTATGCTCCTCCATCAAGCTGTTCCCCAATAAAAACGAGGAGACCTTTGCACTCGTCGTTCCTGGAAACTGGTCCAGAACTTCTTTAAACATCGCTGACGCTTTTTGAATATTCTCCTGGCCCTGTTTGACATCATCCAAAGGGCGATCCAAATAAACTGTTTGTGCTCGGCCTTCCATTTCCCAGGCTTGTTCCTCTTTTTGGAGGCTAAGCCAACTCAGCGTCACAATCGCCACGATCACGGCAAAAGCTAAAAAAATTCCTCCCCACACCAAAGCCCGATTCTCTTCCACAAAAAAGAGAAACCGCTCTTTGCTGGATAGAAATTGAACCGGTTCTCCAATTGAAGATTTATTCGTAAGGTCTTTAATTTTATATCCCATAATCTTTCTTCCCTCTTCCTCTCATCACTAGGACAAACCTATAATCATTTTTTCTCATTCGAAGGTGTGCTGCCTTATACCCACGGACCCTGGTCATGTCAACGGTATTCCACACTATTCAATCAAAGTTGACAAGGCCTAACTCCCTGTTATAATGGAAAAATTATAGCATAGTTAGTCTTTTCAGGCGGATAGCTCAGCTGGCAGAGCGCTGCCTTTACACGGCAGATGTCGCAGGTTCGATCCCTGTTCCGCCTACCAATATTGATTTTGGCATATGACCTGCTTGATCTGATATATTCACCAATTCTACAACAACTCGATTTCCTCTTTGAGTGAATGAGTGGGCTACTTGCCCAAGATCAAAAAAAAATTCGGGGCCGTCGTTCAGCTAGGTTTAGGACGCCAGATTGTCAATCTGGAGGTCGCGGGTTCAAATCCCGTCGGCCCCGCCATTCCTCATCTCCCATTGGTTTGTGCGATATCAATTTCCCCCAGCTTACATTCAGACCAACCTAAAGGAGGTCGAAACACAGCCTATGTCTTTTGCTACTAATCCTTCTGAATTCTTTGGGTCCTTGGGCTTGCTCTCTATTGTTATCCTTTTTCTCCTTTCGATTTTTTCGGTGGTTTCATGGGGAATCATCGTCAATAAGTTCAGGCGTTTTTGGCGTATACGGCAGGAAGAATCGCAATTTTTACAACTGTACGAACGAAATCCTGTTGACCAGCAAACATTAAGAAATCAGGCTCAAAGATTAGCCTATAGCCCAAGCTCTGCGGTCTATCTGGGGATTATCGACCGTTTACCCGCATCCTCAGACATTTTTACCTCCCAACCTCCACTGGAGCCCCAGCCTGCAGAACGCTCCCCCAATCGTCAGTACCTGGAAAAGGTCGCTCAATACATCATCCAAAATCAAATCAATCATCAGGAAGCGTATTTACCATTTTTGGCCACCACAGGGAATCTGACTCCGTTTATTGGGCTCCTGGGAACCGTGTTGGGTATTATCAACGCCTTCCGGGAAATTGGCGTGCAAGGTTCCGCAAGCATTGCCGCCGTAGCCCCTGGGGTTTCTGAAGCGCTGGTGGCCACCGCGGCGGGGCTATTTGCCGCAATTCCTGCCGTAATGGCCTACAATTATTTTCTTTCCAGAATTCGAAAAATGGCTTTCCGTGTTGAAGCCTTTACCATTGAATTTCTCAATACGGTTGAAGAATCTGAAAAGGCGTTTGAAGTGGAAGTGGTCCGATGATCGTTGGGTCAAAACCCAGACAATTTCTTTCTGAAATCAACGTCATTCCCCTTGTCGATGTGGTCTTGGTACTCCTGGTGATTTTCATGGTTACCGCCCCCATGTTGCATCGCGGCCTGGATATTAACCTTCCTACCACGACGGCCAATAATATGAAAGCCGAAGAACGCCTGATTGTCACCATTCAGCGGGATCACACATTATCGCTCGGCAATGATACCATCAGTTTGGTGGATCTACGAGTCAAACTTCAGGAAGCCAAAGCCTCAAATCCATTGATTTCTGTGTATCTGCGGGCAGATCAAACGGTTCCCTATGGAACCGTCGTGCAGGTTATGGATGAGGTCAAAGGGGCCAAAATTGAACGCCTCGGAATGATAACCGGCCCCAAAATTGAAACGATTGAGGAAGAAACAATCGGGACTTCCCGCTAAACTTTCCGACAATGGGACATGCTGAATCCCCAAGTCTTATCCCTCTTGGGCTCGCTGCTGACGTTTCTCAAGAAGGCTCCTCATTCCGTTGGGGAATTATCGCCTCATGCTTTCTCCACATTCTCGTAGTAGTCATGGCTGTCTTCCTACGATTTCAATCGACAACTGAAGAACCTTTTAGGACCATGGATGTAGCTCTGGTTTCATTGCCGGAAATGCAGACTGCTGCGCCAAGCAAAGAAAAAGCTTCGCGCCCGACACCGACTCCAGCAAAAGTTCAATCGGCATCTCCGCCAAAAGCCCAAACCAGAGAAGAGTCCCTTCCTCCCTTGCCAACCCAATCGGCTTCCGAGCGATTATCGGAATTCCTGGGAGGTGCCATTGGTTCAATTGTGGTGCCCAACAAACAGGAAATGGCTTCTCAGCACCAACACCTACCGAGATTACCGAGGCCAAATCCCCCAAAAGACCAGTCGCCCTTGTTTGAAAATCTTCGATTGCCCCTCACTGCTCCCAAACTTTCCCGCCCGGATCGTTTGTTTCCTACGGAGCCGTTAACCATTCCCAAAACCGATCCACCGCCCCCCAGAGAAACCGCACAATCCACTATGCTTCCCCTTGAGTCGAAAGAACCGATAACACCGCCTCAACCTGAAAAAGTGGAACAGGCCGTCAGGCCTGCTCCGGCACTACCTGACTTGAGTTCAGTCACCCCGTTTAAGAAGACCGAAGTGGAGAAAAAACCCAACGACGTGGTCGCTTCAAACAATCTTGAAGAATCTCTGAAGCGCACGATCCCGACCATCCCGACTCCAGCACCGGCTCCAAAAATTCAAAGGAAACCCAAGCCATTCCCGCCGCAACGGGAAAAGTCTTCCGTTCCTGAAATGTCCGCTCCCCAATTGGCACAAATCCGTCCATCCCAACCATTGGAAAAACCTCTCCAACGTGAGAAAATGTCCGAAATAATGGAAAGATTACGTGGAGAGGTAAAAGTTCCAAATTTAAATCAGTCTCCAGCCACGCCACTCTCGCAACAACCGATGCCTGCTTCCCCCCATCGACGAAGCCGGTTCGATCGGAATTCGATGAACGAATTGCGAGATTATCCATTCCCAACGTCACCTCTGTCGAATCGATTAAAAATCGCCTCCAACTCCTTGAAGTGCAACCCACTTCAAATTCGGGGAATGCTGCCTCTCAGCCTTCTGCGGGAACAAATCATTATTATGGGATGATCCAAGACCTTATTCAGGATCAGTGGAGAAATACCCCACTCGTCGCAGATGCTCCTGTTGTGGTGCTCAAATTCCGCATTGCCCGATCTGGAGAAATTTCTCAGATTCGTACTGATAAAAGTTCAGGGAACGGATATTACGATTCTGCGGCCCGACGGGCGGTGAATGCCGTCAATCCGTTACCACCTTTCCCCCCGATATTTCGGATTCATTCCTGGATGTACGGTTTCAATTTATTAAAACAGATCAAAAGGATTAGAAGGACACCGTCGATATTATGAGGAAAGTACTCCTGCCTATGTATGGCATCCTGGTTCTTGTCGTTTTTTCTGTGGTTTCCTTACTCTCCTCCTCTCTTCGAGGAGAGGAAGCGAATCTCAAGGCCACACGTTCGGAGTTCCAAAAAATCCCCATCTGGGTGATGGGGTTTTCTCCCGTTCAACGGGATCCAGGCCTTTCAGAACAAATGCAGTCTCAAGTCGCAACCGTCCTGAAAGCCGACCTCACCCGCTCACAAATATTTTCGGTCGGTGAATTGCCTTCGGCCAAAGGAGATTTTTCTGAAAATAAATGTATGAGCCTTTCATCCAGTTTGGCGCCGCACTACCAAAAAGTGACTGTTTCAACCTGGGGGAGAGTTGGGGTAGGAGGGACTTCCACCGGCGTCCAGGGACTCATCCTTGATGCCTGCGCATTTGACCCCGGACAACAGGATGTGTTGACCGGTAAACGGTACTTCTCCCTCAAAACGACAGAGGCCCTCATTCGCTTAATGGCCCATCGGTGGGCAGACGAACTGGTCTATCGATACACCGGGGAGCAGGGTATTGCCAGAACGAAAATCGCGTTTGTAGGTCAAAAGGACAGTGGACGAGAGCTCTTCGTCATGGATTACGATGGATATGATCCGCAGCAAGTCACCGCTGACGGATATTTAAGCCTCATGCCCACCTGGGCTCCGGACCGCAAATCTCTTATTTATACGGCGTACCGGGATCGCAAACAGCAAATTATGAAAAGGGAATTGGCTACGGGTCGAGAGGAAGTCCTGGTATCGCCGGCCAGTCTGAACATTACCGCCACCTTTGCTCCGGATGGAAAATCCATTACCTACTCCAATGCTCAAGAGGGCAACTCGGATATTTATCAGGTAGAATTGGACAGTAGAAGCGCGAAGCAGTTAACCTCCCACAATAGCGCAGATTTGTCACCGTCATGGTCTCCGGACGGGCGGCACTTGGCCTTCACCTCGGATCGTGGGGGCCGCCCCCAAATTTACATTATGGATGCCGATGGCTCGAACGTCCGGCGATTGACCTATGATGGAGATTATAACGCCGCACCTGCCTGGTCTCCCAAGGGGGAGTGGATTGTGTATGTATGCCGGATGCCAAACGAGGGATTTAAATTATGCCGAATCAGTCCGAATGGTGAACAACGGAAGCAAATTACAAGCGGGCAAAGCATTGACGACTCGCCTTCCTGGGCTCCGAATGGCCGGCATATTGTGTTCAGTTCGATTCGAAGAGGAGAAAGTCAATTGTACATCATCACCAGCGAGGGGGCCGGATTAGAAAAAATTTCCTTGGCGGGCGAACATCTGAGTTCACCCTCCTGGTCACCATTTCAACCATAGTCTCACAAGACAACAACTGTAATACCCCAAAAAAGGAGTCATCGTATGCGTCCAGTCATCCATTCAATTTCACTACTTGGCATTCTCAGTATTTCCCTCATCAGCATGACGGGATGTGCCGAAAAACGGATTCACGTCGCCACCCTTTCCGGCACCCCGGGCGAGACGAGTTCTTCGGCACCAAGCCCGGATACTTCTCACACAACGACTTCAGGCTTACCGGGAACGTCGGTTGATGAATCTTCGCTTCCAGGGCTTCCAGCGAAGGCAGATGAGCCAATTGCACCTGTGGAACCTTTGATGGATTTTGTGAACGAACCGTCAAGGACCGGCCACATGGACGAATCATTCATGAAGCACCCCCTGTCGTCCCCCCAACCATCAAGCGATACTTCCTCTGTCGCGGACTCTGATTCTGCCCTCGGCAATGGGAAAGACATCTCAACTCAATCCGGTACTTCAGCCATGAACGGTTCACCACACGCGGAGACTCCTCCCTTCACTGCCACGGCGGCTGGTCAAGATGATCTCATAAATCCGCAAGCCGGCATGGAACCAATTCCGGAAAGTTTTCAAGTAGCGAAAGCCGAACCCTCAGACATGCTTCGAGACCAGTTGAATAAAATTCAAGAGGAAGAGTTGGCCACCGCATCTGCCGGCTTAGAGGATGTGTTTTTTCAATTTGATAGTTGGTCTCTCACCGCAGAAGCCAAGGAATCACTTGAACGGGACCTGGGATGGCTCAGAACTTCCCCTTCCTCATCTTTAGTCATTGAAGGGCATGCCGACCAGCGTGGAACACAGGCTTACAACATGGTTCTTGGCAAAAAACGGGCAATGGCCATTCGTGATTATCTGAGTGAATTGGGAGTGGATGGGAATCGCCTGTCGGTTGTGTCTTATGGGAAAGACAAGCCCTTCTGCCAAGATGCCACAGAAGTCTGTCACCAACTTAACCGGCGAGGCCACTTGCTCACTCAAAATTAGCCGATTCTTCAATCGACCATGACTGTGCAGTACGGAGGAATCATTACAGAGTGAAAACAGGTTTAACCCTTCGATTTTTTTCAAAACGTTGGCTATCTTCCTCTTCCCTTAATCTGGTCTTCGCGTATAGCGTTTGCGGCATGTTCGCTACCGGTTGTGTGGCACAACAAGCGGACCTTGCCAGAATTCAAAAAGATCTTGAACTACAAATTGCCAAAATCAAAGAGGAAAAAAAGGCTCTTGGAGCACAGGTAGACGAAGCCAGATCTGCCATTACCGCGTCTCAAAATCTTCTTGCTAAGACAAAAACCGACATCGCCCAAATGCAGAATGACTTGGCTCCCCGGACTGATTTTGCTGGCTTAAATCAACAGATCAAACTGATTCGTGAACAGGATCTTGCCATGTTGTACGGGAAAGATGAAGAGACGGAGAAACGAATCAGTGACCTTGAGAAATCTCTTAAGACCTACGCCGATTCCAAACTGCAAATTCAGAGCGATCAGATCCAATCGGCTCAAACGCAATCCACGACCCTCGCCCAACAGGTGGATAAAAACAATCAGGCCTTAACCGCAAACATGACCGAATTCCAAAATTCCTTTGCCCAATTTAAAGAGACCCTGGCCAGCTTGGGGACGACGATCGGACAAGTTCAAACCGACCTGGCGGCTCAACGGCAGGAACTCGGGACTGTGCAGAATCGCACGGACGAACTGTCAGGATCCATAGAGAAATCCGGAACCCTGTTCAGCAGCCGTTTTGAAGAGCAATCAAGCCAAATCGCCCAACTTCAAAAGCAGGTCACCACTCTGCAGGATAAATTGAACGCCGATACCCAAGCCCTTCGGACCTATTTAGATCAAGATGTGAAAACGGCCATGACCCAATTGGTAAACGATATCGACAGGCATCAGGAGCCAGTGCTTGCACGTATGGATGCCCTTCAGAAAGATCTGGACATTCTGGGTACGCATGTGCAAGCGGATGCCACCCAAATGCAAGATCTCTCACAATCGGTACTCAAACTTCGTGAGGCCCAGGAAGTGATGGGAAGTTTACTGGGGAAACGCGGGGATGAAATCATCCAACAAGCCGGGCGACTTTCGGAACGAATGAACACGGTAGAGGCCCACCAAACGGGGCTCACCGAACAGCTCCAATCCAATACTCAAAAGACCTCGACTCATTTGTCGGAGGTCAATGCCAGCCTCACCTCTATTTCTCAAGCTCTCGACCAAACCAGGCAATCACTCTCCAGCCGACTGGCCAAACAAGAAGAGGTAGGACACACACTCAACCAGACCGTCCAACAATTCCAACAACTGAAACAAGACATACAAGGCCAAATACAACAAATGCAATCTGCCGGCCAGGTCACAGACCAACTTCGAAAGACGGTCGAACAAATCCGTTCACGATTACACGATTTGGAAATTCATCAATCCGGACTGGTGGGTAAACTTGATTCGGACGCTCAAGTGACCAATACTCACATGCAAGAAGTTAATAGCGGGATCAATTCTGTCGCACAAGCACTGGAAAATGTCAGCGCAAAACTCAATGGTCGCATTGATGATCAGGAACAACGGTTGAATCGAGCCATGACCACTTTCCAAAGAGTCCAAGGTACCGCCGATACCTCCCAAAACAATGTGGCTCATCTCAATAAGTTAACGGAAACCGTGAATCAGTTGCGTGAGGTGGTCAATACCATTGGGACTAAATTGGGGGAGCGGGTGGACCAGCATGAAGATAGATTGGGCCAATTGGCCCAGAGAGTCAATCGATTGCAAGGTCCCCAAACAACATAAATAGGGTGAATAATCAGTCTATTCGATGGGGGAAATACATGAGTAGGTCTCTATACCTCCACTGATCCCTTTTCTGAACCCCTAGCAGTTGGTATGATTAAAAAACATGCCTTGGGTTTCACCATTGGTATGACATATCCCGGCTGATGGCTAAAACGGTATTTCACATGACGCACTTTCATTCTAAAGCGCTCGTTCTTCTAGGGTTAGCTCTCACGGGCGGATGGGGTTGCGCTACCGAACCGAATCTGACTGACATACAAAAACAGGTCCAGACGCTGATTCTCCAACAGGAGGCCTCTCAAAAACAGGAACAAGCAACGGTTGGTCGCCTGGAATCCGTTGAATCCCAATTGGACGAACATGATTTTTTAGTGGGAGAACTGATTAAAACGGAAGAAGAGGCCAGCTTGGATACCCGACATCTTCTGGAGAAACTCGAACGGACAAGCACAATGCTTCGGGAGCAAATTGAACAAACCCGCTCCACCACTCAACGCCGCGATCAGGATTTGTCTATTCGGGTAAAGGCTCTGGAAGGACGCATAGACAACGTGATCCATCAACCTCGTTCGGGGACGACGACGCCAGAGGTCACAACTCCCGCGCCGACCAGCCCTTCTCTCAACCGCCAGGAAGCGTCAACGGAGACACCCGCCGCATCCGAATCTTCGGCAAAGAACGCGGGAGTGGAAAACGAAGCGTCGGCCTTTCGATCAGCGTATAAGGTTTTCCTCAATGGAAATTATGACCGGGCGTCGGTGGAATTCCAACGTTTTGTCAAAAACTATCCTTCCACCACATTAACTCCTCAAGCGTATTACTATCTGGGTGAATCGTTATATGTTCAAAAACACTATGACCCCGCCATGCTGGCCCTGCAACAAGTCGTCAGCAACTATCCAAGCAGTAAATACCGGAGCCAAGCCCTCTACAAGCTCGGACATATCATGATGGAGACCGATCAACGATCCAAAGCTCAAGAACTATGGAACAAAATCATCCAGGATTACCCCGATTCACCCGAATCCACACAAGCGAAGGAACAATTAAAAAAATCCGGGTTGTCTTAATCCTCTGCAAGTGAGCGCTACGCGTCTTTCTTCACATTAACCGTCTCGTGTTTGGAATTCCATGCTGTCGACTGTAACTGGAAAAGTTCACATTCTTCCAGATGCGGTGTCGTGTCGTATTGCCGCGGGGGAAGTTGTTGAGCGACCCGCCTCCGTGGTGAAAGAACTCGTTGATAATAGCCTGGATGCCGGAAGTACGTTGATCTCCGTTGAAGTGGAGGATGGAGGCCGACGGCTAATCCGCATCATGGATAATGGGGAAGGCATGACTCGAATGGATGCGCAACTGGCCTGTCAGCGTTTTGCGACCAGTAAGCTCAGGGCCGAAGCGGATCTCTTTACACTCACCACATTGGGATTCCGTGGTGAAGCCCTTCCCAGTATTGCCTCTGTCTCTGATTTTCACTTAAAGACGGTTCCTCCTGAAACCACCCTGGGCACCCACACGCATTCCATGGGAGGCACGGCATGGGAGGTGCTTGATTTTACCGGGTCTCAGGGCACACAGGTGGAAGTGCGAGATCTTTTTTACAATACCCCGGGGCGGCTGAAATTTCTCAAAACCGTGGGAACAGAATTTTCAAAGATCTGTTATGTCATTCAACAAGCAGCGACGGTTCACCCAGGGGTCCACTTTCGCCTACGCCACCAGCAACACAACGTGCTGGAGTACCCTGCGGTGCCCACACCGCATGACCGACTATTGCAGCTCTATGGGCCAGAGTTCCTTAAACGCTTTCTTCCGGTCACCCATCACGCCGGTTCATTTCAACTCTCGGGTTTTACCGTAAGCCCTCACCATGCGCGAACTTCCCGAACGCCTCAGGAAATTTTCGTCAATGGTCGCCCCATCAAAAATACAACTATTTCCCATGCGGTATATGAAGCTTACGGATCGTTTCTTCCAAAAGGAAAACATCCTCAATTTGTCCTGTTTGTCCATCTCGATCCCCAAACAGTCGATATCAATGTCCACCCCACCAAACGGGAAGTTCGCTTTTCTCATCCGGAATTCATTCATGCCGGCATTCTTCGCGCAATTAAAGCCCTCTTTTTCACACACAATACACCGACCACCGGATCACGCGAGCACGCACTCAAATCCTTTCCGGTTTCTCCTCATCAACCTCCTGCCAGGCCAACATCCACATCGCTGGGGATCGCGCCGGCTCCTTTTCAACGCTTTTCTGGATTACCGGGAACAAGCACGAGCTTGACTCCATCCTTTTCTCTTTTTGTCCAGGAACCGCCATCCCTCTATACCGGCAAGGAGCAGACATTCGATGTGTATCCTCTGGGCCAGATTCATCACACCTATCTTCTCGGGCAAATTAACCAGGATGTGTTCATTGTCGACCAACATACCGCCCACGAGCGGGTGCTCTTTGAGAGACTGATTCGGTCGTGGACTAAAAGAGAAATTCTCCAACAGGGCCTGCTCATCCCTGAGCCGGTCGAACTCCTTCCTCATCAGGGAGAATTACTGGAAGAATGGCTCCCCGTCCTGACCCAAGCCGGTTTGGATGTGGAGCGATTTGGAACCACATCCTATGTCGTTCGAGCCGTTCCAGCCGTATTAGGAAATGTCTCGGTAGGGCCCTTGGTTCTGGAATTATTGGAAGAACTTTCGGAGTGGCAGTCAACAGATTCGCTGGAAAACAAAATCAGACCTGTACTGGCCACTATGGCCTGTCAGAGCGCCGTCCAGGCGGGACGGCTCATGACACCACCGGAAATCAAGGAGCTGCTACAGGATTGGGCGCAGGAAAATTTTCCGATGACCTGTCCCCATGGAAGACGAGTGGCCATTCAACATTCCCTGGAAGAATTGCGCACCGTATTTGCCCGTCCAATGGAATAAATTCCACTCTCTGATAGTTCATGAGACCTGCCGACATCATTACCGCATGGAAGCCTGTGGTGGCCATTGTAGGACCAACCGCAATTGGTAAAAGCCGCATCGGGATTGAAGTCGCCAAAATTCTCAATACCGAAATTTTAACGGCAGATTCACGGCAGGTATACCGGGACATGAACATCGGCACCGACAAACCCACCGTAGCTGAACAACAAGGCATTCCGCATCGCTTGATTGATCTCGTCGATCCTGATCAATCCTTTAATGTTGGAGACTTCCGGCACCATGCCACCCAAGACATTTCTCATCTTCATCAACAAGGCCTCCTGCCTCTGGTGATCGGTGGCACCGGACTCTATATCCGAGCCCTCCTGAGAGGCCTCTGCCCTGGCCCCCCAGCCAATTGGCTCATTCGGAATGAATTAGCCCAGGAAGCCAAAACGGAAGGCCCCACCTTTCTGTATGAACGTCTTCAGCAGGTGGATCCCGATCTCGCGCAACGGCTTCATCCCAATGACCAGCCCAAAATCCAACGCGCGCTCGAAGTGTATCGCATTCTAGGAACACCGCTATCAGTGGTACATCAGCAACACCGGTTTGACGACACGCCGTATCCGTACCTGTTGATTGGACTTACGATGGACCGCCAAACCCTCTATCGACGCATTGAAACCCGGGTCGAGTGGGAAATTCACAAAGGACTCATACAGGAAACGCAATCTCTCCTCGATCGAGGGTATCATCGGGAGTTGGGCTCCATGAAAGGGCTGGGATATCGACAATTTTCCGGATACTTAGCAGGTGAATACTCTTATGAAGAAGCTGTTCGGTTGTTGAAACGAGATACCCGTCACTTTGCCAAGCGACAAATGACCTGGTTTCAGAAGGAACCCGACATTGACTGGATCAGGTTGGATGAATCGGAAATCCCGGACCAAGCGGCAAAAAAGATCGTAGACAGGATAAAAAAATTTCTACAAACCTTTGAGAATGCACCCGTTCCCGCGCATCGAAAGACAAATACAGAGGGCAAATCGGTTTCAGGCTAACCATGGGGATCGATTCATGCTACAATCCACAAAATTTTTTCCTTTTGAAACATGCGTTTACCTTGTTTTCTTCACGCGAAACTGAAATATCATAAGACAAGCCGATTTTCTTCCTAAGAGGATGATTTAGGAGGATAATTTTAAGGGCAGAGAAAATTGAGTGAATACGAAATCGATCTCTAAACGCAGTCCAAATGCCCAAATCGGCATCATCGGAGGCAGTGGTCTCTACCAAATGGAAGGGTTCACGAACCTCAAAGAAATCCGCATGACCACGCCGTTTGGAAAACCCTCTGACACCATTGTCCTCGGAACCTTTCAAGGCTTGCGAGTCGCCTTTTTGGCTCGCCACGGCCGGGGACACCACACGCTGCCTTCCGGCATAAACTATCGAGCCAATATTCATGCCTTGAAAGCCTTGGGTGTGACACGAGTGTTTTCCGTGAGCGCCGTGGGAAGCATGAAGGAAGCGATCCGACCGGGGGATTTCGTCCTGCCTGATCAGTTCATTGATCGAACCACGCAACGTGACAACACATTTTTCGACCAGGGCATTGTCGCCCATGTGGCCTTCGCCGATCCAATATGTGGCACCTTATCGACTGTCTTAGAAAAGGCCAGCCAGGGAGTCTCCGTCAAGGTGCACCGCCCCGGGACGTACCTCTGTATTGAGGGACCGCAATTTTCCAGTCGGGCGGAATCGTTTCTCTACCGGCAATGGGGCGTGGATGTCATTGGCATGACAAATATTCCCGAAGCTAAATTGGCTCGTGAAGCCGAATTATGTTATGCCACACTTGCGCTGGTGACGGATTACGATTGTTGGCACGAAACGGAAGAGGCAGTTTCCGTAGGAGCCATTTTGTCCATCATGCATAAAAATGTCGAAACGGCAAAGATTGTCCTGCGACACGCACTTGAATTAGTTCAAGAGCTTCGGACTTGCTCCTGTCATACGGCATTGGAACATGCGGTCATCACCCCGCTTGATCGGATAAGCCCGCTGGTGCGAAAGCGCTATCAGGTCTTGCTACGGCGACAATTATCGACCACCCTTCACTCCAAGAAAGGGTCATAGTTATTATGGGTAATTTATTAGTCGTAGGATCTGTGGCGTTTGATTCCGTGCGCACGCCATTTGGCGAAGCCCCCAACGTGCTTGGAGGATCCGCTACCTATTTTTCCACCTCCGCCAGTTTTTTCACTGACGTGAATCTCATTGCCGTCGTTGGGGAGGATTTTCCGGAGGAACATCTTGAATTCCTGCGTAGTCGAGGAATCGATCTGGAAGGATTAGAACAAAGGCCTGGAAAAACTTTCCGCTGGCGAGGGGAATATTCTTACCAACTCAACGAAGCCCAGACTTTGGAAACGCAGCTCAACGTCTTAGAAACCTTCCGGCCAAAAATTCCTGCCCGCTATACCACTCCCTCGGCCTTGTTTCTTGGCAACATTGATCCCGAATTACAACTGGATGTGCTCAATAAAGTCAAACGGCCGGCCGTGGTTGCTTGCGATACCATGAACTATTGGATTGACGGAAAACGAGAGGCTTTATGGGAAGTGCTGAAACATATCGATATCCTTGTGATTAATGACGGCGAAGCCCGCGCCCTGGGAGAAGACGCCAACCTGGTGCAGGTTGCGAAACGGATACTCGCGCGCGGCCCCAAAACCTTGATCATCAAGCGCGGGGAATATGGGGTCTTGATGTTTCATCAAAAGGGAATATTTGGAGCTCCAGCCTATCCATTGGAAACCGTAAAAGACCCCACGGGTGCCGGCGACACCTTTGCCGGAGGCTTTATGGGATACCTATCGGCCACGGGAAATTATTCAGATGCCGGACTTCGACAGGCGATCATTTTCGGGAGCGTCATGGCGTCTTTTACTGTGGAAGAATTTAGCCTGGATCGACTAAGACATTTGACCCGTGAAGATATCGATGAACGATATAAATCGTTTAAGCATTTGACACATTTTGAAGATCTGTCGTAGACCACAGGAATGCGGTGCGCCCTCCATTCCACATGATGCATGGTATTCCAAGGCAGGCCTATCAACGTGAATCCCCGAACATCCTCCTTCATTCAGCATAAGGTCATGGAAACGCTGGGAGAATTTTTCCAACGTGCTCGGGAACAACAAGGCTTATCCCTGGCTCAGATCGCTTCTCAAACTCGCATTCAAGAACGACATCTCCAGGCCCTCGAAGAAGAAGATTTCGCGAGCCTTCCCGCTAAAGTATTCACCAAAGGGTTTGTCCGGTCTTATGCCCGCTCGTTGGGCTTGGATGAAGATGAAGCCCTTCAACTCTTCCTGACCACTTCCAACAGTTTCTATGAACATACCCAACAAGAAGAACAGCACGTTCAAATTAAAATAGAAGCCGCCCATCGCAAGCGATTCAATTGGAATCTTGTCTTAATTCTTTTTCTCGTCATGGGAGGTGCACTCTTTTATCTGCTACCCGAGCAGCAAGAGAATCTCGAACCCACAGCCGAATCCGAAGCTCCTGTGCCAATCGAATCAATTCAAGGACCCACACACTCTCTTGGGGAACCACCCGCCAGCGTGTCCTCCCCTGCCCCGGTTGATACCGTACCACCGCCCCCCCCTCTTTCAGTAGTCCCGTCACAGCCAACTCTTGAACCAATACCAATACCAAAACCGATACGACCCAGTGTGCCCGTCACCCCCGCCCCTGAAGATGCGCTGGGGCCCGGTGGACCACTGGTCCTGGAGATAGAAGCGACACAATTGACCTGGGTCGTGGTGCGATCAGACGACCAAGCCCCCCACGAGGCTTTATTGCAACCTCGCCAACGGATCACCTGGAAGGCGAAGAAACAATACCTGCTCACCTTGGGCAATGCGGCAGGTGTGGTCATCCGCCTCAATGGAGAATCCCGGGGTCCGTTTGGGAAACCAGGGCAGGTTGTCCGCGATATTCTCTTAAAATCCTAGAGTCATACGAAGAACACTTGTGCCTCGAAACACTCCACCCGTCCCATTGCGTGCCCAACTCTCGATTCATTCGCAAACCTCTCGTTTACTGGAGAAAGCCAAGAAAGCCTTGGTCCAGGCCGTTGCACCCTCCTCAAATTTTCGTGTAGGAGCGGCCCTCTTGACCCGCGATTTGAAAATTTTTACCGGATGCAACATCGAAAGTCCGGTCTATCTGGGCATCTGCGCCGAACGAGTGGCCCTTTTCAAAGCCCTGTCTGAAGGGGGGCGGGAGTTTGTCGCCCTGGCCATTGCATGCGACGGCCCCATGCCCTTATTGCCATGTGGAACCTGCCGCCAACTTCTCTGGGAATTTGCGCCAAAACTCAAGATTGCCGTCGAAGAAAAAGGTAAAGTCAAAACTTACCGCCTTCAAGATCTTCTTCCTATTCCTTTTGAACGCAACGGTCGAGGCCCATTCCGGGCCCCGTCACCTTAAGGCTTCAATAACTCCTTGCAATTTCTTGACACTCCAAAAATACGATTGATATGATAAAAAGGTTTAAGTGGTTTAGGGATTCTGTTCCGGTCACTTCTCCCTAAACGACACCAAATCAGGAAGCGAAAAGAAAAAATGGGGCGATCATTCACCCCCAATGCTTTTTTACGGTCTCATCAACTCTGTTTAACCCAGGAGGCTTACATGACGTTTTCGATGAAAGTGCTTGGTACCCTAACCGCCGCCATGTTTTTGACTACCGGCTTAGCCATTGCCGGGCCGGAAAAAGATCCGATTCCATCACGGGTTCCGGCTGAACAACGCTCTGAAGCCAAAAAAGACAAAACCCCCTTATACGACAAAGCAGAATCTGCTTCGCCGGAAATTGTGGCGGAAGGTAAAGCCTTGTTTGAGGGAAAAGGGACATGCGTGAACTGCCACGGTAAAGAGGGCAACGGACAAGGGCCGGCAGGAGCCGTCTTGAACCCCGGTCCCCGCGATTTTACCAATTGTAAATTCCACAAGAAACGGAAAGACGGCGAACTGATGTGGGTCATTAAGAATGGCAGTCCCGGTACAGGGATGGTTCCTCTTGTCCCGGCGACCATCAGCGAAGAAGAGGCCTGGAAGGTCATTGCCTATGAAAGAAGTTTCTGCAAAGAATAACTGATTGAGTCAGCTTCTGAACCAACCCCCGCTGGGCTCAGCTCAGCGGGGGTTTTTTTATGAAAAATACCTTTCTACCAGCTAAGAATCCTGTTTCCCCGTTGACACCATTCAAATCCCTTGACTAGACTCAAACTGGTAGAAGGCCACCCATACCACTTAGTCGTCAATCAAATTTCTAGCGAAGGAGAGTATTTTCTTATGGCCAAACGACGATCACTTCAGGAAGACGCGACAACCCTGAAAACCAAGGTAAAGAAATCCCTAACGGCTCAGGATAATCCTGAAGGAGATTCGACTATCCGGTCATTACGAAAACGATTACGACGAGTGCAGCGAAAGGTCAGAACAGCCAAACGCCGTGAGGAACAACGAAAATCAAAGAAAGCCGTTGCGGAGGCATAAGGATCCGACAGATCGAGTTTGAAGTGAATTTGGAGGAATTGAGCCATGGTTGACGACCAAAAAAATATCGATGATGCATTTTCAGATCAGTCGGAGGAGTTCGTATCGTTAGAAGGCAAAGAGACTTTGCCAAAAGACGAACTGGTGGATGAAGTCGCGGAAGCGATCACGGCGGAAGCAGAAGATGGACCAGCCGACGCTGCCGCTACTGCCGAAACCGAAGAAGGCGCAGAGCAAGAAGAAGAGCTGGTCGAAGAGCAGGTCAAAGATGAAATCGATATTCAGATCGATCTCTTGAATGACTCCGAATGGGTCGTCCGACGCGAAGCGGTCATCACCTTGGGAGAAATGGGCGATGAACGGTGCGTGGAGCCTCTCGTCCGATGCCTTCGAGACGGAGATTGGCAGGTACGGGATGCCGCAGTTGAAGCCATCGCCATGATCGGCTCACCGGCTGTTGATCTGTTACTCCGCTACATACGGGATTACGATGCCCGGAAATCGGTGATCAAAGTGCTGGGAAAAATTAATGATGAACGGGTCCTTGATCCGTTAATTTCCATGCTCCACAATGATGAATTTAAAGACGATGCCACCTGGGCGCTCGCAGAACTTGGACAACCCGCTGTCGGACGGTTACTCGAATGTTTGAAGAGTACTGATGATGTCATTAGAAAACAGGCTATTCTTGCCCTGGGAGAAATTAAAGATTCGAGTAGCGTGGATTGTTTGATTGAACGTTTGCAAGACCCTGACTGGTTTATCCGGCTCTCGTCCGCAGCCGCACTTGAAAAAATTGGCGATCCTCGAGGCCGTGAGGCGGTCAAACCATTAATAAAAGATCCCGACCTGGTTGTCCGCTTACGGATTGAACGTATGTTGGCAGCCTGGAAAAAGCAGGCCGTCAACGCCTGATTCCCGACCGACTAACAAGGGTTGCAGCATTTCAGACCCCTCAATTGGCTTACCAGATTGAGGGGTCTTTTCGTAAGTAACCTAAAAAAAATTATCTAGCCGGCTAGTGAAAAAACCGGTGTCCAGCAACACCTAAGGAATTAGGAATGGGGAAGAGGGCACGGACACGAAGGTCTGAAAAGAGACAGGGCAAGGCAACTGACGGGGCTAGGTGAACCCCTTGGTTCAGGGCATGGCCGATTGCAACTCTTGACGAAGTTCATCTAAGGAATGAGGAGGAAGGCTTACGCCTTGAGCGAGACGTTGCTGAGCTTCTCGAAACTTCTGTTTGACCGTCTGGATTTTCTGAGCCAGAGGCCCCTCCGGATCTATCTCAACGGCTTGATCCAAATGGCGAAGAGCCCGTTCAAATTCCCCGGCGGCTTCTTTTAAATGATTTTCCTGCACATACGCCCGTCCGTCCAAAAAACTTTCTTTTGCCGCCAACATTTGTCGCTGTAGGTTGGTCTTTTTATCATAGCCGATCGTGTTCTCCAAGACCTGTCCCGACAAATCCCGCAATCCTTGTTTCACAACATCCGGTTTTTGCCCCGTATAATAACCCAGTCCAAACACGATACCGAATAGAATCAAGATTCGTAATATTTTCATACACCACTTCGCCGTTTCAGAATAAAAACGGGCTCCGAATTAATTGGATATTTATCCATCCGTAGGGCCTGTAGGCCTATGGCTTTGTTTCCGTTACCTAGGTAAAAAATTCAAGCAAGCTTTTCGTGTCGTGACTTTATCTCATCGTGAAACAAGGGCGTATACGCCCGATTCACATATTCTTTAACCATGCGGCGGGCGCTGAACTGTGGAGCGACGGTACGAATGGCATTCTTGACAATAGTGCACCACCCACCCGGAACGCCATCCATCCCGCGATCGTAGTACAAGGGCACCACCTCATTTTCAAGAATGGAGTAGAGGCCGGCCATATCCAGTTCATCTTGCGCCCAATCTCCGACCGGTGTTTCAGGGAGAGGCACGGCCCAACCATTGAGGCCATCATACCCTTCCTTCCACCACCCATCCAACACACTCAAGTTGGGCACGCCATTTAAGGCGGCTTTCTGCCCGCTTGTCCCGCTGGCCTCCAACGGAGGACGTGGATTATTGAGCCACACATCCACCCCCTGCACCAAAAATTTGGCCACATGCATATCGTAATCTTCGACGAACGCAATATGTCCCCCCAAGTGATGCGCTTTGGCAAATTGATAAATACGATGAATGAGTTCGCGCCCTGCCTGGTCGGCGGGATGAGCTTTTCCGGCAAAAATAATTTGAACGGGCCGCCACGGATTTAACAGAATTTTTTTCAGCCGCTCCAGGTCTGAAAACAACAACGTGGCCCGTTTATAGGAGGCAAATCGCCGGGCAAAGCCCAGGGTCATCGAATGCGGTTCAAGAAACGCCCCGCTCGCCAATACTTGAATGGGCTCCATCGTCCCATCCATCCATCCTATCCGGGCGCGCTGACGGATAAAGGTCAGCAGCTTTCGTTTCAGAAATTGCCGCACCTCCCATAATTCTTCATCGGGCACCGTCTCCATTCCCTGCCATAGGGCGGGATCATCGCACCGCTCCCTCCAGTCAGGTCCCAGATATTTTTGATACAACACATCCATTTCCTGAGCAATCCATGTGGGAACATGCACCCCATTGGTGACGCTGTGGATAGGCACCTCCTGCAACGGCCGTTCGGGCCACAGGACATTGAACATCTTTCTCGAGACCTGCTCATGTTCACGGCTCACGCCATTAATGAACGAAGCCAGACGGATAGGTAAGGTCGTCATATGGAATTGATCCGGTGGTAATTCAGGATGACGGCCCAACGACATAAAATCTTCCTGCGTCAGCCCCAAATCCTCCCACCACCATTGACAATGTTCGCGGATCAGGTCGCCCGAAAAGACATCGTGCCCGGCCGGAACAGGCGTATGAGTCGTAAAGACCGTGTTCAGACGAACCTGATCGGCCGCCTCGGCCAAGGACTTCCCTTGCTGAACCAGTTCCCTGATCCGTTCCACCAAAAGAAAGGCCGGATGTCCTTCATTGGCATGCCACACGTGAGGATCACGCCCCACCGCACGGAGAGCGCGAACGCCGCCAATGCCCAGTAACAACTCCTGACAGAGCCGTGTGCGATGATCTCCCCCATACAGTCGAGCGGTCAGATGACGATCTTCAGGTGAATTTTCCGGCGTATCGGTATCCAGGAGATATAACGGGACCCGCCCCACTTGAATCTGCCAAATCACGCAGGTGACCATGCGACTCCCCAGTCGGACTTGAACCTTTGCCAAATCCCCGGCCGGTGTCCGCGCCAGTTCAATCGGCATCAACATGGGATCGACGGAGTCATACACCGCTTCCTGCCACCCATTGGCATCCACGACCTGCCGAAAGTACGCCTGGCTATACATAAACCCCACGGCCACCAGCGGGATTCCCAGGTCACTGGCTTCTTTCAGATGATCACCAGCCAGAATCCCCAATCCCCCGCTATAGAGTGGAACCGAGCGATGCAAACCAAATTCTGCCGAAAAATAGGCGATGGTCCTATCCTGCCACTGCGGGTAGGTCGTGCCAAACCAGTGGTCCTTGGCCCCCATATACGCGTGAAATGCCTTTATCGCGGCGTGATATAAGCGAAGAAACACCACATCCTGACCTAGAGATTCCAATCGACCGGCGGCAATTTTCTCCAACTGCTTAATGGGATCGTGATGCGTCAACCGCCATAACGTGGGATCAATATAGGAAAAGACGGCCCGGCCCTCCGGCGACCAACTCCACCAAATATTATGAGCCAATTCAGAAAGATTGAGAAATTCTGCAGGCAATGAACGATGAGATTGATTCATAGGGACACTCACAGAAAAAGGACATCAGCCGACCGTGACAGAATTGTCATCGACCGGGAAACCATCTTGAAGTGGTAAAGGAAAACACGCAGAAGAGTCAGGCAGTTCAAGAGAAATTGAATGATTGATAAGAGAGGGTCAGGCATTCCCAACGGGCTGATTGGGCTCCGTTTGCGCCAACGAGGCAACGATTGCAAACCGCTCGCCCACAATCCGGGTCACCCGGTTCATATGCTTGGCCAATTCCTTGGCTTCGTCAGGGGGAAGGTCGCGACGAAACTGTGGAAGTAGTCCCCACCAGGATTCGACTTCCTCACCCTGTGCGCGAGACATCACGCTGATCAATTTGATCAAGTTTTTGCCTGGCTCAGAAGCTCCGGATGGCGTGGAAGATTTTCCCTCTTGAGCAGACGCCACCGACGCACCGGACTTCTCAGCCGTGGCCAAGGATGCAGCCGGAGCGGCTGCTTCCACCTGGGGTTTGGTCGCATCGTCGAATAAGCTTTTGAGGGCCGGCACCACGGCACTGGCGCATAAAAATGCGGCGGCAGTAATTTCCTGCTTGCCGGGGGCTCCGGCTTTAGAGGCCACCCGTTCGGAAAAAAACTGAAAATACTGATCACGCTCCTTAGATTGGTCGGTGACCACAAATTTAAATCGTTCATACGTTTTCCGACTCTCCGACACCGTTTGCCCGACAGACAAGGTCACCTCCATGTCATCAACCTCACTGGAACTCAAGGAGGGAGCCAAAACGTTTTTTAATTGATTGGCCACCGAATCTTCCAAACTATTCATAAAATCCCGTTGGCCCTGAATCGGAATATAAAATCCGGATAGCCGGTCCACAAGGTTAAACAACATGCGCAGGAACTCCAAATAAATATCCCACTCCTGCTTCCGCTGCAGTTTCATCGCCTGCTTTTGATCGGACCGTTTGATCAGGCTCACGGATTCCCGCGCCACGCTCATCATGGTATGAGCAAAATCCTTCAGAATTCCATCGTAATTGTCGGCAGATTGTTTGGCCATTGATCACTCCCTAATTGAATAAAGTATAACCGAGGGTCCCGCGACCTGTCCAAGCCTAATATGGAGGTTTAAAAAAGCCGCCGTGCGTTGCAACTTGGCCATGCTCCCATCCTATGCTATACACGGCCAAGGGTCGCTCAATGAGCCTGAAGCCCGGCTCAATTACTCATCCGTGGAAAAGGGGACTATCAATCTAAGCCGCTACTCGAGTTCATGGATTCCACTTCTCACAATTCCAAAGTCTATGTCCTGAAACGGCCGCAGGAGGAGACTCACTCCGCCAAAATTATCCCGCAACTACGCGGAAGAATTGAATCCCCAGCAACTCGCCGCGGTGGAAGTGGTCGAAGGGCCTGCCCTCGTCATCGCCGGAGCCGGCAGCGGGAAAACACGTACACTCGTCTACCGTGTGGCCCGGCTCATCGACCTGGGCATCTCACCCGGCTCTATTTTACTCCTGACCTTTACCCGAAAAGCCGCCCAGGAAATGCTCGGCCGGGTCGGACTCCTGATCGGTCTCCGCGGCCAGCAAGTCGGCGGTGGCACCTTTCACTCCATGGCCAATATTCTCTTGCGGCGATATGGCCGCCCGGTCGGCCTGGAACCCGGGTTTACAATACTCGATCGGGGAGATTCCGAAGATCTCCTGAGTCTCTTCCGTGGCCAATTGGGACTCAACGATACCGGCAAACGGTTTCCCCGCAAACATACCCTCTCCGAAATATTTGGGAAAACGGCCAACACCTAGAAAGCCTGGAAAACATGGTCATCAACGAGTACAGCCACTTCGGTGAATATCTCGGAGAACTCCAGAAACTCCAAGCCGCCTATGACGCCGCCAAACGCCAACGGCAACTCGTCGATTACGACGATTTAATGGTCAAACTGCTCGAACTGCTGGTCATTGACCAACAAGCCCGGGAAACCATCAGTCAGATCTTTCGCTATATTCTGGTGGATGAATATCAAGACACCAATCGCCTGCAAGCCTCATTGGTCCGCAACCTGGCGGCCACGCATCAGAATGTTATGGTGGTGGGCGACGATTCCCAATCCATCTATGCCTTTCGCGGCGCGACCTTCCGCAACATCATGGAATTTCCCGACCTCTTCCCCGGCGCCACGATTTACAAACTGGAGGAAAACTACCGAAGCACGCAACCCATCCTCCAACTGGCCAATAAGCTCATCGAAGCCGCGCCGGAAAAATACAGCAAAACCCTGTTTACGCGGAAGGAGACGGGACCATTGCCCACCGTCGTGGAGGCCATGGGGGAAAATGCCCAATCGCGATTCATCGCGCAAAAAATTCTGGAATTGCGGGAAGAAGGGATTGCCTTAGATGAGATCGCCGTGCTGTTCCGATCCAGCTTTCATGCCTTTGATCTCGAATTGGAACTCACCCGACGAAATCTGCCCTTCATTAAACGAGGCGGATTTAAATTTATCGAAACCGCCCATGTCAAAGATCTCATGGCCCATTTGCGTGTCATTCACAATTCCCTGGACACCGTCAGTTGGAACCGGCTCCTCTTGTTGATCGAAGGGGTCGGTCCCAAAAAAGCCAAGGATCTGATTGCGTCAATCCTTCAAGCCCACGGACAATATGAGGTGCTGAAACACAGCACGGGCCGCTCAGCCACCGGACTGCGCCACCTGGCCGCTACGCTAGAGCAGGTAACGGAAGAACCCCTGTCGCCTGCCGTGCTGCTGGGGGAGATGATGGAATACTATGTGCCCCTGCTCAAAGATCAGTATGACGATTATCCCAAACGGATACGAGACCTGGAACATTTATCCGTCATGGCGGAACGATACGAGAGCCTCAACGACTTCCTGGCCGATCTCACCCTGGAACCACCGAATGAAAGCATCGTGGACGTGGAAGCCCCGGATCGGGACGACGAACGGTTGATTCTCTCTACCATTCACTCGGCCAAGGGGCTGGAATGGCAATGCGTCTTTGTCATCTGGCTGGTGGACGGACGGTTCCCCTCGGCCTACTCCTTCATGACTCCCGAAGAACTGGAAGAAGAACGCCGACTCTTATATGTTGCCGTCACCCGGGCCAAACACCACCTCTTCCTCACCTACCCCATCAATGTGTACGATAAAATGACGGGGTCGGTGCTCTCGAAACCCTCGCGGTATCTGGATCACATCCCGTCATCCTATTTCGACACCTGGAGTTTGGTGGAAGAAGATCAAACCTATTCCTGGAGGTAATTTCTAGCAGGCTGTTGAAAAACTTAAAATCTTTAAAAGGCTCAACTTGATTCAATACTTCACAATCTCTCATCAGCAAGGCAGGATGTTCAAAAAGGCCCGTCCAGCAAGGCCGCAGGCATTTTGGCGAGCGGAGCGTATGAGGGAGTACGTGAGCACGACAAAAGGCCGAGAACGCAGCTGGCGGACTTTTTCAACACTCTGCTAGTGAAGTATGTCGGTCGAATGATTGGCCTGGCCATCGTGGCCAGCCTTTTAAGCGTAAATATGCCGGGCATGGCCTGGTCCGCCGAAGACGCCAACACCAGTCGTCCCAATCCCCGCCATCCCTGGCCCGCCCTCCTGCAACAGGCGGACACGCTGGGGCTGCCTACGGGATTTCTCAAACACATCGATCCGAAATTTGTCACCGTCACCTTCGAAGACCTCCGCACCTACGCTGCAGAATATCATCCGGAAGATCATAGGATGATCCTCAACATGCGCCTGTCCTTTAATGAAGCCGGCGGCGCGTTGGCCGATTTGGCAAAAATGACCCACCATGATCTCGCCCTGCTCTATCATGAACTCCTGCATGCCTATCTGGATTACCTGTACGCCACCGACCATGGCCAACCCCTCACCCCGGACGACCAACGCGTGTTGGAGGTGGCCAACAGCCAGATGGCCTGTCATTACCGGTTTGTCCGGATCAACCCGATCCGTCAACTCAAAGGGGCCACCGACCTGCGATTTCTCTCGGATCAGGATGCATGGGAAGTCATGAACGAAACGTGGGCGGTCTTTGTCGGCTGGGTGCTCTGGACCAAATTGGAACTCTTCCAGGACCACCTCTCAACGAAAAGCTGGACTCCGTCCCTCATCGAGCAATGGACCAAACGATTGACGGACGCGGTGAAAAGTGGAGAATTATTAGGCTACTACGAGCCCGATGATCCGGAAGAACGCCGGATCGCCCGGAAACGTTTCATCGCCCCATCCAATGGCCTCACACCACAAGATGTGGAACTGTTATTGAAGGATGTCTTAGGAGAACCGACTGAACTGGTCCAGGCATCCACAGCGGTCTTTGAACAATATCGCAGCGGCGTAGAAGCTCCCCCCTCTTGCGAATAAATTCAGGGCCTCCAGCCGGTAGACTTCACCTAAACATCCATGCTAGCTTCAGAAATTTTCGGCCGTCCTTATCTAATTCCCTCGCCCCATTGGGAGAGGGCAAGGGTGAGGGGAAAGTGACTAGAAAACCACAACACCAAAGGTGCTTGCGCCTGTAGCTCAGTGGATAGAGCACTTGCCTCCGGAGCAAGGGGCCACAGGTTCAAATCCTGTCAGGCGCACCATGCAAATGATGAGTGTAAGAATCCCCCTCCTTTGTAAGGAGGGGCAAGGGGAGGTAGAATTATACGATAGGCCTCTAATTTTGCATAAATCGTAAAATACTTTCCAAAAATATCCTGCATCTCGGTGGGCCGTTAGCTCAGTTGGTAGAGCAGCTGACTCTTAATCAGCGGGCCGTAGGTTCGACCCCTACACGGCCCACCAATAAAACCAAACAACTTACACAATAAATCAATTTCTAAAATAATTTCTGGAGTCTATTCGGAGACTTGAGAATACCATTAATATAAATATTAATACGTATTATCATTCAACATTCAGGTCCATGCCAGCCATTGAGTGTCCCCATTGAACTTGCCAACCAGATGTTCCAAACGAAATGAATCTACTCTATAAAGATCGACAAATAAAGGAAATGGGATCAAGACGATCGCCCACACCAAAAAGCCCAACCCCGTGAGGAGTCAGACTCGTTGAGAGATGCCGACTCATGTGAGATTGACCTAACGCTGTCGTCCCAGGCTATTCTCCTGGAGGCTTTTCCTAATTACTCGATCGTCCTGAATCTCCTGGCCGTCAATCAGCCAGTATCCCTGACCGAATGAGATACCATGTGTATCCGTTCCGATACCTCGCTGTTCATGAGTAGTTAGAAACTTTCCTTCCCGCAACCTTCCAGTTTCATTCACCCTTCCTGTTTCTTTCAATAAATCAACCCGTTGGCAGCATGGCGGGGGGCAGTCCGAGGCGAAGTCTGACATGGCATTAAGGTTGCTCTAACAAGAACCAAGAGCAGCAAGAGGACGAGAGACTGACATGGAGGAACCAATCATGGACTGGACACTATTGATCATCGGGACTCTTACAGCCCTTTTGGGAGTCCTTTCCATTTATCTCATTTGGAGAGAGAAGAATCACACCTCCCAGCGTCAAGGGGGAGAACCAAGCCACATGTATTGAGAAAGGCTTTGTACTTGATGCTTGCCGACACATTCCGCAATCTTCCCATCGAAACGGTCGACTGTAGGACCCTCGCCTCCACCGATAATCCGACCCTCCTTGCCGTCGTCACCCTTCATGAATGGCAAACCTTTACCAAACAGTGCAAAGCTCACCCAGCTGTCAGCCCAGAATTCCCTTCCCTCACCATCAAAGTCGAAGGTCGAAGCCTCGATCTGTATTTAGGGGAAGACGGGCAAGAACCCGAAAATATTGGGATTTTGTATATGGAAACCTATAGGGAACAGACCGTCACAGAATTGGAAGAAGCCATTGGAAAAGGCCTCATCCATCCCGTGGCGTTGGAATCTGAGCAACTTATGGCAGGTGATGCATATATGGCCGTCTATTATGAGTGGTTTGAAGACACCGCGTCGTTCGAACCTCACAAGTGGGAGGCTTTCGGAAAAGCTCTCCATCATCGAATAACAACCATCCCACCCTCGACCCCACCTTTGCCTGATCAGGTGAGATGGCCATCATCCTCATAACCTACGTCTACCAAAGAACAGCCCTCAACAGCAGATGAGACAAGAAGTAGTCGAGAGGGGTATTGTCAAATTAAAGAAAATTCTACTCTGAGTCCGCCATTTGCCTGGAGAGAATTCATTGATGTATCGGGAATTCCGGTATGCGCTCCACAGGCCAAATCAGGCAAATCTGGCATAAGTTTGCAATCCGCAGGGGATTGTTTCAGACACCAATGACCACAGGATTCGGAATTTGCCATGCGCAGGTCAACACCTGACTTGAATGAGGAGAAGAGGAATACCAGCTAATGATAAGGTCGTGCCACACCACGCTTTACGGTGTTTCGAGGGCTTGAGTGACGGTCGCAATGAATTCTGAAAAATTGTACGGTTTGTTCAGCACGGCCATCGCTCCCGCCAGATGGGCCTGTCCTTGTAACTCATCGGTGATGTTCCCCGAATACAGTATGAAGGGAATGGTCCCGAAATGAGGGTTGGCTTTCACCTGAACAAGAAATTCCAATCCGGTCATGACCGGCATATAGTTATCGGAAACGATGAGATCCACGCGTTGTCCTTGCTCCAGCCAAGCGAGCGCGGCGGCCCCATGTTCGGCTTCTTCGCAGGCATACCCATGGTGCTCCAGAAAGAGCTTCAGCGCTTGCCTGGCCATCGTATGATCATCGACGAGGAGAATGCGTTTCACGTGAATGGAGGAACTCCTTGTCACCTCTGTAAATTCATCACCATTGAAAAACAGGAGTTTTTAAAGACCTCAAGGCTGGATGAGTTTTTTGATCATGCGGGAATAGGGCGCAGCCTTAACCATAAGGGTAAGGTCCATACGACCTCCCTCAAAGCGATAATAAATACAAAAATTGGCTGGTTCATCCCCGCCTACCTCTTCAGTTGGGTTGTAGGTGATTCTAGGTTTGTACCTAGTGGAGACAAGAGGGACAATCCCACAAAAGAGGTAGGTTAGGGCCCGACTAAACACACTCGCCTGGCCTGTTCAAACACTTCTTCAAACGCCTTCCTTCCCTGAAGATAGGCGTCTTCGGCGGCAATCACGTCTTTGGTCCGTTGGGGGGCCTGCCATGAGGCGTCGTTACAGGCGAAGGCTTTCGTCACACTAAAGATGCCCCAGCCGGTACACACGGCTAATTCGGCATAGGCTCCGCGTTCATGGGCTCTGGCGAGGTCCAATGGCTTGTTGAGACGGGATCAGGTCTTACCGGGCTTTGAAGACTTTTTCGATGGCGCTCTCGCAGGAGGGCGAATAGGGTTCACTGAAGGCAGGGAGAGTCCAGGCGACGAGCAGCAGGATGAGGCTTCCGATACGGGAAAAGCAGTTGATCATCACTTGCCTTTTGCAAAGGACCAGGGTGAGTCGTTACGGCTCAAGCAGACAAATCTGTTTGGCCCGTTGGAATAGGTCCTCAAACGCGTGCCTCTTCTGATGGTATTGGTCTACTGCCGCCAAATCGTCCTTGGTCGGTTTTGGGACCTGCCATTGCGCCTTCCGACAGCGGAGGCGTGGCCCTTCCCCCCCACTTCCATCTCCTATTCAAATATTTCGAGACTTTTCAGACAGTGAGTCGATGGTTTTGGCTTAATGGGTGGCCTAACCACTGGGGACAGCTCGTGAAGGGGGGATTCGGGGATGGCGGGGGGCAGGTCGAGAAGGAAGGATTCGGGAATGGGAGGTAACAATGATGTCTCCAATAGAGAACCTTCCATTTACCCCCAAATCATTCGTCATATCACCAAAGCCAATTCTGGGTATCCCCTCCCACTTGTCTCGTTTTAAAGCAAGCGTTCCGTCAACGTATACCTTGGCAACTCCTTTATCGTCTACTGTTAAGGTGTATGTGTGGAATGTGTCCGTGGTATCCATCTTAAACCTCCCTGTCTCGTCTCCCCATCCTATGGCGTCCTCGTCAAAGAAGAGTATTTGACTTCGTGGTCCTCCTGCGAAGTTACCAGAGGGGTCTATGGTAGAACCGTAAAACATAATGCCTGCATCGTTTAAATTGTGGGATTGTTCCACTTTGTGGACCTTCAAAGTGAACTCGATTGAGAATCCCATATCGAAGTCAAAAGGAACTTCCTTATAAAACCACATGACCGCTTTTCCTGGAAGTTGGTCGATAGCTTCTTAGGACTCCAATCGTGTTGAGCGTTAAAGTATTATCATTTGTCACGACGTCTAATGGGGTAACAGCGTTTGTAGAAACCAACCAACCTTGATCGTGTGGCAACAGGGAACCATTCAATACGGTCGTTTGTCCCGACTGCGCTCCCCCACACCCGGTAAGGAGGAATACAGTGACGAGCGTAAATTGAATAGTTACCTTGCCAATCCGCATGACAGACCCCTTTGCAAGAAGGCTTACTAAGAAGGCAAAAGTGCCGGAGATAGCCTTATAGTTCTTACTTGATTTTAAATCACAACAGCACTTCACATGCCCTAGGACACGCCTCCTTTACCTCTTACATGCCCCATACCCGTAACAATTTATGAGTTTGAATGGAATTAAAAAAAATCCAACAATGAAACCGGCCTGCATGCGCCGCATACTTTTCTGTCGTGTGGTGTGATTCACCCTCCGACTCGCTTGGCTTCCCCTAGCCGATAGAACTTCTGGCACGCGGGGTTCACCGCTATCAACACATCCACCATGAGTTGGCACACCGCGTCCTGGATGCCTGGGGCATGGCTTTCTCGTGATCCGGCGACATTGAGGATACATTCTGAAGGCGGACTGGCTTGGTACTCATCATAGTCGTTCAAGTCCGCATCTCCACTCAGCCACCGCACAATCTCCTCGACCGCCTTCTTGCGAGGCGTGACCTTCAAATCCACATCATAGAACGGTTTTTCCAAATGATGGGCGTAGGTGGCGGTCTTCAATGAGCCACCGGACAACGGCCCATAGGTAAAGATGACCGTCGCATTGGAATCCACCGCATTGGCTTTGGTTCGAGCCAAGTACTCGGCTGATGGCATTTCGGTTAAATGGTACTGCTTTTCGCAATACTGCTCATGAAGTGGCTCCTTTCTTTGATTGAGGGGATGACTTTCTTCGTCGAACGCCATCTCATCATAGAAGGGGGAGCCGCTTCAAATTTCAACTAACAATAGCACTCTTTCGTTCAAGCAGCTGACTCATAATCAGCGGGAATGGGGTAGAAGTGTTTCCAATCCATCTCTCCACATGTCCCAGTACAGCGGATGGACACTTCGATACTGAATAAATTGTCGTAAAAGCAACCTTCCTTCATTGGCCCCATAATCTGGATGAACCGATGGAAAAATCAAAGGCCTTTTCCCGCACGATCAGAATATTTTCCTTCTTCCTTTCGTGTTCCGGCAATTTACTTCTACTAACCCAAGAAAAGGATTTCGGTTAAGCTTAGATCCGTAAATTGGCCCTACCTACATTCCTATGGTTGTAAAATTTCTGTGTCACTTTGCCCCACAACCAAGCATAAAGGGGAGAAGGATTGTTTCTTTTTTCTTATTTGCAGGAGGTGGCGTGGTTAAAACCTTGCAATGTCACCGATGTGAAAATTGATAGAAAAAAATGCCATCTTAGTCAGCTTAAGAGGGCATTCTCATGAAGGCAAAAGACACTAGGTGGAGGGTAAATTTAATTTATTTTTTCCTATCATGTACTCAAGAACATCTAGCCTAAAAATTGATCCGTTGGAAACAAAAAGGTTTTTAAATAGAACTGATTTTAAACCTATTTACACACAAAGAAGACGAACACCAAGATCCAGTTTGAGGTGTTCTTTCGGTTATCTCTAACATCTTTACTTCAAAAGCCTTAAAAGCCTTTATGTCATTCATTTGATTATTAGTATATTTCAGCGATGGATCTTCGTCGCACCCCATCCCCAATACAAGAATAGTTCCAGCCCCAATTATTGACAAAAAATGGTTTTTTTGTTTTCTCATGACATTAACCTGATGTAAAAGTTTTGGAGTAGTAAAAATAATAAGCTATTAGGTTACGAGAGAATTGGATACTGGTTCTAACACTTTTTAAGTGGAGGAAACACGGTTAATTTCCGTTATAATTAACTTTAAGTCTTGGACTTTTTTCTACCACTGGCAATAACCCTAGGAAATCATTTTTTCCACCCTGCATGGGCTTTCAAAGTGAGGAATTTTAATTTCCCGACCTAGCAAAGAGTTTCTTTTCGATGGCATCCTGTCGACCCCTTCTGCTCGGCTTGCCCTCCAACTCCTTACACCTCTATCCTTTCCCTTCCCATGGGATCTGAATTGAATTTTTCTGCATCCGATCATTCGAGCACGTCTCCGCTTGGGGGAATCCTCTCGGCTATCCTTCCAGGACTTGGGCACCTGGTCCGGGGATATCCCATTCATATGACCTGGGTGCTGATGGTGGGTGGACTGCTCGGGGTCGTCACTTGGGCTCTCGGAGCGGTCGGGGGACCGGGAGCGGGCTGGTTCTTTGGCATGTTGATTATTTTGCCTTGGTGGTGCCTTCAATCCTATCAAGCGTATCTCCCAACTCCACCAGGCCAATTGGATACGTTACGCATTGTCTGGAAACGCGCTCACGACATGCGGTTTCTCGGCGGGTTATTTCTGCTCACTGCCCTCATGGACCTGTACATTATTTTGGCGAACCCTGAATACCACCTGACCGTATTTTGCACCAAACCTACCGGCATCCCAGGTCTCATGTTCAAAGCTCAATCCCCTGCGCTTCATATCGCCATTGGGTATGGCTTTCTCACACTCCGTCGTTGGGCCTTATTTGTCTTCCTGGCCTATGCCGGCTTTGGCATTCTTAATGCCACCACCAACTTCGCATGCTTTGGGTACGGACGCATTCGCACCGTGTTCTTCATCTCACTCTTGGCCTTTACGGTTTACGTCATATGGCGTAGAGACTGTTTGGTTACAACTTCCCGATGATCCTAAAAATGGGAGTTGGATCACAAAAGTTCGCCCAAGCTCCTGGCTAGACTTTCTGCGTTTCTCCATGTCACGCCTCCTCGCCTCGTATGGCGCTTTTCAGATGTGTCCGTAAAATCAGGGGAAGACCATTTTAAAACTGTTTCTGGAAGGTGGGCTCTTCTTTTTTTAGCTTGTACTTCGGCATTGGGGTAGAATCTTTTCTTCAAAAACTTTCACGCAGCCCATCGGACGTGTAGCGGGCATGGAAGTGATGGCGATGATCAAGAAAGGGCAGATGAAGACATTGGTGGGAGACAGGCAATCTCCTGCTGAAATGTTCTATCCTCGCCGCCTAGTCATCAGAGTCAGTGCGATCCTTTTCGATTCGAACACCTGTTTGCGACAGAATCATCGGGAGACATCATGTCGATATTTCGATCACGGTACGAGATTGAAACGATTGAGTTAGCCAATTCAACCGGCCTTTGTCTTTGCGTTTTTTCAGAATGGCGGTTTATTCCGGGCAATGTGTCATGATGTGATGATTAATCAGATACTTGGCAACCCGCTTGAAGGGTCATTGAACAATGTGTATTTACGCCTCCGCACGCCTGAGTCCATCACGTTTGTCCCGCTGATCGGACCCCTATCACCCAGTACGTTCGCGCACGCACCACACCAAGCCAGATGGCAGGGGCACTGGCAGGATCTGGCTTATACGTGTTCACTGACGCTACACCCGGAGGCCACGCTATGGTTTTGGACCATCGATATTCACAACACCGCCTCGACGGATCGTCTCTGCGATGTGATCTATACCCAGGATATTGGCCTGGCCCATGAAGGGGCGGTCCGGAACAATGAAGCGTATTGCAGCCACTACATTGATCATCATGTTCTGACCCACGACCTATACGGACCCGTCGTGTGTTCACGCCAGAATCAAGCATACGAAGATCAACATCCCTGGCTCATGCAGGGGAGTACCACTCACACCAGAGGCTTCGTGACCGATGGTCTGCCATTTTATGGATTGGCGTATAAACACACCAATATCCCGGTTGGACTCACCCAGGATTGCCTCGTGAGTGTCAAACAGCAATACGAAATGGCATTCTGCGGTCTGCAATCCGATATCCTACGGATTGCTCCCGGCGAGTCCCAATCGGTCACGTTTTATGCCGAATATGTGCCGCACCATCCGGAGCCCACCCAAGCCGCTGATGCCGACCGTATTCCTCCCGCGATAACCCGTATCGAACGATTACAAGATCAACCACCCAATCGCGTGTTCACGCCGCAAGCAGCCGCCAACACGATCTTGCACAACCTTACGATGCTGACCGGACAGGATTTAACCGACGACGAGGTCCAAGACCTGTTCCCGGATCGGCGACGCCATGACGAAGTCCAGGACGGAACATTGTTGTCGTTTTTCTATGCGGATGCCACCCACGTGGTGTTAAAAGCCAAAGAGCTGCTCGTCGAACGCCCCCACGGCCATATTTTGCGCAGCGGGAGCGCTATGATTCCGCAGGACGATGGGCTGAGTTCCACCACGTATATGGCCGGCGTCTTTCACTCCCATCTCACTATTGGCAACACGTCGTTCAACAAACTGTTATCCATTACGAGAACCCCCTTCAACATCTTCAAAACGAGCGGCCTGCGCATTTTCATCAAGCGAGGCGCAACGTATCATCTTCTCGGGATGCCGTCGTGTTATGAAATCGGCTTGCACACCTGCCGATGGCGTTACAAGACCGATCAGGGATGGATTGTGGTCAATGCCTGGGTCAGCCCCGAAGACGCCGCCGCGTTTTTGAGTATTGAGTCCGATCAGACCGACACATTTGTCATACTCAGCAATCTGGTTCTGGGTAACCATGAACTGGATCATCAAGGCCATATCGATATTGACGCCCGGACAGCAACCGCCACATTGAGGCCACATGACAGTACGGATATGACCCAACGATATCCGGATACCATTTTCTACATCACGACGTCAGAACCAGCCAAGGTCGAACACATCGGGACAGATGAAGAATTATTTACCGATCAACAGTCCCGTGGACTCGCCTATCTCACATTTCGTACCAAACCGGTGCAGACGTTTTCTTTGACGATCACGGGTTCAATAGTCAACGCGGATCACGCCAAAATCTTATGCAAGAAATATCAAACTCAGCCGGCTAATCTGAAGCAAGACCAACAGGCCAGTTGGTCATTTTGGCAATCACTAGGAAGACAATTTCACGTATCACTCACCAGGACGAATCCGCTTTGTGACAAACTCAATGACATATTTTACTGGTACCTACACAATGCCATGGTGCACTTTACGACCCCCCATGGTCTCGAACAATTTTCCGGTGCAGCATGGGGTGTACGCGATGTCTGTCAAGGCCCGCTCGAACTCCTTTTGGCCACCCAACACCATCCTGAAGCTAAAACGATCTTGTTAACGGTCTTTGCCCAGCAATATGAGGAGACGGCTGATTGGCCACAGTGGTTTATGTTTGACCGGTTCGCCAATATCCAGCATCCGGAGAGCCATGGTGACATCATCCTTTGGCCCTTAAAAGCGCTGGCAATGTACCTCGAAGCCAGCAATGATTTCAGTATCCTGGATATTGAGTTGCCCTATACCGAGATACCAACGTTTGGCCACAGTCCCACCCGATCGACTCTGTTACGCCATGTTCAGCGCGCGATTGACGCCATCGAATCCCGCTTTATCCCGGGTACGGCGTTATCAGCCTACGGCGCCGGGGATTGGGACGATACTCTTCAACCGGCTCAATCCGACATGCGCGAACATCTGGTCAGTACCTGGACGGTCGCGTTAACCTTTCAAGTGTTCCAACAATTGGCCACCGCCTTTAGGCAGGCGGGGCTCAATGCCGATGAACAACGGCTAATGCAGTTAGCCCGGCGCATCAAAGCAGATTTTAACCAGCATCTTCTACCGGATGAGGTGGTGAGCGGATTTGGCTATCGGCACGCGGATGGGTGGATAGAACCCATCATTCACCCAAGCGATACGCGCACGAAGATTCACTATCGGCTGCTGCCGATGACCCGCAGCATGATTGGTGAGTTATTTACCCCTGAACAAGTGGAGGATCACCTGCGGCTCATCGAGTCCCATTTAAGCTTTCCCGGACGGGGTCCGCCTCATGAACAAACCCGTGTCGTATCAAGGCGGGGTGCGAAAGTTATTCCGTCGGGCCGAAGAGTCGGCCTATTTCGGGCGTGAGATCGGGTTGCAATATGTCCACGCCCACATCCGCTATATCGAAGCAATGTGCAAAATCGGCCAAGCCCGGAAAGCCTACGAGGCGATCTTGCAGATTTTACCGATCACTATTCAGGACCAGGTATCCAATGCAGTCACACGGCAGAGCAATGCGTATTTCAGTAGCTCTGATGCGGATGTGCGGGATCGTTATGAGGCTGAACAGCTATTCGACGCGCTGCGGGCGGGTCACGTTCGGGTGAAAGGGGGTTGGCGAATATACTCCAGCGGGCCCGGTATCTTGATCAATCAAATCGTCAGCCATTTTTTGGGCTTGAGACTGTCGTATGACGATGTCGTCATCGATCCCGTCTTGCCAAAACAACTTGATGGATTACAATTTGCCTTTGCCATCGATGAAAAACCCATCACCGTGATCTACTCAATTGCCAGTGATGCACCAGCTTCGGTGCAATCCGTCACCATCAATGGAATCGAAATGGAATTTAGACGCGATCACAATCCCTACCGCCCAGGTGGGGTTCGGATACCACGCAACGACTTTCACCCCCTCCTGACTGACGGTATGAATCACATTCTCGTCAGCTTAGCCTAAAGCAATTTTCCCGCGAAGACTGCCGGCGATGGGGTTATCGTGACGTCGGAATCCGCCGATTACTTTGGCATTTTTTATGTTGGCGTCTCTACGCTATAAATTTTGTCGGGGTCACCGGCCTTCGTCTTCCACGGCCACAGCGATCACGATGAGAACCGCATAGTCTTGCTTCTTGCAGCCCTCGACTGGAGGCATCACCCCACCTGGAGCGACCGGAAACGCAGTCTTCTGCACGTTTGCCGGAGAACACGAACCATCACCGGTCGTCGGTGTATAGCGCGCGGAGCGGCACGCCAAGTGCGTCACGTCATAGAGCGTCGCCTGGTCATCGAGTTCCCAGCGGCTATTTCCATTCTTGTCAGCGGGATGAATGGTCAGCACGGTCGTGACCTTGCGGTCACCCGTGACCAGGTATTTGCCGGGAGGGATCGGAAATTTCGGCTGCTCCATGATGAGGCCGTGTTCCTCCAGCCACCAGTCTGTGTGGTCGAATTTCCAGCGTGCCGGGGCGACGCCACCTGCCTCCTCCAACTGCTCAAAGCTGCTCAACCTCACTCCCCGAGGGCCCGGATCCAGAGGCCAGAGACCCCACAATCTGCGCGCCGCTCCCGGAGGTTGCACCTGGAGCACCCAATGCTGCGATGAACTGCGTCGAAATGCGCTGAAACTTCGTCTGACCTCCGTCTTTGGCATGAACCGACTGACCCAAGGCGGCCATCATCACGAGCAATGCCGTCGCAAGGCATGCGCGGCTAATCAGGAGCATCGTTCCGCGAGTCGGCAACCACACAGTACCTCGCTGTAAAGAGATTCGCCATCTGAGTATCCTGAGATTTGACATCATATTTCGAAACTTTCCTCCTCCGGCGGGCAAGAATCTTCACGAATAGGCTGGACTATACAGCCTAACGCCCACCATAACCGACTGGCAAACTCGTGCAGCGAGTTTCCGTCCATGTTGATTGTGTTGTTATGCGGTGCTCTCGGCACTTATTACTATTCCCGCCTCGCAATGCATGGAGGCCGACCCTCGAGATACAAGAAGAAACAACAATTAGCAAAAAATCAAGAGGTAAAGCCGGACCTTGAAAGATTATTAACTGCGGCAGGACGGAAAACGAGGACAGGTGGCATTACACTGTGACTTCAATCTCGCGCGTTGTCACAGTCAAGGGCATTCCCTTTCTCTGACCGCACTTCCAGGCACTCTTTGATGGCCTCGTGAATATTACTCTGGGCTTCTTCTTCGGTTGTGCCCTGACTCATGCAGCCTGGAATGGCGGGGCAGTCGGCAATATACATACCGTCTTCGTCTCGTGTAATGGTTATTGTGAATTTCATCGATTTACTCCCTGCCACTAATATCCGACATCCCGAAATAAATAGCAAATTTTGACCCGTCGAAATCCGAGGTCCTGGGTTATGTGCAAAAAACAGCTGTTTCTTCGTCATCTGACCAAAACCAAGGAGGACTGGCAAATTAAGAAGAGAAGCTGATTTTATCGGGATGCCCGGTCAGACCGGCTTGAAGAAGACGACGCTTAAGGGAGGAAGGTTGAAGAGAATGACGTGAAAAAAAATGGGGTCAGGCATGAGTATTGATTTATGTATGTGGTTTTTGTAGGTTCCGGCGATTGCTCGCTCCGGAAGACAGGGCACTTGTTCCAAGGGCGTTATAAGACCCTGCTTTGTGATCGGCATGCCTATCTTCTGGAGTTGGTCCGCTACCTGTATTTAAAGCCGGCCCGGTTCCGGCTGCCGAAGGACCCCTGGCAGTACCAATGATACCTTTGTGCATTAAAATTCTCTGCCTGTTGTTCCTGCTGGTACCCGCGACCAGGTCAACGGGACAGGATGTTGACTGGAAGGCCACCGTCGCCGAGGCGGCGATTTAAATAGCAGGCGCGGGAAAATCCATGGGCAGGTTAGAGGCGGTGGTTAGGCACCAAGTCGCTGGTTGATATAGGTAGGGTCCTGAGAGCCATGGATGACCGCGAGTACCTGTACGGTCTGCTCGTCGAAAGTATAGAACACAAGGTACGGAAACTTGTGCGTGACCGCCCTTCGGATGTCCGGCTCTACTTCCTGATACAGAAATGGATTGGGTAGAATTCGATCGCAGGCCAGTTCAATTTCGTCCATGAATCGCCTGCCAAGGCCGTCTTGCTTTTCTTCATACGAGAGGTAGCCGTGGAGAATGTCTGCTTCAGCCTCCTTTGTAACGATGAGCGTGCGGCTCATCCGTTCAGAATTCGGCGTTTAACGTCTTCCCACGGCGACCCGGCGTCTGGATTCGCCCGATAGGCAGCCAGCCTTTTTCGGAGGAGCTGCCGTGTGGCATCGGTCAGTTCGATCTGCTCTGGGCATTCGGCGATGCTGTCCCAGATTTCTGATACCAGTTGAATACGTTCCGGAACTGACAATTCGAGGACATCAGCAGCAGTGATTTTCATGACTTGAAAATAGCACAATGCTCCAAAATGTGCCAAGTACTGGCGTCCACGAAGGAACTATCTTGGCGCCTAACGGAGTCCGCGGCTGAGAGGAGGCGGTAGGTCTTCACTTCCAGCCGCGTGTTCGCCCGCTGCAGGCGGTGATACACGCGGCACTCAAGGGCGGGCTGTTCCTCCTGACGCTCACCATACGCCTGCAATAAATCAATACTCATGCCTGACCCCTGATCCGTGACCCCAATAAATCAATATTTCCCCTGTTTTATAAAACTTAGTAATAGACGGAGCCTTCTATTGGCTTGGTCTTCCATCTCTGCACGACCTTTTTGGGGAGTCAGGTTCTTTCAGCTTAAATTATTAAATTAGTTTGAAACTACAGCCCCTAAGGTTGAACCTCCCACTCAAGAGACACATTACCAGGGAACCCCACGGACTCAATCGCAGTTCCATTCATCGACCAAACAGCCACCGTTCCATTGGTATTTTGCCAGACCACATCAGCTTTTCCGTCTCCATTTAGATCGGCCACTTGTTCAATTTGCCATGCGGAGGGGACGCCAGCCAGGAATGCCGTTGAAGCAATTGAAGCTCCGTTCATGAGCCATACTGCGACCACGCCACTGGAATCATTCCGCCAGACGAGATCAGCTTTCCCATCTCCATTGAGATCCCCCACTCCCTCAATTTTCCAGTCCGTAGGGGTACCTGCGGGGAAGCCAACCGATGTGAGGCTCAGCCCATTCATGAGCCATACCGCGACTGTGCCAATGATGGTGTGCTGCCAGATGAGGTCAGCCTTGCCATCGCCGTTCACATCGCCTAGACCCTCAATCTGCCACTCGGCAGACGCACTCGCCGGAAACCCCACTGAGGTGATCGTGGTTCCGTTCATCAGCCAGACGCCCACTAGACCAGAATTCTTATTACGCCAAACAAGGTCAGCTTTCTCATCACCGTTGACGTCCCCCACCTCCTCAATCTCCCACTCGGAAGGGACGCTCGCCAGAAACCCAACAGAACTAATTGTCGATCCATTCATGAGCCAAATCGCTACCCCATCTAGGCTGGAATGTTTCCAGATCAAATCCGCATTCCCATCGCCGTTCACATCCCCGATGCCCTTAATCTGCCATTCGCCAGGCGCACTCCCTGGAAAGCCCACCGACGCAATGGTGGTCCCATTCATGAGCCATGCAGCCACCACTGTCGTACTCGTGTTGCGCCAGACGATATCGGCCTTGCCGTCCCCATCTAAATCATAAGAGTTATTGATCGGTGGTGGACTCATAGGTTGACCATGAATCTTATAGAGGCGCCCATCGCTTAGACTGGCGATATACAATTCGCCAGCGACGTCCTCGCCGAAAGTAGATGGTGTGCTAATCACGTGGCTTGGCAAGACTTGCGACACAACCGGATCATTGGACGGTCCGCTCAATGCATGGATAGCCGTGTGGCAGAAGTCAGTAAAAAAATAGTGGCCGTCAAGCTTCGGATATTTAGAACCACGGTAGACAAACCCACCGGTGACAGCGCAGTTGCCCCCTGCACGAGCGTAGACGTACAGCGGAAAGGCATACTGCCCGGTACAGCCGCTGGTGTTGAAGAGGTTGTTGCCCTCGTAACAGCGCCAACCGAAGTTGAGCCTACCGGCTGCACCAGAACTAACAAAATCAATCTCTTCGTAATCGCCCTGGCCGACATCGGCGATCCACAGATCCCCGGTTTGCCTATCAAAGCTAAACCGCCAGGGGTTGCGCAGGCCGGTCGCATAGATCTCATCACAGCCTTGCCCACCGATACCGTCATTGAATGCATTACCTGGCTGGAACCCTGTAATGAGCATTGGCCGGAAATGTCACAATCCGGACCATCATTTGCGCCTGGAGCACCATCCACATCAACCCGCAGTAACTTGCCAAGCAACACATCGTTATTTTGAGCGAAATCCTGCGGGTCTCCGACGCTACCGCCATCGCCGGATGCAATGTATAGATACCCATCGGGACCGAAATGCACATCGCCTCCGTTGTGATTTGAGAAAGGCTGCTCGAATTCAACAATCACCAGTTCGCTATTCTCGTCAGCGATGTTGGGATCGACACTCACCTGAAACCTCGCGACGCGAGATCTATCGAGACCCGACCCGAGATCTCGAGTGTAGTAGACGTAAAAATACCCGTTCGTTGCGTAGTTCGGATGGAACGCGAGTCCGAGCAAGCCCATTTCACTGCTACCGTCATCCACTCGGTTTGCGATATCCAGGAAGGGCGTTGTGAGGAGATTTCCGTTGCCATCGATAATGCGAATGTGTCCAGCCTGTTCGACAATAAACAGCCGTTGATCGCCAGCGTGAGTGACAGCAACTGGAGCATTCAACCCGTGACATATTCCTCTAACTGGATATCTCCCACAGGTGGTGGGGGCTCCGGGGCCGCCGCGGCATTCCATTTTGCACGGTGACGTTCAGGGTATGTGCATTGATGCCATCACCTATCAGGTCCCAGCTGATCGTTGGATGAATTGCCCGCAGCATACAGGGTCCACGGTGTTGTACTCGGGTGCGGTCCGGAGAAACGAAGAGGTGATCTCGTGACCCTCAAACACCTTGGGAGCGGTATGCGATAACTCGTTCTCGATAAGATGCAAGTCTAGGTCAGATGGTTCGAGTAGACCAGCGAAGTCGTTGACGGAAATATTCACTCCTCCAGTGCCCGCGGGTCCCCCGGTGATGGTGACCGTGTACCCATTGGTCGTGCCAGCGCCCACCACGGTGGGCCCGGATATGGAGACAGAAGGGACGGCAGCACCCGGTGCATGGCAGATAGTACAGGTTGCGCCACCGTTGGAAGGATTGCCAGAAATTTCATTGCGGTCATTCTGGCTTGCGTGGGATGTCATGCTGAGTAGCAGACCGAGCAGGACTAGGAGCCGCGGAATCGTAACCCTGCAGGATCTGCCGTTCATTAGCATAATTTCTTGACCGCTGTCGCTCGAAACAGCCGTAACGAATTCTGCGACCCGTCCAAGCAAGATAGGCGGTTCAACTCATCGTCAAGATCACTCGGAAATGCGCTTTTCCACTTAGCATTCGATCATACGCTTGTGCGGCCTGTTCAAGTGGAAACGTTTCGTTCATCGAGCGGATTCCGGTGAGCGCACAGAAGTTTAATGCATCTTCTGCGTCTTTGGCGGTTCCGGAAGGCCATCCTTGAATCGATCGACGGCCCCCGATAAGTTGAATGGAGGTAACGCCTAGGGGTTCTGCAGACGCTCCCACCGCAATAAGTTTTCCACTCACACCCAGACCATCAATCAAATCTGACATGGCTTTACTGCTCGGAGCCGTACCCAGGATGACGGAGGCCCCACCCATCTTGATCAATTCCTTCGCGGCATTCACTTTCTGGGAATCAAGATACTGCACGGCCCCCAATTGCATCGCCAGGGCTTCTTTGTCCTGGCCCCGGCCTATAGCCACGGTACGAAAGCCCATCTTGCTGGCGAATTGCACACCGAGGTGGCCTAATCCTCCCAAGCCCAACACCGCGACCAGATCCCCGGCTCTCGCTCCACTATGACGGAGACTATTGAAGGTCGTGAGGCCTGCACACATGATAGGAGCCGCCTCCTCTGCCGTTAGAGCTTCGGGAATGGAAGCCAGTGCCTCCCACCGGGCAATCATGTACTGCGCATAGCCGCCGTCATGATGAATCCCTGTGATTCGGAAGTTGTGACATCCCATAAAATCCCCTTGCCGACACGGAACACACTGGAAGCAATGTCCGCCGTGCCACCCGACGCCAACACGATCGCCTTTGTTCCACCTGGTCACCTCCGGACCGACCGAGTCGATCACTCCTGCGATTTCATGCCCTGTGATTCTCGGGTACTGCAGGTCCGGCCACAGACCTTCTTTCACAAAGAGATCGCTATGACAGACGCCACAGGCCTGCACTTTAATGCGGACGGTGTTGGGCCTGGGTTCCGGAATCTTCTGAGTGAGGATTTCAAAAGGTGCACCGGCAGAACGTAATTGTACCGCGGTCATGTGTGGCATATGGAAGCCTCCTTATGATCGAGTCGTGCAGACTCTTTTCCGATACCGGTAAGCCTGCCGAAAGAGGTTGATGGGCGGGTGAGATGTGCGTGCAGTCCCGATCATTGCGTATGAAGTCGTGTCGAGCATTGTCCCGACTCGTGACATGGAAGACGTCCCCGGAGAGAATTCCCGACGCAGCAGATGAGCCATAGGGCTGACAGCAATAGGGGGTCTCATGATTGGTTTGCAAAATCTGACCCTTATTTTTGATCCTTATTTTCTCAATCCTATGAAAGATGGTGCTTGATAGCTCGAAGAATTTCACGCGATCGCTGTTCATCCCCCGTCAGGCCCACCCGAATGCTCAGTTCCGAAAGCGATTCGGTCACAAAATTGACCTTAATCCAAATTGTCTTCTCATCGGCAGTTTTCGATTCGATCTGCGCCGATAATTTGTCGCCTTCGTTTTTATGTATTGGAAGGTTCAGATCTTTTAAGCCGGCAACAGTGGCCTCCTGGACTTTTGGAACGCTGGCTTCGACACGATCCTCTAATTTTCCCATCACATACACCGTTCCCGCTGCTCCGGCCCCTGCACCCACCATAAGAGCCACACATCCGGTCTTAAGGAGGACAGACAGGAGGGCCCATAAACCCAAAAATTTCCAGGCAGAACTCCGTAAAACTTTGTACGTCATACGCTTAGCCTCCCTATCTCTCAGGAATTTTACTATATTTTACCCAACTGAAGGAGGTTCTTTCTTTCAACTGGGTGATGAGCGGATATGAGAGTGCTTGCTCCCTTTTTCATTTCCCCGGTACAGCTTTGACATCAAAGTTTTATGTTGATTGGGGAACGTTGAATAGCTCGTAAAAAATATTGAATTATGAAATTGTATTTCCTGCTATTCCATCATTTTCGTTTTTTACGTTTGGCTTTTCGCATTATTGTTGAAGTATATCAGGATTCGCTTTTCGCCATTTGGCCATGTCCCCCCTTTAGTTTTTTTTGATCAGACGATTTCCATCCGAGTCTCCATGCTGGTTACAATTGAGAGGAGACTTTTTCAGTAAAGATAAACTGGCCATTTACAGGTTGACACATGAACCAGAACGAACTCGAACAATGGATTCGCGATCTTCCCAAAGTGGAACTGCACCTTCATATCGAAGGAACCCTCGAACCGGAGTTGATGTTCGATCTCGCTCAGCGTAACGGCCTTTCTCTTCGCTATATTGATAGCGAGGCGCTGAAGCGCGCTTACAACTTTCAAGATTTGCAGTCCTTCCTGAATCTGTATTACGAAGGATCCCGTGTTTTACTAGAGGAACGTGATTTCTTTGATCTGACCTGGGCTTACCTTAGACGGGCGGTTGAGGAAAATGTCCGGCACGTGGAACTTTTTTTTGATCCTCAGGCTCATATGAACCGTGGGGTAGATTTTCACACCGTCATTTCGGGTATTCATTCAGCACTCGAGAAAGCACGCACAGAACTGCACCTCTCCTCCAAACTGATCCCCTGTTTTCTTCGGGATCTCACTCCCGATTCCGCCGGGCAGACCCTTGACATGATCTTGGCGTATCGAGACTGGGTAACGGCAGTGGGACTCGATTCCTCTGAGAAGGGTCGTCCGCCCGAGCTTTTTGAAGATGTCTTTGCCCGTGCACGAGCTGAAGGATTGCTGACCGTGGCCCACGCGGGAGAAGAAGGTCCTCCGGAATATATTTGGCAAGCCCTCGAGCGACTCAAAGTCGCCCGCATTGACCATGGAATTCGGTGTTTCGAAGACGAATCCCTGGTCGAACATCTGGCACACACCCAGATTCCTCTTACCGTTTGCCCCCTCTCGAACGTCAAACTCAAAGTGTTCCAGTCACTGGATCAACATAATTTGAAGGTGCTCCTCCAGCGCGGGTTATGCGTGTCAATCCATTCAGACGATCCGTCGTACTTCGGGGGGTATATCACGGACAATTATCTCGCCGTTCAGCGCGCGCTCAATCTCCAGCCAAACGATATTCTTCAATTGGCAAGAAATGGCGTGAAGGCCAGCTTCTTGTCAGACTCAGAAAAGGAAAAACTATTTTGTGAAATTCAGGAACATGCCACAAGGCTTTAGCATTCCCGGCGCTTCCGGGTTTAACATGGGTAAATATTGTGGCTGATGGTCCTAGAGTTCCCCTCCTTTATAAGGGAAGAGGGGCGGAGGGGAGGTAGAACACGTCAGATGGCGCGTTGGCGTGATGACTTGCACTTGCAATCGTCTTCATCTGCGCAAGCGTTCAACCCTCTACCCCACCTTAGTCCTCCCCTTACAAAGGGGAGGAATCACAAGATGCCCTCTTCAGGCAAAAACTCAGTGGTACAGGGTTACCCGCGGAAAACCCGGAAGCGCCGCAATCCCATTTTTAAAAGCCCCCCTTGGGGTTTTCTCCGACAACTCTGTGTGGTAGGAATTAAGTTCTGATAATTTAGGTCTTTTCTTTCTGGCCGGGACTCACTCCACAAAGCTTTCGTTTGCCAGAAAGGTCTATTTTAGTGGGCATCCTGGGCTGCCCGCTCAACTGCGGCGAGGTAGGGTAAGCCCCGCCCCTCTCCTCGTAGATCCAATCCATAACCAATGATCCAGACATCCGGAATCTTAAAGCCGACGTAATCCACCCTGAGATCCGCCTGGTGGCTGTTCGGCTTATCCAATAAGGTACAGAAACGAAGCCAGGCCGGCTTCTGTTGTCTCAGATGTTCATGCACCGCGCGCAACGAGAACCCCGAGTCGAAAATATCATCCACGACTAATATGACTTCATCTGTGATATGAGGGAGCTGTTCTCTGAGAAAGGTGACCGGGCGGGCTGGCTTCAATGGTGTTCCCATAATGGGAAACTTTGATAAATTCGACTTTTGGCTCTATACCATGGTGGGAAAGCTGTCGCACAAGGTCAGCCAGAAAGACAAAACTTCCTGTCAACAATCCGAGCAAGATGGGCTGTCGGCTGGGCAAATCGGCAGCAATCAGGTTGGCCAATTCGCGAACCCGCGTTTCAATGGTTTTCTCATCAATCAGCACAGAATGAGGGAGCACGAGGTCCTTTCTATAAATTCGCCTGTCATGAATTCTTGACGATTTTGGCTAGCCGCCGCAACCGTTCATCGGAACTTATTAGAAAGAGATGAACAAAAGACCTGACCCAATTTTCGGATGCGGGTTTCGGACGGGTTATGACGGGTTTTCAAGTTCG
>CAWAXJ010000057.1:0-93965 GCA_963785905.1 uncultured Nitrospirales bacterium
CCGTTGGTATGGCGTCCCCAGCGGGAACCGCGACCCTTCAACACGCTGCCGAGCTCTAGGGCGTTATTCGACGACGACGCGCGGCGTAGCGACCGGGAGCTGGCAAGGCTGACGGCGCGACTCAGGTCGCCTTGGGCTTGCGTTTGGAGGCGGCACCGCCGCCAAGGTGTGTTCCGCCGTCGACGCTCGGTAAAAGTGCTCAGCTACGCTGTCCTCACGATCAAGCAAGGCGACTAGGTGCAAATCGCGGTCTGTACATCCTGGACATACAGCGTGGCTTCAGTCTCATCCGGATCGGGACTACCCGGACGATGAATCAACTTGTTTCGCCTGTCAGCTCCTGCTTCGAGAACCTTTCGAAGGGGCGACTCCTCTCCAGCGTACTCCTTGAGCAGTTTTCCATAGAGTTTCCCAATCGGAGGCGATGGCAGCTCGAACAGAAGCAGCGCAAGTTTGGGTTCGATTCGAGCCAGAAACTCCTTTACGGCGAGCTCTGCAGCGATGGTGGCGTCAATCCAACGCGCCCGGGAATTCTCTTGTTCCATTCGCGCTCGATGCAAATGGTCCATGGCCGCGAACGGCCGAAAATTGCGGTCGAGAAGCGTCTGAGCAGCCCTGGCCAGGATCGAAACTGGAGCTGATTACAATTCGGCATCGACTATGACGTGCCGAACACCAGTCGGGAAGGGCAGAAAGTCCCTTTCCGGGAAGGTGCGCCACTCGAGGGACGGTCCATCGACGTAGCCGAGTTTGTGTCGCAGCGACGCCTGATTGAGACCGAACTTCAGAATAGTCAGAACCCTTTCGTCGGTACGACACCAGTGAGACGGGAAATCTCGTTGGCCTGGCCTGGAGCGCCTCTGTTGGGAGTAGTCCGTATTCAGTGCCACGCCGCAGCTCGGAGGCGAGTTCTGTTGTCACGCTGACCACGTTGAGACTCTCGAGTAAGCCGTCGGGGTGAACCGTGACCGTGACCTCTTCGGACGAAGAAGGCACACGTAGTCGCATTGGGAGCTTGCTCAGAACGTCCTTTCGGAACTCACCTTCGACACGACGGCGACTGCGAATCTGAAGAAGCGTCATCACTACACCCAAAGAGAAGCCAGGCCGACCGCGAGTATATGAGTCAAATCGAAGAGGCGCCAGCGGTGCTAAAGTTAGGTCCAATCGCCCGGCGGATAGGCCACGCTGATTCCGTGCGCGAAGAGGGCGCCTGGCTTCGTGTGCCGGCGCCAGAACTGTCAATCGTAAGCGACTCTGAGTGGGACGGCGCTCACGACCGTCTGAGTGAGGTGAGAGACCGCTAGCAACTCCGGTCCGGCCAGGTGCTCGGCCGGCCGCCAGCCATCGGCAGCGCACGTTACCTGCTGTCCGGGTTGCTGACATGCGGGCAGTGCGGGGCGTCGCTCGAGGCGAGGACGCGGAGCCACGGGCGTAAACGCGTGCCGTATTACGGCTGCAGCGCCCACTTCCGCAAGGGTGGGACGGTGTGCTCGAACAATACCGAAGTGCCGATGGCCGATGCCGAGGCGGCCATTCTCTCGAAGATCGAGTCTCAGATGCTCGATCCCGCGATCTTCCAGGACATCCTGTCGGCCGCGATCGCCGAGTTGCAGGAAGCTACCAAGGCGGATGCCCAGCGCACCGCGCCGCTGGAGCAGGAGTTGAACCGCACCAGCGTTTCGGTTCGTGGTCGTGTGCGACGTTTTCTCCGTGGCATGGCGAATCTGATGCGTCCTTGTCGGTCAGAACTGTGCGGCCTTGAGGATTCTTCTCGGTTCATGGACCGCGTCTCCATGACATGAGACACCGCTTCGCCAAGTTGATGCGCCGCGTTTTTCAGCGGCTGAGTCGGCAATCAGAAAACCGCTGACAGCCGGCTCGCTCGGGTGTAGTATCCGCACGTTCGGGGAAGGCAAATTGGAAATCCCGGGCGAATGGGTTCCGCTGATTTGGTGCTGCGAACGAGGGGACTCACCGCTTGCTCTAAAACAGACTCGAATAGATGGCTAAGGGCAGGAAGACAGGAGGACGCCGGCTTGGCTCGGCGTCACAACCCGGACCCGGTATCTCCTGCGCACTGCACCTTCCTTCGCCGGCGTCGGAGGTGGTCGTGGCGCGCCCCCGGTGTGGCGCGACGCGCCTGACTGAGCAGCCCGTCGCGTCCATTAGTCGCAGAAGCAGAAAGGCAGGCAAACATGGAAGACGGTTCGACAGACGTGCCGTCGTCATGACGTCTGTCAATGAGTTGCGCGTTATTGGCTACAACCAGAAAGAAGTGCTTTATGAATACCGCCGCCAGCTACCGCCTTGCTCCGCTCATCACACTGCTTGCATCCGGTCATCCTTCTGCTGGCCCCTCATGAGAGTCTGGCGCAAACAACCCTTTACGCAGGAATCGGTCGGGGGGCACCGGATAAGGGAGCCGTAATTACCATCAATCAGACTACCGGGGTAGGAACTCCCCTTGGAACAGGTGCAACGGACCCCATTGTCGGAATAAACGGCCTTGCCTTCGATAGCTCGGGCGACCTCTTCGCCTCCACGATTAGTGCCCCGCTTCTCGAGGTGCCTCAGGGTGTTGGCACTCTGATCACAATTGATCCTGCAACTGGCGAGGAGCTCGCTTTCATTGGTGACATCACCTTGAATGGAGATCCGCTCGCCATTAACGATCTAGCTGGTACAGCCCGGCACCGATGTGCTCTTCGGAATCAGCATTGACACCACCACCTTCGAAGGTTCGCTGTATACGATTGACAAGAGTACAGGAGTCGCCACGCTTGTTGGGGGGACTGGCCGGATAACTGCGACGATTGCCTTTGGACCCGACGGCACGCTCTACGCCACCAGTGCGATCTTTGACGACAATGGTTTTGTCGGAGGTGTTCTGCACACGCTCGATCAGGGGACGGGCACGGTTCTCACGACCGTTGGCCCATTTCTTGTGCATATTGGCGGTCTTGCGGTTCGTCCCACTGATGGCGTGATTTTCGCCTCAGGCGGAATGGCCGGTGATATCTACACGCTGTCTACGACTGGCGTGTTGACACCTTTAGGGGTGACCGGGCTTGGTGGTGTTGGCGACATGGCGTTCATACCACCGCCGACAGACAAGAATCAGTGCAAAAGCGGCGGCTGGCCTAAGTTCGGGTTCAGGAATCAGGGTCAGTGCATACAGTTTGTGAATACAGGCAAATAACAACCAGCCGCATCAGGCAGTTCCACCAAGGTCATGACTTGGAGGAACTGGTCGTTCACGAGGTGAGGGTGGAGCATCGGCGGGTGTGCGCTTGGCGTTCGCACACCGGGTCTTTCTGGAACTCTTTCCACACTGTTCGGTCAGCGATGATTCCTCTTTGACGGATTCTCCGCCGCTCGTGCCCGCCAAAGGGGCCACACGCACCGCGGCGCTCCTGCGTGTCGAGGATCTCGTCGTTCGACCGGCACACCTGCGAGCGCGTCAGCTCGCCGCCGTCGATCACGAGCCGCAGCTCCCATCCGAGTTGATGCGACCAGAGCTCGCAGACCGCTTGGCGCGCTCGGCCGCAGATCTGTTTGTGGAGACGCCAGCCCTCGCCGAGGGGCAAGGGAACGCTTCCAGGCGGTATGCGGGTCATCGAAGGCTCCGATCCGATGGAAGCACTCCGACGGTTTCAGCAGCAAGGCCCAGCCCGGTCGTCAACGCGGAAAAAGCAAGGCAAGCCCTTGACGCCGGAAGAGATGAGGGAAGCCGAAACGATGCGTGAACAGTTTCAGGGCAAAGACCCCAACCAAATGATGGAGCAGATCAAGAAAATGCAGGAGCAGTTCAAGCAGAAAGGCGTACCACCAAGCCAGTAGGTACAGGCCGTTCACTGCTTCCCACCGAAAGGAGGAAAAGCGTAGAACGCACCGGTTACATGTGACACGTTGGGTGTAGCCGGGCAAGATATAGAGCGGCAGACCCCTTTGGCGTTTCCAAAGAGACTGAAGGACTCACCAAATTTTTGACACGTCAATCGCTTGAAAAATTTCAGGTCTTCATTTACGTCGGGGCAATCCTCAGCGGTCTGATAGTCGGCTCCGCCTCACCCGGCATCGGCAAAGCATTGGAATCAGCCCTGTGGCCGATTCTCGGGTTATTGCTGTACGCCACGTTTACTCAAGTACCGTTGTCACATTTCCGTGACGCGCTTGTGGATTTCCGTTTTTTTACTGCAGCAATCGTTGGCAATTTCGTGGTGCTACCGGTCGTGGTGTGGGGTCTGATGATGCTGACCCCTGATGATCCGGCGATTCGGCTGGGTGTGCTCATGGTGTTGCTGATGCCGTGCACGGACTGGTTTATCACATTCACACACCTCGGCGGTGGTGACACGAAACGAGCCATGGCCTTTTCACCGGTCAGCCTGTTGCTCCAGATCGTTCTGCTTCCCGTGTATCTGTGGATATTCTTCGACGACGATTTGGCCCTGACATTCGCCCGTGGCGAGATGCTCCTGGCGTTCTTTGGACTGATCCTGGCGCCATTGGTCGCAGCCTTCCTGACTGAGAGGTGGGTGGAAAGGGACAACGGTCGTTTATCGGTGATTGAGCAACTGGCATGGTTTCCGGTGCCGCTGCTTGCCGTTGTCGTGTTGATCATTGCCGCAACGCAGGTGCACGTTGTCATGGGCTCGATCGGGATACTGGGACACCTGCTTCTGGTGTTTGTCGCTTTTCTCCTGATTGCGGGGTTGCTGGCTCGTCTCCTCGCCCGCCAGTTCGGCCTTCCGCCGTCTCAGGGGCGCGTCCTGGCGTTCAGTCTCGGAACCCGTAACTCCTTTGTCGTCCTGCCACTCGCACTGGCACTGCCGCCATCATATGAGCTCGCCGTCGTGGCGATTGTGTTTCAATCGTTGGTCGAGCTGTTCGGTATGGCGGTGTATCTTTGGTGGGTGCCGCACCGGCTGTTCCCCCTGCCGTCATGAGCAGCAGGTGTCAGTCTAGGACAAAGAAGTAATGGGTCATCCTTCATTGGCGTTCGCCAGGCATTATTAGGCCATTCCAGCATACAAACGACCATGCCCACTATTCACGTTCTGAATCGGAACGGGACGGGTGGACGGAGTCCAGCCGATGCGCCGGTTCAGCGTTGAGCCCTTCGCTGCTATCATGAAGCAATACCATTCCGTGTATCACGCCAATCCAGAGTTCGGAGTATCGTTGACAAGCCTCTGAGTCAATACGACAATCAGAGGAAATTTTGCAGGCCGGGTTGCATACGATGCTCAAAAGTATACCCAACGGTTCGGCACACAGAACAAAACAGGGAACACATGAAATACAGAGTGTTGATTGAAAAAGACGAGGATGGAGTTTTTGTCCCTGAAGTGCCTGTTTTACCTGGTTGCATTTCTCAAGGCCAAACAAGAGCTGATGTGTTGAAGACTATTCAAGAGGCCATCGACGCTTATCTCGAAAGCCTGAATGCCCACAATGAGCCTATCCAATCAGCCCACCAGGCCTAAGCGACTACCCTGTGCTGTCGATAGGATTGAATAATCTATGAATCAATCCCGCCAGCCAGAGAGAGATTTGCAGGACCGTCAATGAATGATTGTTGCAATGACAAAGCTTGTGAGATAGAGGCCCTTCGTGATCGCCAAAGCTCGACACTCAAAATAGTGTTGGGTATTAATGCGGTCATGTTTTTCGTCGAACTCACAGCAGGACTGCTCGCTGGTTCAGTTTCCTTAATAGCTGATTCGCTGGATATGTTGGGTGATGCGCTGGTTTACGGCTTCAGTATTTACGTGGTCGCGCGAGGCGCAAGAATGAAAGCCAAGGCAGCCCTCCTTAAAGGCGGTATCATGGCGACCTTCGGTCTATTCGTTCTTGGACAAGCGATTTACAAGATGATTATTCCGCATGTTCCAGTGTTCGAGACCATTGGCATTATTGGCTTGCTTGCGCTGGTCGCAAATAGCTTGTGTCTTGTGCTGCTCTGGCGCCATCAGGCCGATGACATCAATATGAGTTCGGTATGGTTGTGTTCACGCAACGACATTATTGCGAATGTCTCGGTGCTGATTGCCGCCGTAGGCGTGTGGGTCACCAGTTCAGGTTGGCCTGATATTCTCGTTGGCTTGGCACTCGCGGCTCTTTTTCTACGGTCCGCACTATTCGTACTTGCGCGGGGCTAATACGGAGCTTCGAACAACCAATGCCTAACATTTACCTCGAGGCGGACAATCAAACCTCCCGCTTCGTTCTGCTTTCACCTTCCGGTGGTGCTGGCTCTTTCTTCTCATCTCCTTGAACGTGTGCCACGGTGTGTCGTGCCCATTCCAGGCAATCATTCTTTAGCCCCGCCATGCACATTCTTATCCTAAACAGTGGAAGTTCCTCTCTGAAATTCCGGATGGTCGATTACCCGTCTTCATCTGTCGGAGCCGACACAGATCCCACACGAATTGGTGAACGGGCTCCAGACATCCGCTCTCGGATTTGCGAGGGGATGGGTTGGTGTGGCCTCTCACTGGATTGCCATCGAAATTTCGAGGCCTCCGAAGTGCAACCCGGTGCAGTCATCCCCATTCACAGCAAGGAATCCACTATTGAATTGCTGGTATCCGGTACCGACGAAGACTCCGGATGCTTCACACGACGGAAGGTCTGTTCCGCAACCAGGAGCATTTTCCAAATGACGGCGGTGGCATTGGCCACAATTCTTGAATCGCTTGGCGGCATCCGTTCGTAGTCGGAGCCGCCGCAAAGGGGGATTCAACGGGGTTCGTGGTGCGCAGATGCTGCCAGTGCGGCTGCGGAAAGCGGTAGAAGGCCATGAGCCGTTCCCAATCTGCTGGAGACACTTCGCGGCGTCGGCCATAGCCCGCGCTGGTCACACCAGCGCTAGAAATTGCTCGCTGCCGCTGTTCCGCTTCCCGGCGAGTCGGCGCATAAGGGATCTGACACAGGAGCGCCTTGGCCGCGGCCTGTTCCCGCGTGGGGAGTTTATCGAGCACATTGAGAATCTTGTGATTCCAACACCGCTGTTCCTCGGCTTCCGGATAGACGTGGCGTAAGGCCCGCTCCAGATCCCCAGATGCCCGTCGCCGATGACAAGCCGAGGGGCCCGCAACCCGCGGGCTCGCGGAGATCGCGCAACACCGTCAGCCCAGCTGGCCGTGGATTCCCGGTGCCCCGGGGTGACGGCCAACACGACCTTTGCGGCCATCACTCAAGGCGGCGAGGGCGACGAGGAGGGCGGCCTTGTCTTTTTCTAAGCCGGCTTTCACATAAATCCCGTCCACCCAGAGATACACGACTTCGAGATCATCGAGTCGAGCGGCTCTGCCACTGCGCCAGTTCCGTGTGCCACTTCTCTTTGAGCCGCGCGACCGTGGAGCTGGAGAGCGGCGCTTCCGTGCCCTAAGAGCCCACGTAGCGCGAGATCAAAGTCGCCTTGGGCGAACCCATGGAGATAGAGCTCTGGCAAGAGCTCCTCGATCGCCGTACTCTTCCGCTTGAACAAGCGGCAAGCACGTGACTCACAAACCGGACCTCACCGTCACGCACTCGCGGCCGCCGCACGGTAATCGTGCCGCAGCTGAGGGTCAACTCGGCGCGGCTTGCCATAGCCATTGCGATAGCCGCTACCGGTCGACGGGCGGCCGGCGAACTGCGATTTCTGGACCGTGCCTAAGAAGACGGTGACTTCCTCGTCCAGGATCTGCTGAATGAACTCTTGGACCTGTGCTCGGAGCCATGCTTCCAAATTCCCCCACGTGAACGCTTGACGTTCATCTGTCTTCTGTGCTCTGCTTCTCCATGGCGGTGGTCCTCCTGTGAGTGGCCGGGATTTCCCCGGCTTGGGTTTGCTCACCCGAGAGGATACACCGCCTCTTTCCTATTTACACACCTTTTGGTTATACCTCGTCGTGGGTTGCCCGTGAAACATTTCAATGCCTGAGCAATGCCTCATGAACACAGGCGAACACCCATCTGGCAGCCGAAAAAGCCTATGGAATCTGACGAAAACCATTCTCATTTTAGTTGATTATCAACAAGGCAAACTCAATTCTGTGGATAAGCCGGTTAAGAAAGTTCCCACGCGGATTGGCAGAACATCATGAGGATCAACCAAACTGAAAAATGTCAAGCAAAGATCAACAATCTACCTTTAAGACCATACCAAAATTATCGCACCACTAGATTTGGTATAGCAAAATAAGTTTCATACAATGCCTAAAATATGGGCATTCCGCTCATTACTTCATTAATCCTTCTAATATACGCCTCTCCCTGCCAGTAACTACCAAGTTATCCACAAAATTTGTGGACGGTAATTTTCTGTCATGGTCTAAATTTTGCCAATCACACCCATATGGGGGTTTTTCATGATTCCGATCATTTCTCATCATGATAAGGTCTATATAACGATAACAGCTCCGTGATTTAGAAGGATTTTCTATTCAGCCATGGCCAGGGTACTCCCACAGCTCTCCCAATTACCGACAACTCTGGACATCCGGATCGTGACCTATAACATCCATCGGTGTTGCGGGATGGATCGTCGGGTCATGCCCAGACGGATCGCCGAGGTTCTATCCTCTCTTGATCCTGATGTCATTGCCCTCCAGGAAGTTCTCGGGCTTGGCCCGAGGGGCCGCGGGCAGGATGAACTGCTTGGCGCCTTGTTGGGTATGGGATGGGTCATGGCACCTGCCCGTCTGCGGCGAGGTTATCCCTTCGGGAATATGATTCTGAGCCGATTCCCTATCGTCGATGATACGCAACATGACCTGACCTGGAGAGCCCGGCGTGGCCGATGTTGCCAACGAGCCGACCTCCGTCTGGGCAATCAAACCTTACATGTCTACAATGTGCATATGGGCACCGGCTTGCGGGAACGCAAGTATCAAGCGGAACGTTTGGCCATGATTCTGGACGAGCATCGAGGAGCCGGTCCGAAAATCATTCTCGGGGATTTCAACGAATGGGGGCGCGGCGTGACCACCGACATCCTGACCCCACGGTTTCATAGTTTAGATATTCGTCCTTTCGTCAAACGGCGCCGGACGTATCCGGGATTTCTGCCCCTGTTACATCTCGACCATATTTTTTATAGAGGCCGGATCGAAGTGACCCATGTGCATCTTCCCAAAACACGTGACTCCCTCGTCGCGTCGGATCATCTTCCCCTCGTCGCCGACCTCCGTATTCATTTGTAACCGTCTCCTGATCCCTTGGGGCAAGCTCGGAAGTTAGGCATTGAAATTGTTACCACGTGGTTGACCTAACCGTTCATTTTTGTTAAACATCCCCTGCTGCTTTCCCTGTATTCTCCTCATACTTCTTCCCCCAATCATTTATCGGAGGGTTTCAGTATGCCTCAAGAGACAGAAGAACTCTGGTCCAGGCGTTTGTTCCTGAAGTCCTCGCTTGTCGGCATGCTGATTCTTGGCAGCCGGTTGATGTTTCCCGAATCCGCATCGGCCCATTCGCTCCCTGAAGGCCGGCTTCGCCTCTATAACACCCACACCGACGAACGAATTCGGGTGACATATCGCAATCAATCCGGCCGCTATGACAGGGAAGCCTTAAAAGACATTAATTATTTCTTGCGATGCCATCATTCTCAAAAGATCTGCCAGATGGACATTCAATTGCTGGAATATGTGAATCAGCTGGAAAAGCTCGTCGGGCGTGGGCAGGAAATTCATATCTACTCTGCCTACCGCTCGCCCTCGTACAACAATTTGCTGGTTCGCCTTGGTCGAGGAGCTGCCCCAAACAGTCTACATACGGTCGGGCAAGCGGTGGATTTGGCGATTCCCGGCGTCCGGCTTTCAAGGATTCGCCGCGCCGCCGTGAAACTGCAGTTAGGTGGAGTCGGCTATTACGGCAAAAGAGGCTTTATTCATCTCGACACCGGTTCCGTCCGCTATTGGTAACCTCCAGAGTTTTTCCCGTTTTTTTCCCTCTTTCTTCCAGGAATGATCAGACACACGCCTTACCGGTTTGACGTTCCGCTCTTTTGTGATAAATTTTCACCTACAAGTTCTCATTGTCGCTTTATCTTTCGCGTATCGTCTTTTGCTTACCATGCTCCCCCCATACCGTGACGCATGGAATGACACATCGAGCTCCTGATTATCACCTCCGCATGGAAACCAGCACACTTCTTCATCAATAAGGGAACGTAATATGGAAGATGGCTTATCCACCCCGGTGGGAACCCGCCGGTCATTCTTTGTGAAAACCACCGTGTTCATTTCCACTCTTATTGGAATGTCCCTTGCTGTCCCGTTAATCGGATACGTCATCGCACCCGCTTTTCGACGACGAAACAAGGAATGGGTGTCGCTGGGGAAGACCGATGAGTTCCCGGTTGGTGAACCCAAAGCGATGGATTACACCATGACCGGAAAAGGATGGATGGCAGGAATCGCCACACCACTAAAGGCGTGTGGGCGGTGAAACAGGCCGATGGACAGGTGACGGTCTTTTCGCCCATTTGCCCCCATTTAGGATGCGGTTATCGATGGGATCAACAGGACCGTCTATTTAAATGCCCTTGCCATGGAAGTATTTATGACATTGAGGGAACCGTCAAAGCAGGGCCCGCTCCCCGACCCTCTGGACACGCTGCCATCCAAAATTGAAAATGGCGAATTGCTCGTCCAATATCGAGGAATTTAAATCCGGGCTGGCAAAGAAGAGTGGAACTCTAAGCATGGCCTCCCGTCTTTATCAGTGGATTGACCATCGCCTGAGATTAAAGCCCCTGGAGCAAACCCTCCTGAACGAGCCCATTCCTGGAGGTGCCAGCTGGAACTATGTCTTCGGCTCTGCCACGCTCTTCCTCTTTGGATTACAAGCTCTGACGGGCATGTTTCTCATGGTGTATTACGTGCCCTCGACCGACCATGCCTACGATACCGTTCAGTATATTCAACAGGAGGTGTGGGGTGGATGGTTTGTCCGTGGGCTTCACCATTGGGGTGCCTCAGCCGTCATGATGGCCATCGGGCTCCATATGTTGCAGGTCTTTTTTGACGGCGCCTATAAACGGCCTCGAGAGCTCATGTGGGTGGTTGGAGTCATCTTGTTAGCCATCATGTTGGCTTTCGGTTTCACAGGGTATTTGTTGCCGTGGGATCAGAACGCCTATTGGGCCACCCAGGTGGGAATCAACATGGTTGGCAGCGTTCCTCTTATTGGGGATTTTCTGGTGAAAGCCCTTCGAGGAGGAGAAACTCTCGGCGCCCTGACGCTTTCACGTTTTTTCGCGATTCATGTCGCCTTTCTTCCCGCCGCAATCGTGTTCGGGATCATGCTTCATCTCTTTATTCTCCGGCGGGTGGGACCCGCCGGTCCTCATGATGAGACAAAGGCCAAAGCCGGGAGTGAAACATTCTATCCACGGCAGGTCTTCATGGATGCGGTGGTGATGCTTGGCGTGTTTGGAATCGTGGCGATGTTGGCGATCAGCATGGAGTTTCCATTGGCTGATAGGGCGGATCCGTCAGACCATTCATTCATTCCCGTCCCGGAATGGTATTTTCTGTTTCACTATCAGCTTCTCAAATATGCCCCAGGGGCATTAGGACCTCTGGCGACCTGGCTTCTTCCCACGCTCTTTTTTACCGGATTGCTGCTTCTGCCCTTTGTGGATAGAAACCCTGAACGACACCCGTCCTCACGCCGGGTCGTGTTAGGGGCCGGGTTGGGGTTTTTGATTGTCGTGTTCAGTCTGTTGAGTATTTCTCTCCGCGACCTGTACGCCGTTCCCAAACGTGATCCGTCTGTGATTCGAGGCATCGCCTTAGTGGAACAATTCAAATGTCAAACCTGTCATCGCATTCATGGGGAAGGTGCGAATCTGGCACCGGATCTCTCTTTTGTTGCCGATCGACGACCCGATAGGAATTGGCATTTTCAGCACTTCAAAGATCCCCAGTCCGTTTCACCAGGTTCCTTCATGCCTAAATTTCCACTCAATGACAAACAGCTGAACGACCTCACCAATTACATGCTTACCCTCAAGAGTGGGTAACCCTTGCCGGCCATCTATCAAATTAGGTTTTTATTCGGAACCTCATGACTATGTCGGCCTTAAAGGATGTTTCCTTATCTCATGGCAGCCATTGGCCAGACTGATCCACTACGCGGATTTCGCTAATTCCGAAGTACAATGACCACATTTGGTGGCCTGAATGGGAATCGTCATTTGGCAGAATTTGCATTCTTTGGTGGTGAGTTCGGCTGGTGGAGCTTCCTGTTCTCGTTTTAACTTATTCATTCCTTTGACGAGCATAAAAATGGCAAAGGCCACAATGAGGAAACTAATCACGGCATTGAAAAAGAGTCCGAAATTAACAGTGACCGCCCCGGCCTTTTGGGCCTCAGCGAGGGCATGGTACGGACCAGCTGCATCTGTCCCGGCCTTCAAGGTGACAAACAAATTCGTAAAATCCACCCCACCCATTAACAGCCCAATGGGCGGCATCAGGATATCTTTGACCATGCTTTGCACGATGGTTCCGAAAGCGCCCCCGATAATAATTCCGACCGCCATGTCGACCACATTCCCTCGCATCGCAAATTCTTTAAATTCTTTGAGCATCATATTCTCCTTTGGTCAAAATGAATGGCCTTTTGGCCCGATCGTCTACCGATTATTAAATCGCGCCACCAAACAAAAATTGAGAGCTCAATCCAAGCCGTAGGATTACGGAGATAGGTTTGAATTATACAGATGGTCTATATCCTGTCGAAAACGTGACCGTTACGCAAGTGGTGCAGCCTCGCAGCTTCCCGACTATCTGTACATAATCATGACGAACTCAAAGAGAATGTGCTCTTTTAAATATTAAGAAACGCATTTTATTAAGGAGGAAAATGTATTTTCGAGACCTGGAAATCCTCCCCCTTAAGTGGGGCTCGGATTCTCTTAGAAAAGCACAGGAGGGCAAGAAACGAAAGCGCAACCAACAGTAAAAAGATCTTGTGTGTCAGCCTTCTCACCGCCAGGCAGTGCAAGCCTGACACTGACATCGTTTGATGGACTGTGGGGCAAGGTCAGACAATCGGCTTGATGGGGTGAGAGACACCGAAACCGGAGTTTCGAAGAAACTCGCACCTTCATACACGGTGTAGGAATCTGGATATTTCAGTTTGGATCTGCCTCGTCTTTATGCAGGCATACATTTGACAACATTTTTCTCATGGCAGCTTGGTGTAGTCGCTTTCTCCTGTCCCTTTGTGCAAGAAGATATGACCATGAGGTTATCGCTGTTACCGCATTTGGTTAAGAAATGCCATTCTACACATACGCGAATTCAAGAAAGCAGTACCCTCCTTTATGATCAATTCTGGTATAGATAACCAAGAGTTAAAAAAACGGTGGTATCACCTTTTTTGGAATCGTCAGGCGGTTCATTGTCGTAAAGATATTGGACCTGTGCAGAAACATTGATACCTTCCCAAACATCAAATCGAATGCCCTGTAGAGTATTGAGAATATAATTCGATAAATGACCCATTTCAGGGTATCCCTGTTGCTGATGGAAAACCGTAAATTTTGGTATAACTTCCCATTCCCAGCGCAACGACCAGCGATAGACACCATAATTGTCATCATCACCGATCTTCCTATCCTCATCCAAAAATCCCACACCTAGATCTCCCTGAAGCGTCATCTGGCTAAAATAGGGGCTGGCAAAATCTCCCTTATCAATAAATTGATGGCCAGGTCCAGACGTCACGGCCGTACGGAGGTTCAAATCATCAAAGGTATCTTGTTGCATCAAGATAGCAACGAACCAATACCATCGGGGGGTCATGAAAAAATTCATGTCCATCGTTCCATACGCATTTCTGTCTGTGACCCTTTTATCTTCCTCCGAATAGAAATACCGGGCATCAAGTATGAGCCGGAGTCTTTCACTTCTGGCAACGAATCCACCTAAGAGATTTACCTGCTTGTCGTCGGTATTTCCAGATGTAAACTTTGAGCCGAAATTCAAATTTACCTTAAATTTCACCGGTATTTCCTTTGGAGGGTTGATCCCGGTAATAGATGCTAATTGAACTGGAAGCTTAAAGGTCAACGGGGTGGTTACCAATTGAAGCTCTCCTGGGTCTCCTTTATCTGCAATCCCAGTAAGACTTCCTCCATCCCCTAAGACAAAGACTACCGGCTGACTGGTGGTAAGATTGACAACCTCCTTCCATTGAATGAGAAAAGGCTCTCCGGTCCCAAAAGCCGGTTTAACCTTGAGAGTCCCCTCAACCATTTCAACGATCTCACCATGAATAATACTGCCATCTTTCAGAATGATCGAGCCTAAGACTTCTGCATAAATTGAAGAAGGCACCAACCAGGACATGATCACGAAAACCAGGAACCACCTATGAATCATGAAGAAACCCCTCCTTATTCGTCCGTAGAATACTGGCAGGAAGATAACATTTATCATTTTCCTGTGGTGAATAGAAAGAGGGTTCGACATAATTTATCCTCACAGAATTTGGCTTGATCAAGCTGAATACATCCAAAGCAGAAATCAGCATGAATCTTACCGCATCATCCACGTCTTTATGCCCTCGTACTTCTTTGTCACGGGCAGGTCACGCACGATTACCCCATTTCCTAAACCGGGAATAGGCTCAGTTAGAATAAATTCGTTGGCGCCAAGTACTCTTGAGTTCTGCATAAGAGGTGAACCCGACCAAAGAGTCCATTTAAATATAACTGGCTGCCATAGGGAACAGGATTTAGCAAGAGGGACTATACCGAAATAGCCTCACGGAGAGAAGAAGCGAACGAAGAAGGTATGGTTTAGATTGCAGTCACACAGATGATGTACAAAAGAACCCAACCCGTTTTCGCATTAATCTTTTTCCGGTTCGGCATTCCCATGTTGATGCGTCACGCGATCTTCGTCAAATAAATCGGCCATTTCCTGAGCCATGACATCATTATCATGAGGGAGAGAGACGACAGACAATTCTTTTTTTATTTTTTTGGGAGAGTCGGCCTTGGGATCTTTGGCGCCGGCTTCTTCAGAATCGTTGGGTTTTTCAGACGTGGTATCGTGATCCATGATGACAATCTCCTCCAGAATGGTTACTCAAACGATTCCAAATGTGACCGCTCAGGAAACTTGAGTTGACAGCTTGGACAGGTCACAAAATAGACCGATTCACGAACTGAGAGCACTGCTCTAAAATCCAGGGACACTCCGCGATGTCGACAGGATTGACATGGTATTTCCTTGAGATGATATGGAATATCCGGCTGGGTTTGTAAATAAAACTCCATATCGGTATGGACGGGAAAAGTATAATGACACCCTAGACAAATCGCTTTCCATTCCCCATCTCCTGTCGCCGTCCTGGAGTCGATTCCAAAACGATTGGCCTTGCAAATAGGACACTTCACTTCTCCTAACCGTTCTTCAACCTGCTTGACGCTTAATTGTGTCATTCTTCTTCCTATTCCGTCCCATGAAGAGATTCTCCACGAAGTATAGGCTTCCTCCGGAGTTCCCGCAACCAAACTCCCACCCAACCGATTAAACACCAAGCTTTTCCTTCAGGTCCAGACTCAGCCCCATCCGAATGTCTCCCAACCGGAGTAAATCGGCCGCCTAGCCAGTTAATCCCATCTCAGGACAGTAAGGACTTATCAAGCTGGATGAGGCGAATCTCCATCTGCTGGTTCCCACCTAGTATATTTATTGTTCCGCTTTGTGAAAGTGAATTCCCCTTCCGGACCTTTCCTTTTCAAGGGAAGCAAGTGATACCCACTGCCACCCCAAATCTGATACAACCCTCCATACTACAAGAAACGACTCAAGGACACTTACTCAAACCTCCACCTTTTCCACGTCGCACGCCATGCCGGAACTCCCTGAAGTTGAAGTCATCCTGAACCATCTCAAAGATCAAGTCCTGGGTGGGACCATGGACACGTTCACCATTCACCGTTCGGATATTGTTCGCACAGGGCATGACCTCATCCCCTGGTTCCAAGGCTCCACCATCATCGATATCGCCCGGAAAGGGAAGTGTTTGATTTTTTCCTGCCATCGATCTACCGGTACCCGCTATCTTCTTTCAGAACAGGGGATGACCGGACTCTGGTTTTTTCATCGCACTTTGGCCTCCTCCCCCCAACACCTTCACTGTCACATCGGGCTTTCCGGCGCCCAGGCCGCTGAGCTGCATTACTGGAATCCACGCCGGTTTGGCCGACTCTGGTTGTTCGCATTATCGGAATTGGAAGCCTTCATGCAACGCCGATTCGGCTCTGACGCTCTGGATATCGATGAACAACCTTTTATCCAGCTTATTCAAAGCTGTCGCGGCCGGCTGAAACCATTTTTTCTTGATCAACATCGCCTCGCCGGCATTGGAAACATTTACGCAAATGAAATCCTGTTCCGCGCCGGAATTCACCCACAGGCTCTCGGCTCCCGGCTGGGAGTCCCATCCTGTCAACGGCTCTATCACACCATGCACACGGTATTACGGGAAGCCATTGCCGCCGGAGGTTCTTCCATCAGAGACTTTCGTGCTCCGGATGGGTCACAAGGATACTTTCAAAAATCCCATCAGGTGTACCAGAAAACAGGATTGCCGTGTTCGCATGGGTGTCCGACCCTCATCAAGCGTCTGCACACTGAGCGCAGCTCGTTTTATTGTTCAGCCTGCCAAAAGAGACGATAAGGGTCCCTTCCGTTCCTTGAGCCAAACGAAAACCTTTGTTAGAATCAATTATTAGGTGAACCGGTTCTGACAGGAGGGTCATTCAAATCCTACGTGCGTAAAATTAAACTACGAGACGGGGTCGATTTAGCCAATCTTTTCGGCCCGCACGATCTGCACCTCAAAATGATTGAAGGTGAGCTCCAGGTCCGGATGGCGGCCCGTGGCGATGAAATCACCCTTCATGGTCAGCCTGAGTCAGTACTGCGGGCCGAACATATTTTGCGGGAATTAGCCGATTGGACCCGTACCTATTACGAACTGAAACCTGACGATGTCTCGCGAGCCATTCGTGCCACAGAAGAACAGCGTGACATCCCCCTCAAGCCCTATACATTTTCGGCGAGCGCCCTTCCGACCAAAAAAGGAAACGTCAATCCTAAAACTCCCAATCAACAGGCCTATCTCGAAGCCATCAGCCAGTCAGATCTGGTCATAGCCATTGGACCGGCCGGGACGGGAAAAACCTATCTGGCCATGGCCATGGCGCTCGCAGCCCTCACACATAAACAAGTCAGCCGCATCATTCTCGCACGGCCCGCAGTGGAGGCGGGGGAACATCTCGGGTTCCTCCCGGGTGATTTATTTGCCAAAGTGCATCCCTATTTGCGTCCCTTATACGATGCGTTGTACACCATGATGGACATGGACCGGGCCAATCGGCTCATTGAACGTGGCGAAATTGAAATCGCGCCCCTGGCGTTCATGCGGGGACGCACGCTCGACGATGCCTTTGTCATCCTGGATGAAGCGCAAAACGCCACGACGGAACAAATGAAAATGTTTTTGACCCGGCTCGGACTCAATTCCAAAGCAATTGTGACGGGGGATATCACCCAAATTGATCTCCCGGATTCACAAAAATCCGGATTAGCGCAGATTGCTGAAGTTCTCCTCAATATCGACGGGATACAATTTGTGTATTTTTCCGAACAGGACGTTGTCCGGCATCGGTTAGTGAAAGAAATTATTAAAGCGTACGATCGGTTTGAACACCAACTACCCAACAAAACCTCATCCGGCTCTTCGACCGCATCTCCCAAACATCGTTCGGGATCGGATACCAATGGCCAGGGTCCGACGCTGTAATGCCTCATGGCCGTTTGGCTCCGTACTCACCTCCGGCAAACGCCGGTTCGACCCACGACCTTGCGCCGAGTGGCGCAATCTGTGTTAGAACTGGCAGGGTTTCCATTCGCCGATGTAAGCCTGATCCTGGTCGGCAAGACCCGCATGCAACGGCTCAACCGGACATATCGGAAGCGTGACTATGCGACCGATGTGCTGGCCTTCCCGATGCAGGATGCCTCACAATCGCCGGTGGCATTCGTAGGCGATGTGGTGATTTGTGTGCCCGTGGCGCTTTCCCAAGCCTCTAGGTTCGGCAACACCCCCGATGGAGAACTCCTGCGGTTACTCATCCATGGGACTCTTCATTTGCTGGGCTATGATCATGAAACGACCGAACGGGAGGCCAAACGAATGACGCGAAAAGAGCAAGCGATTTTTCACCGACTGACGCCGGTGCCTCATCTGCTCGCATAAGAAGGCCACTGGTCTCTCATCTCCCCAATGGTATTCAGTTAATAAACCATGAGTTGGATTCAACGCCTTCAAGATGGATTAGCGAAAACACGCCAGACCGTGCAAAGTTCATTGCGTCGTCTGGTGGGATCCCGCCTGGACCCCGCCGCCCTCGAAGACGTCGAATCCGGTCTCCTCCAGGCCGATGTCGGCATACGCACCGTTGAACGATTTCTGCAGATGGTCAAAGATCAATCAGGCATGTTCAACGCCACCGATCCGGTTGCCGTCCTCCATACCCTCCTCATGGATATACTGCGTAAAGGAGAGACCGAACCGTTGGAAGAACTCATCCGGCGCGGCCCTCGTCCCTTTATTCTCTTGACGGTAGGCATCAACGGCGTCGGGAAAACCACCACCCTCGCCAAACTCGGCCATCGGTTCAGTCAACATGGGTTACACACGCTCTTTGTCGCCGGCGATACCTTTCGGGCAGCCGCGATTGAACAACTCGAGATCTGGGGGAAACGGACCGGCATTGAAGTGATTAAACATAAGCAGGGCTCTGATCCGGCAGCAGTGGTGTTTGATGGCATTGTGGCGGCCAAAGCCCGCAAAGTCGATGCGGTGCTCATCGACACCGCCGGACGGCTTCATACCAAAGTCAATTTGATGGATGAACTCCGGAAGATCAAGCGGGTCATTCACCGGGAAATACCCGGTGCTCCCCACGAAATCCTCCTGGTCCTGGATGGCACGCTAGGACAGAATGCCATTGCACAGGCCCGGCAATTTCATGAAGCGCTTGGCGTCACAGGCCTGGCGTTGACAAAACTGGATGGCACCTCCAGAGGAGGAGTGGTGGTCGCCATCGTCGACGAACTGAATCTTCCCATTCGTTTGATAGGCGTGGGGGAAGGGGAAGCTGATCTGCAGGATTTCAGCGCGTCGGCATTTGTGGAGGCCTTACTCCCCACAGCCGCACCGCCGGCCTGAAACGGCACGGCCGTCGGATTCCACCCAACCATCTGAGAGACAACGAAAACATACATGGCAATTGGATACGGAAATCGCATTGTGGATTTTTTTCACCATGCCCTGACTCCACGTCAGCGGTTTATACCGTTCGCTTTTTGGATGGCACTGCTGTGCGTGGCAATGGCGAGTCCCCTCGAAGCGAACACTTCGTCTCCCATTCACCATCAATTACATATTGAACTGGATCCTGACACTCACGCCATCAGTGGATTGGACAGCGTCCATCTTTCGCCCCATCAACAACATAACTCCTCCGTCTCATTCGTCCTGCATCCTCAACTCATCATCGATCGCGTGGAATTCAATGGCCAACCGCTTCCGGTTCCCGATCCCTCTGCAACCTCAGCCCTTCAACTTTCTTCAACTCGCCGGGTTGTAGATATATCCGTACCTCCCCTTGACCATCCAAGCCAACCCGTGGTCCTGACGCTGGCGTACCACGGGGTTATTGATGATTCACCAAAAGCCTCCGGTGGCCTTCGCTTTGTGCGACCGGATGACACCAATGGACATATAGGACCCAACGGCGTGTATTTGACCTATGAAACATTCTGGTATCCCACATGGGAACAGACCCTTTCGACGTTTGATCTCACCCTTAGCCTCCCGTCAGACTGGGAAGCCATCACCCAAGGACGGGAAGGCGATCACACCATCACTGACGGCCGCCGAACCATCCAATGGACAATTACCCAGCCGAGTGAAGCACTGACGCTGGCCGCCAATCATTTTGTGGTGCACAAGCAGGATTGGAAGGGCATTCAGCTTGCCACCTATCTCTTCCCCGAAGAAGCGCACTTGGCTCCGCAGTACCTAGAAGCGACCATCCGTTACCTTCGGATGTATACCGATCTCTTGGGTCCCTACCCGTTTACCAAATTCGCGGTGGTGGAAAACTTTTTCCCGAGCGGCCTGGGCCTGCCATCGTTCACCCTGTTAGGCCAGGGGGTGGTGAGGCGCGGCTATACCCAACCCTATTCCCTTGGGCATGAAATCGTGCATTCCTGGTTCGGGAATTCCGTCTTTAATGACTTTGCACAAGGCAATTGGGTGGAAGGGCTCACCACCTATCTGTCCAATTACTATTATGACGAAGCCACGGGCAATCAACAGGAGGCATTCATTACCCGACGCCGGATGGTGTACGAATATAATCTGTATGCGGAGCCCGACAAGGAATATCCGGTGCGAACATTTCACCATAAAGAAACCCGCATGGATAATGCGATTGGATACCAAAAAACAGCCCTGGCGTTTCATATGCTCCGCCAGGAAATAGGAGACGTGGCATTTTTCAACGGAGTTCGCCGGATTATTCAGGAAGGGACGGGAACCTACCTGGAGTGGAATGATCTTCTCCGGATATTTTCGAAGGCGGCCGGCAGAGACCTCGGCTGGTTTTTCCAGCAATGGATCGATCGACCAGGCGCGCCAACCGTGCATATCCGGGATATCATGGTCCACGAAGATCCGCCGCAACAGGGCCATTTCACGATAACAGGCACTATCCTGCAGGCCGAACCCTCATTTACCTTTGGACTTCCCATTCACGTCGATTTGAAAAAGGGACCAACGTATGAAACCGTCCTCAAGGTGGATCGTCCCGCACTACCCTTCACGATTCATGTCCCTGCGAGTCCAACAACCATCGCTATCGATCCTGAGCACCATCTTCTGCTCCGGCTTCAACGTGAACAGCTCCCGCCCATGTTGAATAAATGGGAAACCGATGCCCGTCGAATTCTGATCAGACCCGAAACCATGACGAAGGATGAGGAACACAGCGTGGAGGCGCTCATTCAACGTCTGGATGGGCAACCCGGCATCGAGACAATCCAAACCGATAATCCAGTGATTTCTGAAACAGCCTCGTATCTGGTCATCGGACCTTCTGCCCGTCGTCTGTTGGAATCCGGCTCCTTCAAGAGTTGCAACCCGCACCTGGACATACAGCCGGGGCACGTCTCCATCAAGGATCAGACGTTCGAGGGCCCGGAGATGGCCTTCCTGATTTCCTGTCCCCATCCTCGCGATGCGGAACCATACCGTGACGTTCTTTTTCGGATGGTCTCCGGAAGCGGTCAAGCCCGTGTCACGCCTATTGTTTTTTTACGGGTGGGATAGCTACCTGGTGTTCAAGCAGGGGAACGTGATTGCCCGTGGAATGTTTCAGCCAGTACACTCTGCACACGAGATTATTCTCAATTCACCATGAGGTTCATGCATGCATTCTGCCTTTTCTCATCAAGCATCCAAAAGATCAATACGATACGTCCTCCTGCTGATCCTGCTGGTTACCGCTCTGATGTGGAATGCGGCCTGGGCGGGTGAGGCACCCCCCAAGGGAAATCAACCGGAACCACATTTGGCCAACATCCGGCAATTAACGTTTGCAGGGAAAAATGCCGAAGCCTATTTTTCGTTTGAGAATAACCGGCTGGTGTATCAATCGACTCTGGAACCCGATGGCAAGACGCTCCGGTCCTGCTATCAAATCTACATTATGGACCTCGATGGCACGAATGTCCGTCGAGTCAGCACCGGCACGGGCGGCACCACCTGCGGGTACTTTTTCCCAGGGGGCCGACGGGTTCTCTTTTCCTCCACTCATATCAACAGTCAATTTTGTCCACCCGTCCCCGAAAAGACTGAACGCTATCGGTGGCCTCTCGATAATTATGACATCTTCTCCATGAACATTGGCGGCCGTGACTTGCAACGCTTGACGTCCGCCCAAGGGTACGATGCCGAAGCCACCATCTCTCCCGATGGAAAAAGTATTGTCTTCACCTCCATGCGGGATGGAGATTTAGATGTGTACTCCATGAATATCGATGGAACGAATATGACCCGGCTCACACAAGAAATCGGGTATGATGGCGGAGCCTTCTTTTCTCCCGACAACACACGAATTGTCTACCGGGCTCACCATCCGAAAACCGACGAAGACTTGAAAGCCTATCGTGATCTGCTCGCTCAAAATCTCGTGGAACCGTCAACCTTAGAAATCTTCATCATGAATGTTGATGGCTCACACAAAATGCAGGTGACGCACAACGGACGATCGAATTTTGCACCATACTTTGTTCCTGATGGCAAACGGATCATCTATTCCTCAAACTTGTCGACACCGGTCGATCATCAGGGGCGTCCATCATTTCACTTGCATGTCATCAACGATGATGGCACGCAGTCCGAACAAATCACCTTCAATGGACACTTCAACAGTTTTCCGATGTTCTCACCTGACGGAAAACAATTGGTATGGTCCTCCGATCGGAATGCGGCCAATCCAAAAGAATTCAACATTTTTCTCGCAGACTGGGTGCCGTAGCATCGTGGGTTCATCACCCTTCCACCAAAAAAGAATGTGACCGAACAGCTTCCCAACCCTCCCCCATCGCCATCTCTTTCCCCCTCACCCGGCATTCCTACTCAAACATGGATTGTCCTCCTCTCCTTCTGTCTCATCCTCGGTCTGTTTTTTTGGTTGAGCCAATTGGACAGACCGACTCTGACGATCGTCCATAGCTTCACGGACCCGTTGATTGATCAGATTGGTGACCTCGGGAATGCCCTCGGAAAAGGGGTGACGCTGGTCCTTATTTCATTAGGGATCGGAGCCGTCGGCTTCTGGCTGAATTCTCCGAAATGGAAATTCGCGGGCCTGTATTCTCTTCTGGCGCATGGGCTCAGCGGCCTGTTGACCCAGACACTGAAACACAGCCTCGGACGGCCACGCCCACGTCTCATGGATCACGCCCGCTGGGAGATTGGGCCTACCTTTGAAAGCGGACTCGACTCCTTTCCTTCCGGTCATACCTCTGCCTCGTTTTCTGTCGCGACGGTCCTGGCGTATTATTTTCCGGGGAGCCGGATACTCTGGTTCGGGTTGGCCGGTTTTGTGACCATCAGCCGGATCATCAAAGGTTCACATTTTCCAACGGATGTCTTAGGAGGAATACTGCTAGGAATCGGCAGCGGACTGGTCTTCGTCTATGCACGGAACCAATGGAAAGAAGCCACCTCGCAATCCTTTGTCCGTGGATTGCCCTGGCTGGTGACCGCCTTCGGAATGTTATGGATTCTGGTTCCCCATCCTGGCATTGAATTGGCGCCCGATATATCTCTTTTTTTAGGATCAATGTTAGTCATGACAGGTTTAGGTCTGCGTCTGTTATGGATACGGGAATGCTCAAGACCCAATTCATCTGCTGAACGGAATGTGCCAACCTGGCCCCGCGTACTCATGGGAGTCGGGTTGGCATCCAGCACCGGTAGTTTGGTCATCGTTGGAGCAAGTGTGATGGCAGGAATTATCTGGTGGATGGGGACTCATTCCGAAAGTGCAACTCACATCAAAAACAATTTCATCGCAGGTCTCAATCCCATTCTGATTGAAGCCGTGATAGGACTCGCCGTGTTTTTTCTCACTCTCCTGACTTTTACAATTCGATCAGGTTAACTTATCCTTACACTGACAGAATCTTGGTACTCCAAGCCCAATCTAGTTTGGGAATGTTTTTCCAAACAAATTATCTAATCTCTTCTCTACCGAGGAGGACCTCGCAGTCCCCCTCGTTACGTTAATCAGGCGAGACATTCTTTTTAACGGGAGCCCAAGTTAGAATCAGGAATTTGTCCGGGATTCTGGTTTTGTCTCTCCATTGAATTCCCGCTTTCCATCTGGCTTTGGCTCTGGCTTCTTATTTGGTCCTGGTCTCCCATCTGATTTTGATTTCCCATTTGAGATTGTCCGCCCATCTGATCCTGTCTGGTCATAGGCTCCTGTCCAGACATCTGATTTTGGCTACCCATTTGGTCCTGTCCACTTCGTGGATTCTGACCGCCCAGTTTATTTTGTCTATCCATTTCATTCTGCCCATCCATCTCATTCTGACCCTCCTTGGACAGATTTGACCGGCTGCGCAGTTTCATATCCTGATTGCCCTCCCGGGTGGCCGCTTCCAGGGCTTCTTGCCCAGTCAGGAGTTGTCGTCCCGGATCATTGGCTGTAGGTTGACCAGTTACGGGACTTTTCAGTGGTTTCATCGGATGCCCGGGATGGTCCGGCAATAAGGCCGGATTGCCAAAGGCTATCGTGGCCATTAAACATGTTCCCGCCACACTTCCTAGAAATACGATAGATGTGTTTTTCATGATCCCTCCTGAATTTAGTAATGATAGTTGGATTACCTTTGTTGCCACGTTCAATTATTAGTTACATGCTACCCCAAGGTTTTTCGGCAGAAAGAACTGGCACAAACCCTGGCCTACTGCTGACCTGGAGGCCGCTAAACCAATGTTTATGCTAAATTGGGAGGAATCCGGTTAGACACAAGAGTGCCAAGGTGGCCCAGCATCCAATGAATCCATACAGAGAACTCAGTATGCTGGCTCGGAGTAAACACAGGTTGCACTGATTCGCGCATTCGCATCCCCGACACATCAGATCAAACCTCATTATCTCTACACTGGTTCTTGAAACCCAGCCTTGCAAACGTTATATAAGTAGATTATTTTCTGTTGAAAGATAACCCAAGAATCACACACGAATTGAAAGGTGGCAACCATGAAGGGTCGAAGTGTCGCTCAATTAAAGCCGTATAAGTGGTCCTTGTGGCTTAATCTTCTGCTTGCCTTTCTATTTGCAAGTCTGACGGCAAGCTGTGCACACAAGCCATGGGATATCAACAGATACATTCAAGCTCTTGAACGTCCCCAACGTGATCAGTATCAACAACCCCAAAAAGTCATCGAAACGCTGAACCTCAATCCTGGGATGGTGGTGGCTGATATTGGGGCAGGCTCGGGCTACTTCACCCGCCGCCTGGCAGAAGCGGTGGGTGACACAGGGCAGGTCATGGCGATCGATGTCGAACAGAAAATGTTGGATTACAACAGAGAGAAGTTGGAACAACTTGGGCTCATCAAAAGAGTCCGGTTCATTCTGGCCGAATCAGATAATCCGTCACTCTCTAAACACAGCGTCAATCTGGTCTTCTTGTGCGACGTGTATCATCACTTGAAACACCATGTCGAGTATCTAACCAAAACCAAGTCCGCGCTCACTCCAAATGGGCGTGTGGTCATCATCGACTACTACGACGATGAGCGGTCGGGCACACTTGGCTTTTCGAAACAGCACCTTGTCCCAAGAGAACGAGTCATCAAGGATATGGACCAAGCCGGGTATACCCTATCCAAAGAACACACCTTCCTCTCCCGCCAATATTTCCTGGAATTTGTCCCAACCAAAAGATGAGGGTAGGGCAGCTTCGATGCGATTGGCTCCCCTCCTGGATGCTCACTAGGAGGTGGGGATGGCCGACTGCACCGACAGATGTTCGGGGTGCATGACGATCTCTTTCTCGGGGCAGAACTCGGATTGTTACGGGTGCACGCAACATCCTCTGCTGAACTCCCGGCAACAGCTACAGTGCAATCGAAGCGCCAGTGTACAGACGACTGCTGTGCAATCGGATAAAAGGAAAATGCTTTTGGATAATTTCTGAATTCTTTCTGGCCTGGGCTCACCTGTCCAGTGGGCTCAGCCTCCTTCTCCACGCAAAAAGTCCGTAGACCCTCAAAGATTCCCTTTGGACTTTTACATCAGGGGTTCGCTGGAGAGGATGGTGAGCAAAGTTCAAAGAAAACGCAGATCTCTTAATCGCTGACTCTCAAGTGCAGTCTCAGGAATGTCTCCACTTCTCAGATTACGAAGAAAAAGAACCCCACAGTTTAATGACTGACCGGAAGAGGGGGCGTGTGCCCTGTTGATAGATTTGCTTGTCAACGCGCACATGAAGTCTCCCATCGGCAAGGTTCCCACAAATCTCAATTTCCGAGTCCGTGCCATGAGGTGGCGCCTCACTTGGAATCCATGAGCCATCAGGAACTTGCTCTTGCACCCGGCTCGCCCCTTGAATGAATTCTGTGCCGCGTAGTCTTTTGAAACTCTGCTCAGCAACCATGACAGTCTCCTTTTCTCCATTGGCAGCCATTCGACTGTCGATGGACGTAACATTGACAAAGTCATCGACCTGTTCCCAGCTTTTTCCGGCATCTGCACTATGCCAAAGACCCCCAGGTATTTCCCTTTCACCGGGAACGCCTATCCAGATTTCACCATTATTCAGCCACGCCACGGATATCCCGCGCGAAGGAGACATCCGACGCTTCCTATCGGCAGTCCGCTCTCGCCATCGCGGCGGCGCAAATCCATTCACCGTGCTTATCCGAGGAGGGGTGTTTTTTTCGTAGACCACGATCATTGCACCAGTCGTTTCTGAAATTGGAAGGTTATCGATTGCCGCATGCTTCAGGTCCTGCTCCTCGGGTGCACCAAAAGGCTGGATTAACACGAAGTGATCGGGACGCGGCTCAGCGACGCGCAGGACATCCGGCAGGGGAAGTCGTTTGAGTTGGTCCGATACGCCGCTTTCTTCCAGTAACGTGGTGACACGATCCATAAGATGCATATTCACCATGGTTTTCGGCAAGGCCCGTTTGGGGAGGGTGAAGGATTGTGGGCGAGGGATCTGTTTTCCGACATCGTTCAAGACGTCCGGATATGCCATGAAGTACGCGCGGGTTCCAGAAACCTCTCCGGCGGCATCAGACCAGGAAGCGACCCAGAGTTTACCGTCAACCACCTCACATGCAATTGGTTCAATCGATTCGCCAGAATAGGACAACGATAGGGGATCCCAAGTCGGAAGTGGCAAAGACAAGATTCCGGCCAAGGGCAGTATCGCCACCGCCAACGCTATCACCATGTTGCGAAATGCCCGCCGGCGTGCCCAATTGCGCAGTACGCGCATTTCGACACCCGTTAAAAATGCGATCAACCTTAGTAACTCTGTTTTGCCGGTCGGGGTAAGAAGTCCGCCTCGCCATCCACGACGCAGATCATGTTCCACAGGCTCCAGGCCGGACAATGCCGCATGGTTGACGATAGGGCCACCTCCTGCCACATGCACGATGGCGATCCGGTGTTCATGGCCAAGATCACGAAACTGCATAATCTCCTTTTCCACCCAAGGAGAGTGCGCGGCTTTCTCAGACCAGCACACCACCAGCGCACGAGATTCTGAAAGTGCTTTGGATAGGTTTTTCGGAAGGGAGCCGCCACACATGTCAGTTTGATCAAGATAGACCTTCAGGCGGCGAGACCGGTTCGGCGGTCGATAGCTTTCCAGAAATCGTTGAATGCGTCGGACAACCGACCGATCAGTTTTTTGATAACTCAAGAACGCATCGAAGATCGGCTCCGGGGATTTGATGGAAGATGAATCGGGCAAGACGGATGGTTCCTCTGACTTGGAGACTGAAAAACTCCGACCCTGAATTGTGAACAACCGATCAGATCATCAAAACGAAGAGGCAGGTCGGTTAATTTTTCGTCAATTAAGATAATAAGTCAAGGTGAGATGAGTTTTTCCAGTAGTGTTTAAGAAGTGAAGAAGGAGCGTGCGAAGAATATGGAGCTTGAATCGCCGAAAAAGAGAGAATAAAGAGGGGCAACTATTTTCCATTCCTGGAAACACCAAAGGAAAGCTGCCCCCCCTAGAGAGTGTGATATGCAGAGGTTAATGATATCCATTTCTTCCATCATGATGGTGGTACTTGCGCGGAAGGAGAAAGACATTCGCTCACGATAACCCGGAACCTATTCACAATGAATACTTCCCGCCGTCTGTTTCCGAGATTCAGTATATTATTCCGGACAGTGCCGACCAACCCTAAAACCCCGGCCTCCTTGGGCAATTGACCATTTGGGTAGGCCGGTGCACAATGCAGGGTATCGACATCATGTGCCGGAACGCGCATGCATGAGCACAGGGGACATCGCGTGTTCATGAAAAACTCTTCAGCCTCTCGCCACTTTCTCCTTCTTTTATTCCTTTTCCTGATGATGGGGCCGTTCCCTGCCCACGCTGAACCCAGAGGGATCATGGTATCGCCTTCCACCGGGGTAACGGTCGGAACGATTTGGGGGGTGTTTGTCGGCGTTTCCCAATATGAAACCCCACAGTTAAACCTTCGATATGCGGATAAAGATGCCAAAGCCCTTCATGGGTTTTTCACCGACCATTTTCAGGGGACCGTCCCAGACGATCACTTCCTCGTTCTCCTGAATCAGGAGGTGACGCGCGGCAATTTTCTCAGAACCGTTGGCGAAGTGTTGCGGAGGGCACAACCCGAAGATGTGATTGTGATATCGCTGGCCATGCACGGTCTGTTGGATGCGACCGGGCAGGACCTGTTTTTCCTGACTTACGACACCGATCCCAATCTTCCGGAGGCACAAGGTATCAGCCGGTATGATTTGCTTCGCCAGATCGATCGAAGCAAGGCAAGAAAAATCCTGCTGCTCCTGGATGCGTGTCATACCGGCGCCTTTGCTGCCTCGAAATCGATGCTGGCCAGACGTTCCACCGGCGCTTTCGATGTCAATCGTCTCCTCCATGCCATGGGGGAAGCCCAGGACGGTGTGGCGGTTTTGTCTTCATCCAGTGCCGCAGAATTTTCTCAGGAGGGCGAACAGTTTTGCGGGGGACACGGCGCCTTTACCTGCGGGTTGTTGACGGGTCTACAGGGGGAAGCGGATACCAATCGAAACGGGGTGATTGAATTGAGAGAACTGTTTGACCATACCTATCGGGCCGTCAAGGACACGACGGAAAACAACCAGCATCCGTCCATCGAAGGCCGGTATGACAATACGCTGCCTCTCGCTTACTCTTCCCACAAGGTTAAAGAAACGAAACGGCCGGTGCCCTTGTGGGAAGGTAATTTGGAATCGTATAACAAATTAGATGAGCAAACCCGTTATTTCGAAAATCTGGATCGTGCCTGGAAGTCGGTAGAAGGATACACCCAAACCTCCGCCATATCGAGCGAAGACCGGTTGTCTGCCGTGAATCAGTTTCTTCAGGATTTCCCGACGAATAATCCCCATCAAGCGGAGGCCCAGGCACTGGTAGAAAAGATCCAACATGTGCCAAAGACAGATCAACCTCCTAAGTCCGCTCCCACTCAGGTAGAAGAACATTTGACCAAGATTTCTGAGCCGGTACTTGAGGCACGCGTTCCAACTGTGGAGCCTCCCATGCCTGACATGGCAGCCAAGCCTTCTGGAGAACAATCCCAAACCATGGTGCAGATTCAGGGGGGAACGTTTTGGATGGGATCCGCCCCCGATGAAACCTGTGAGTGGGATTCGATATTTAAAGTCGACTTTTGTCTTCCTGAACGGAATGCCGACTATGCTCCTCGTCATCAGGTGACGTTGAAAGGGTTTTGGTTGGATTCGCATGAAGTCACCAATCAGGAATTCGAACGGTTTGTCCAGACAGCCGGCTATACCGGACATAGGGGAAAAACCGGAACACATTCGGCCTTGATTGAAACATCCAGCTTGTTTTTCGGAAAAAAATGGAAAGTGGAAAAAGTTGACCAAGCCGATTGGAAACAGCCCTTTGGCCTCCATGCGTCGGATTCCAGGATCGATTCATCCCTGCCGGTGGTGCAATTGTCGTGGTACGACGCGCAAGCCTACTGTCAGTGGCAGGGGAAACGCCTGCCGACAGAAGCAGAATGGGAGTATGCGGGGCGAGCCGGAACTACCACGCGGCATTGGTGGGGGGAAGGAAATCCGGACCAGGCGCGAGTAGCAAATTTGCCTGATGCGAGCCTGAAGATCAGGCTCGATCTCGAACCGGTTTTTCCAACTTACAATGATGGTTCAAGTCGGCTGGCGACCGTTGGATCGTATGCACCCAATGCCTGGGGACTGTATGACATGGCCGGGAATGTCTGGGAATGGACCGCCGATTGGTATGATATGGCCTACTACCAACGCAGTCCGGAAGTAAATCCCCTGGGTGCATCCGGTGGAACGGAAAGGGTGAAGCGGGGAGGCTCCTGGCTTCAATACAAGACCATCGCATCTCGCGAAAAGCAGGCTCCCGAAAACTCGGACGATCAGACAGGATTCCGGTGTGCCAAAGACCAGGAATAGTGGGAAGGTGAGATGAGAAAGGGAGTGTTGAACACTCCCATATGTTTTCTTCGTTTAGCTCTAAGGTATCCACTTGCGGAACAACAGGCACAAAATTGTCTTCATTCAACAGCTCCAGAAATGGAACACATCGACGTCTTAAATCGAAGAACCACCTCCAGTTCAATCGATTCCATCCTAGCGCATTCCAACGACAAGTGAAGCAGCTGGAGCTTCAACTCCACCCTTGGACAGGGGCAATGGCCTCAATAGACCTCAACAGCGTTTAAGAATGAAAAAGACAGGGGAATGAAAAATGTTCTTCTCTTATTCCTACATGAGGGGTTCGCTGGAGAGAAGGGAGAAGCCGCCGTAATCCAGAACCACCGTCCAATTGGATATCGACTCCGGAAGTTCACGGCGAAGTGAGGTTTGAAGGATGATCATTTTTCGACCAGGGGCCGAGAGATGCTGCGTCCATTCTTCATCCTTCGGTCCCAGAAAATACACTTTGCGTTGGGCGTAGAAACTGAGTGATGGCCGCTTTCGGCCGACTTGAATGAGCCGGTCCTCCGTCCCGAGATTATACCGTGCAATGCCTGCCAATTTCTGAGGCGGGCCGACGAAGTATTCCTGATACATCGGAATCCCAAACCGCACACTCAATACGGCAAAGACGATAATCGTCAGACCACCTACCCATACCCCCAGATAGCGCGTGGATGCCGATATCATACATTGGCGAAGGCCCATGGTTCCGATAATGATGACCAACCCCATTATCATGGGCAGCCAGCCCATCTCGAGTTGCGCGGCTGCAGGAAATTCTTTAGAGATCGGTTTGATAAACCATTGGAAGACCGCTGGAACACACATCAACGCGAGTCCCAGGATATACCCCACCCCGATGAGCAGCCGGGAAGCAGCGGGTAATCCGGCAGGAGATTCTTCGTTCAACAAACGTTTCCACCAAAGGGCGACCAGGACGGCTGATGCGGGAAAGGCCGGATAAATGTAATGCGGCAGGCGCGTGGCCGAGAAGGTAAAGAACAGCAGCAATCCCACCACCCACAGACTGAGAAAAAATCCCAGCTGCTGTTCCTGAGACACAAGCTCCCTTCCCTGCCAGTGCGCTTTCCATTGTTTTAATGTGTAATACACCATGGATGGAAGAAAAGCGCTCCAAGGGAAGAACCCCACCAACACCACCGGCACATAAAAGAAGAGTGTCCCCCCATGACCTTCCATGGGATTCAAAAACCGGCCGGTCGTATTCGCCTGTGCCGCCGACCAATAGGCTTCCCCATGAATCTGGAACATCATGACATACCAGGGAGCCGCGACCGCGGTGACCAGAACGATGCCGACAAGCGGGAACCCTTTTTGCCAAAAGGTTCCCCATTGGCGCGTGAGGGTCACGTACGGAATGACTCCCACTAAGGGAATAATGATGCCCACCGGCCCTTTGACCAACATACCGAATCCCAGGGCGAGATAAAACACTGTAAACCACCACCATCGGTGGTGCTCGTGGTGAAGAGCCTGCCAAAAGCTGTACCCGGCCAGAGTGGTGCAGACAACCAACTCCGGATCGGTCAGCACCAAACGATTGATGCCTAAAAATTCCATGTTGAGCAACAGCATCACGGAGGCCAGCCAGGCCACCGGTGCCCCACACCATCGGTACACAAAGGCATATTGCAGGAGCATCACACAGAGACCGGAGAGCGCTGACGGGAAACGAGCGGAAAATTCATTGATACCCCACAGGGTATAAGAGCCGCTGATGAGCCAGTACACAAAGGCCGGTTTGGCATAACGCGGTTCATAATTGAGTGTCGGAGAAATCCAATCTCCGGTTTCCAGCATTTCTCTAGCCGCTTCCGCATTACTCCCTTCATCGCGATCAGTCAGACCTAACCCGCCGAGGTCCAGTCCGAACATCCATCCGCCTTCCAGGCCAAAAAGCCAAATACCCAGCACAAGAAGGATCGCCAGATGAAGAGGAGCCGATTGGGAAAAGGAAGAGTGAGGTGAGGAGAACGCCGCCGGTGAGGACAGATTATCCACTCGGGACTCGCTTTTTGGCACGGTGAAGCAGAATGAGGTTGCGAACGTACACCATGGTCCCTATGCCTTGGCCTGCGATAAACACCGGGTCAATTTTATGAATCGCATAGGCCAACACGATGACACTGCCTATTAAACTCATATACCAGAATGAGACCGGAATGTGGCTTTCCGCCTGCCGTTCCGAAGCGGCCCATTGCAGCACCCACCGGGAAAAGAAGAGACTTTGCCCTAAGAATCCAATTCCCAGCCAGATGGTCTCAACTGATAGCATCGATGGTCTGTCTCCCTTTCAACAATGATCGCGCACGGGTATTTGCGTCGCGAGGGAGACCAATCTCCCGGCACGCTCAAGAGCACTCGCCTGTTTTTATGGAATTACGGATTGGGTTTCTTTGTTTCTCTGACCGCATAGTTCAAACAGCGTTTCTGCATCCACCTGACCGCGAAGAGATCATAGAGGCCTGCAAACAGCCGGTTGCCAATGCCGTACTTCGATATCCCATGAGCTCTCGGAAAATGCTGGACGGGTACTTCGGTCACCGTAAACCCATACATTTTGGCCAAGGCCGGAAAAAACCGGTGCATGTTCTTAAATGGGGGCAGACGCTCCACCACGGCCTTGTTGAACATCTTCAACGAACAACCCGTATCGGAAATCCCGTCATGTACGGCCCAATTGCGAACCCGATTGGCTATTATTGAGGACCATCGACGGACCACATTGTCATGTCGGGCCTGGCGTCGCCCGCACACCAAATCATAGCGTTCCACCAGGGGGAGAAGTTTGGCAAAATCATTCGGGTCATACTGCAGATCCCCGTCCATCGTGGCAATGAACTTTCCTCTTGCCTGTCGAAAGCCCGCATCGAATGCCGCCGTTTGCCCATGGTTCCGGTCTAAATGTAAGACCCGTATGGCAGGAGACTGGACGGCTAACTGGTCCAGCAAAGGCCCGCTCCCGTCTGAACTCCCGTCGTCCACAAAAATCAGTTCAAACGACGCCGATTCACTTTCAGGCCTGGACTCGAAGAACTTGAGTAATTGGCCCGTTAACAACGGGATATTATCCCGCTCATCTTTGATGGGAATGACAACAGAAATCCAAGGAGACGGGTGGAGGCTCATGGCTCGCGAAAACTAGGCTACAGGTTTCCAAATTGTGGTGAAATACACACTGCGGACTCTCCAACCCAGAAGGCATTCTACTGAATACCTGAAAATTCGGTCAAACACACCTTCCCTTCAAGACATTCTCCCTGATCTTCTGCCCTTTCCATGCTGCACTCTCTGAAGTCGATCCAGGTAAGTTGACCATGAGACCTGGCTTTTGTAAGGTGGGGAACATTATGAAGGAGGACTATTCATGCAAGACGACATAGTACAAGCCTATTTGGAAATAGAGCAGGCGATGCAACGCTATTCCCTGTTATTAGAGGAATACGTGATCAAGCTCCAAACACAACCCGATGAGGAGTCCAAAAACAGATTCACCCGAATGAAGGCTGGTTCCAAGGCCATGAGGGACAGCAGTCAGATTTATCTCTCGTATGCGAAATATGTGGCGTATGGCATGCCCGAAGGTGAGGAGCTGGCTGAAGAGGAGGACTTACAAGCCTAGCCAGCTTTCAAAGACTGCCCAACTACCCTCCACTCTGAAATTATCGAGGAGAGAAATTGACCAGCCATATCGGCAGAAAACAATGGTCGGGGCGAGAGGATTTGAACCTCCGACCTCTCGCACCCCAAGCGAGTGCGCTACCGGGCTGCGCTACGCCCCGACACTGTCCTGACTCGTGGTATTCCCATCTTTTTTATTGTCCGAATACCTAGGCCATTTCTCGGTCTAAGATCTTCAAAATCCCTTGCAGTTCTGCCTTGGCTTTTTCAACACGGTCTTTAGGGACCTGCACGGCTTTTCCTGACCGTTTTTTTCGATACCAATACCGCTTCAGACCTGCAATCGTATACCCTTCATCATAGAGCATGCGTTTAATTTCAAATACGGTGTCAATGTCGGCTTTTGAATAGACCCGGTGTTTGCCCTGGCTTTTCTTCGGTTTGAGAAAGATAAATTCTGACTCCCAAAACCGTAGGACATACGAGGGAAGATTCGTCAGGTCAGCGACTTCCCCAATCTTGTAAAAGACCTTCTCCTCGTGTTTGCTTCCAACCCCCATACCTGCAATCACCCCATGGTGTGTCTAGCAAGAAATGGAACAAGACTGATAGCGGTATGCTTGACCGTCAGGAATTGACATATTTCTTAAAGAGTTGGCTTGGCCGGAAAGTCACCACCCGCCTGGGCGTGATGGCAATTTCTTCTCCAGTTCTCGGATTTCTGCCTTTGCGCTCTCCCTTGTTCCGAACGACAAAGTTTCCGAATCCCGCAATTTTCACGACTTCCCCCTGTTGGAGCATGGACTTGATCAAATCCAACACCTGCTCCACCATTTCCATCGAGTCGGTCTTTTGAATACTTGCCGTCTCCGTAATAATTTCGGCGATGTCAGCCTTGCGCATAATCGGTCCCCCCTCGCCAATAGTCAAGAAAGACGTGGAAACGGAAGGTGTGCCCCCGTTTTCCACCGTTGTTGCTGGCAGCAACGTAACGGGCATCGCAGGTGATGTCAAGAATCAAGACCACAAGCCCATTTCACAGACTTTCTCCCCAGGTTGGAAGAATGGCGACCTACTGCTTCTCCTTCATCAGCTTATATTCAATGCTATCGGCCAGGGCCTGCCAACTGGCCTCAATGATATTCTCAGACACCCCGACCGTTCCCCATTTTTCTTTGTGATCCCCGGACTCAATTAAAACCCGCACACGCGAACCGGTTCCATGTCGGCCGGTTAGAACCCGGACCTTATAGTCCAGAAGCTTCACTTCCTGTAATTGCGGATAGAAATGCTCCAACGCCTTACGAAGGGCATTATCGAGGGCATTCACCGGCCCATCCCCGACAGCCGCAGTATGTTCGACGACCTCTCCGACTTTGACCATGATGGTGGCTTCGGAAATAGATTCCTCATCCGTTTTCCGTTTCTCCACAATGATGCGGCACCCCAGAAGTTCAAAGGATGGACTATAGGTCCCCATCGCCTTCCGAACCAATAATTCAAATGACCCTTCCGCCCCCTCAAATTGGTAGCCTTCATATTCCAACGTTTTAAGAGAATCCAGTAATTCCTGCACCTTGGGATTATTTTGCGAAAGATCAAGACCGAAAGTTTCCATCTTGCCGAACACGGCGCTTCGTCCGCTATTGTCGGAAATCAAAACCCGCCGATGATTCCCGACCACATCGGGAACCACATGTTCATAGGTGAGTGGATTTTTTTGCACCGCATGAATATGCACTCCCCCTTTATGGGCGAATGCGGTATCCCCCACATAGGGCTGCCGTTTATTCGGAGTCAAATTCGCCATCTCCGCCACAAAATGAGAAATGGTGCGCAGGTGAGCCAATCGTCCATCTCCCAGAGCGGTTCGCCCCATTTTTAATTCTAAATTGGCCATGATGGAAGATAGATTGGCATTGCCACATCGTTCTCCAATGCCATTGATGGTTCCCTGGACCTGGACGGCTCCGGCTTGCACGGCCACCAACGAATTGGCGACGCCCATTTCCGCATCATTATGCGCATGAATGCCTAACGGCACCTCACAGCTCTTCCGGACCGTCGCAAAGATCTCACCGATATCCCAAGGCATCGTCCCACCATTGGTGTCGCACAATATGATCCGCGCCGCGCCGGCTTCTGCCGCAGTCTGAATGGTTTTCATCGCATAGTCGGGATCCGTTTTATATCCATCGAAAAAATGTTCGGCATCATAAAACACCTGCCGTCCCCTGGACCTGAGGAATTCAATGGAATCGGCAATCAGTTGCAAATTGATGGCCAGCGTGGTCTCCAACGCTTCCGTCACATGAAGCGTCCAACTTTTTCCGAAGATCGTGACGATTTCCGTTTCTGCGGATAGCAGCGCTTCCAACGTCGGATCGGTCTTTGCGGTATTTTTGGCTTTTCGCGTCGAACCAAATGCCACAATTTTGGCATGCTGCAACGGGGTCGATTTGATGAATCGGAAAAACTCAATGTCCTTGGGATTGGCTCCCGGCCATCCCCCTTCAATAAAATGCACTCCCAGCTCATCTAATTTGACGGCGATACGGACCTTATCCTCGACCGAAAAACTGACATCTTCAGCCTGAGCCCCATCTCGCAGGGTCGTATCGTAGATTTCAATGACGGGAAGCTTATGATTCATGGCACTCTTCTGTATCACCTGGGAACAGACATATGACTTGACTAGGATGTCTTGGCTCTTGTTGGCGCCTCTAATCCAAATTCCTGGTGCAATGCCCGTACCGCCAGCTCCATATATTTTTCTTCCACCACACAGGAGATTTTAATTTCCGAAGTACTGATCATCATGATATTAATGCCCTCGCGTGAGAGCGTCTGAAACATTCGGGCGGCCACCCCGGAATGGGAACGCATCCCCACTCCTACTAATGACACTTTGGCAATCGCTTCGTTTACCGCTACGGTCCTCGCCTCCACGGATTTGGCAATATCTCTGACAAGACTCATTCCACGGGTGAGATCGGCCCTCGGCACCGTAAAAGAAATGTCCGTCAAAGAATCCTGACTCACATTTTGAATAATCATATCGACATTGATAGAGGCCTCGGCAATGGAGCTAAATAACTTGGCCGCAATCCCGGGCTGGTCCGGTACCCCGACCACCGTGACTTTGGCTTGATTCCGATCGCCCGTGACTCCTGAGACTAAAACCTGTTCCATATCGACATCCTCTTGTACCACACGGGTTCCAGGCCCGTCTTGAAAACTGGATCGCACTTCCACCGGCACATGATATTTTGCGGCTAATTCCACCGAACGCGTCTGGAGTACTTTAGCACCCAGACTCGCTAATTCTAACATTTCTTCATAGGAAATTTTATCCAACCGCCTCGCGTCCGGCACAATGTTGGGGTCGGCCGTGTACACACCATCCACATCGGTATAGATAAAGCAGTTATCCGCCTTGAGGGCGGCCGCCAACACCACGGCCGTCAGATCAGAGCCTCCACGCCCTAAGGTCGTCACATCGGACGCGGCGTTAATCCCCTGAAAGCCGGCCACGATAGGAACAATCCCAAGATGTAAGGCTCCCAAGACCCTTTCCGTATCGACCCGAGAGACGCGGGCTTTAGTATGCGCGCTATCAGTCACAATACCCACCTGTCGTCCCGTGAAGGATTGGGCCTTGATTCCAAGACTTTTGAGAGTCATTGCCATCAGCGCAATCGTGACCCGTTCTCCTGAAGAAAGCAACACATCGAGTTCCCGATCATCAGGATCGAGGCTCAAGCCATTGGCCAGTTTCATCAAACGATCCGTCTCCCCGCTCATCGCAGACAACACCACAACCAGTTCATGCCCGGCCCGGTATGTGTGTTCAATCAGCCTGGCCACATGTTGGATTCGTTCCAGGGTCCCTACTGACGTCCCGCCAAATTTTTGGATGTAACGCGCCATAGGATTTATTCGTTGACCACAAACCGCTCAAACAATTTCGTGGCGTCACGGAGCGGACGGTTGTACACCTCGTGTTCGTTAAATGTCTGAGAAGGATGTTCCTGGTTGCCTTCTTGCCCATCAGACACCAGATACGGGGATATGGCCGAGGCGCTATTCTCCTGCTGATGCGGAAAAGGCGTACACACCACCATTATCCGGTGTGAATCTTTGGTGGCAAAAGACCGGTGTAGGGCCCCGATGACATGTTCATCCACACGCTGAAGATATTCAACCAATGTTGACGGTGAGGTGACCTGTCCATCCTTCAATAACCATGCGTAAAAAGGAACATGAATACAGGCAAGATCCTGGGTTTCAAGAACGGTGGAAGTCATTTTAGCCAATGACTGCAACCAGGGGATATCTCCTTCTCCCGGGTTTTCGACCTTCAGGACCTGAAGTCCGGCGGAAGTTCCGACACCGACATACGGTCCTTCATGGGAAATGACCGTTCCCTTGACCGGCCACCGTTCCTTCAGATGAGGCAATTCCACAGGCTTGCCGGGACCCCACAACCATAAACAATTGGCCGGCTTCAACCCGGCTTTGATCCGCTCCTGATTGACAGGATGATGGCAGAGAATCACTCTGGAGGCTTCCATGAGTTCGCGAAGGATTTGAGCCCCGTCCCCCATTGGCAAATAGGCGTCGATCGGCTGGCCAAGAGCCTCCTGGGGATTGCGACAGACCACTTTACCACTTCCTCCGACCCATACCATGAGATGCCGGTGATGGGAGCCCATATAAAACTGAATGTTTTCTGAAATTAATTGTTCGTTAATGGTATCGATAAGTTCTCTGGCATCTTCGGTCTCCACTCCCCCGCCCAAGGGATCCGCCATGAACAACTGAGGCCCGAGTTTTTTCCCATCTCCCCATCCCTCCTTTCCGCGGAGAGTGACCAAATGGCAGAGATAGGCGACATCATGTGCGTCTAGAACCACTTCTAAATTCATACCTTCGAAGGGACCGGGACCCGTGTACCATTTGTGTGGATCGTATCCCAACAACGCGAGCAGTGCCATTTCACCGGAAAATCGGCGGTGTTCACCCGGAACGCCTAAACGCCCGAGTTCTCCATGACAGGCCAAATGATCCAGAGAGGGTGTCCGGGCCGCTTGCAACAAGGTCTGGTTTGCTAATTCTTGAAAAGACTGTCCCGTCACTCCATCGACATGAATCATGATCGTTTTCCGCACGATCTTCGCCTCACTGTTTTGGGTTAGTGAATGAACGAAAAGTCTGAATGTTCAGATAGTCCGAGGGATTACTGGTTTGTTAATTGCGCTCTGACCGCCCCATGGGTCGCGGGAACGGTGACGGGGCGATAGGACACCGATATGGCTGTATCGGGATCTTTCAATCCATGCCCCGTTAGGGTACACACAATGGTGCCCTCTTGCGGCAAGAGACCCGCACGGTTCATTTTTATAATCCCGGCAAGAGAGGCTGCCGAAGCGGGCTCACAAAAAACCCCTTCTTCACCTGCCACCATTTGGTAGGCCTTAAGAATCTCTTCATCAGACACCATATCCAGATATCCGTGTGATTCCTCCACCGCTTGCAGAGCCAAAGACCAACTGGCAGGATTGCCGATTCGAATGGCCGAGGCAATGGTTTTCGGCGACTCGATGACATGTCCTCTGACCAGAGGAGCCGCTCCTTCCGCCTGAAATCCGAACATACGCGGGAATTCTCGGGTCTGTCCTGCTTGGTGATACTCCCGGTACCCCCGCCAATACGCGGTAATATTTCCGGCATTCCCCACCGGCAGAGCATGAATGACGGGGGCATAGCCCAACTGATCACAAATTTCCATGGCTGCCGTTTTTTGGCCTTCCAAACGAAAGGGGTTAATCGAATTTACTAACTCGATCGCTGTTTCTTGACACAAATCTTTCACAATAGTTAAGGCCTGATCGAAGTTCCCTTCAATCTGAATAACTTGCGCCCCATGCATGAGCGCCTGGGTCAACTTGCCCAACGCGATGTTCCCTGCCGGCACGACGACATACACCGGCAGCCCTGCTTTCGCCCCATAAGCCGCTGCTGACGCGGAGGTATTGCCGGTAGAGGCACACATAAGTCCCCTGGCTTTGCCCTCCACGGCTTTGGAAACTGCCATGGTCATACCGCGGTCCTTAAAAGAACCCGTTGGATTCGCCCCTTCCACCTTTAAATACAGATCCAGTCCCGGGCAGATTTTCCCGGCTAAGCGCTTGGCAGGAATCAGCGGGGTATTCCCCTCCTGAAGCGTCACAATCGGAGTCTGATCTCCTACCGGGAGAAACTTCCGGTATTCCTCGATTATGCCACGCCAAGGAATCATAATGTCTTGTCACCCTTCGTGAAGCTAATCGGCTTCATGTGTTATTCCACCCCTTCCATACGAAGTAACGTCGTCGGTTCCGAGATCATGGAAAGTGCATTGATTTCCTGGAGTGCCGTTTGAATCGATCGCTCCAACGATCGATGTGTCAGAATGACCAATGGCACGGTTTGTCCTTCCTTCCGCCCTTTTTGGAGAACGGACGAGATGCTGATGCCTCGCTGTCCAAGGATCCCCGAGATTTTTGATAATACCCCGGGTTGATCCTTTACCATGCACCGCAAATAATACATGCTTTCAATGTCGGCCATCGGCTTAATGGCAATCGGCACGCGGGACTCCCATTGGAATGACGTTACGGGAACCCGTCCGGTAACCCCCGAGATGCGATTTCGTGCCAGATCGATAATATCCCCCACGACGGCACTGGCCGTTGGAAGCGACCCGGCCCCCTTGCCATATAGCACAACATCTCCAACGGCATCACCAATCAGGTGGATGGCATTATAGACCCCATTCACCTGTGCAATGGGGGATCCGGCCGGCACAAGAGCGGGATGCACTCGGGCCTCAATGGCATTCTCGTGAAGTTTAGCGATTCCCAGCAATTTAATGGTAAACCCAAGTTCACGGGCAAATTCGATATCCACCGTCGAAATACGAGAAATTCCCTCAGTAAAGATGGCCCTCATGGGCACCGGAGTTCCATAGGCGAGATTCACCATGATAGCCAATTTGTGCGCGGCATCAACCCCATCGACATCCAGGGACGGATCTGCTTCGGCATACCCTTCCTGTTTGGCCTCCAGTAAAATCTCGTCAAAATCACGGTGCTCATTCGTCATCCGCGTGAGAATATAATTGGAGGTACCATTCATAATGCCGGTAATAGACAACATCCGGTTCGCAGCCAATCCTTCGGTCAAAGATCGGATGATGGGTATGCCGCCCCCCACGCTCGCTTCAAACCCGAGATCAACTCCCGCCTTAAATGCCGCCTCAAACACCTCTTCACCATGATCGGCCAACAAGGCTTTATTCGCCGTCACCACGCATTTTTTGCGTTCAAGGGCCTGTAGAATGAACCGTTTGGCGGGTTCATGCCCGCCAATTAATTCCACCACGATATCCATATCAGGATCATCCAGAATGTCCCGGACATTCGTCGTCAATACCCCTTTGGGGACCGACACTCCGCGATCGGTGGTGACATCCAAATCCACAATCCGCACGAGCGACACCGGAACCCCAACCCGTTTCGTGATGAGGTCGGCGTTCATTTGAAGAATCTTCACGACCCCTGTTCCCACGGTGCCGAACCCGATCAGCCCAACCTTGACGGCTTTTCTCATGGCACATCCCCGTCAAATTTTAAGGCCTGACGGATTCCTCGAACCGCTTGGAAAATCCGGTGCTCATTTTCGACCAACGCGAAGCGAACATAGTCATTGCCGCCTTCGCCAAACCCGATTCCAGGGGATACGGCAACTTTGGCATCTCGCAACAGTAACTTGGAAAACTCCAATGATCCCATTCCGAGATACGGTTGCGGGATTTTTGCCCAGGCAAACATGGTGGCGCGAGGATAGTCGATCGGCCAACCAATGCGGTTGAGTCCACGGACCAGGGCATTTCGCCGTCGCTCGTATCGTCCCACAATTTCTTTCACACAATCCTGCGGACCGTTCAGGGCAATAATACTGGCAATTTGAATGGGTTGGAACATACCATAATCCAGATAACTTTTGATTTTGGTCAACGCGCCAATGACTTCACGATTCCCGACACAAAATCCCACCCGCCAACCCGGCATATTGTAACTCTTCGAGAGGGAGTAAAATTCCACGCCAATCTGTTTGGCCTCGGGAATTTGAAGAAGGCTGGGAGCCCGATATCCATCGAACACGATATCGGCATACGCCAAATCATGAATGACCCAGACTTGATGTTCCAGGGCAAATTCCACCACCTTTTTAAAAAACTCCAGATCCACCACGCGAGTGGTGGGATTATGAGGAAAACTGATGATCAAGGCTCGAGGGGCCGGTTGCGTCTGTTTGAAGGCCTTTTTCAGATTTTCAAAAAAATCTGAATCAGGGCCTAGTTCGACCCCTCGCACTTCGCCACCCGCGATGATCACACTGTACATATGAATCGGATACGTGGGAGTCGGTGCCAGGACCACATCACCCGGCCCCACCATGGCCAGGGCCAAATGCGCCAATCCTTCTTTCACCCCCAGGGTCACAATCGCTTCTGTTTCCGGATCTAAACTGACCTGATAATTTCGTTGATACCAATCACAGATCGCATGGCGCAATTTGGTAATTCCGCGTGAAGCCGAATAGCGATGATTGCGCCCAAGTCGCGCCGTCTCAATCAATTTGTCCACGATATGACGTGGTGTGGGCTGATCGGGATTGCCCATGCCTAAATCGATGATATCTTCTCCCCGCTTCCGGGCTTGGAGTTTTAACTCTTGAACTTGAGAGAAGACGTACCCGGGAAGTCGTTGAATTCGGTAAAAAGGTTCCATGGTTCGTGTAAAACTGACGAATCGTCCTTGATGGTTTGGGAAGGAAATGAATAGGGAATCGTACGATTTAATAGAGTTTTTATTCTAGTTGAGGGGACGGGACCAGTCAATTTCAGGACGTGGGATTTTTCGAAAAATCCTCAGCGCGCTCCTAATCCTCACGGGACTTCCGTTTCTTGCAGGGTGATTTTCCCTTTTGCCATAATGGGCTCCGGTAGTTCATCCTTTATGCAGTTCCGAAAGGACCTCAATGGCAAAGCTCGGCGTCAATATCGACCATGTGGCGACACTTCGCCAAGCTCGTGGAGGACATGATCCCGACCCCGTGATGGCAGCCACGTTGGTTCACCTGGCCGGGGCTGATGGAATTGTGGTGCACCTCCGGGAAGACCGACGGCATATTCAGGATCGGGACCTGACCATTTTGCGCGAAACCGTGCAAACCCAACTGAATCTGGAAATGGCACCGGAAGACTCGGTAGCCAAAATTGCCCTGAACATTAAGCCCGACCTGGTCACTCTCGTCCCGGAACGCCGGCAGGAACTCACCACTGAGGGTGGCCTGGACGTGACCGAGCACCGGGACCGTATCCAGGCCATGGTGCACTTACTTCATGATGGAGGAATTCCAGTCAGCCTGTTCATTGATCCTGATGCGACCCACATTCGGGCCGCCCACAAGGTCCAGGCAGACTATGTGGAACTCCACACCGGCCGGTATGCAAATACCCGTCGGCAACAGGAAGAAGATGCTGAATTTGACGCCCTGGTTCAAGCAGCCAGACTGGCGGCTAAATTAGGATTGCGCGTGAGCGCGGGACACGGGCTGAATTACCGGAATACCAAACGGTTGGCCGGCATTTCCGATATTGAGGAATTCAACATCGGCCATAGTATTATTGCGCATGCCGTGTTTGTCGGACTTGAACGTGCCGTCCGAGAGATGAAAATCCTTCTGGCCTAGCGTCAAAAAACAGAGGCACTAACCGCATCCATTCACCAGGGTGGTCATCCAGGCAAATTTCCGACTCAATCTGAGGACAGTTCAAACCACGAATGCATATGCCAGTCACCGCATACAATTCGTGTTTGCGCATGGCATCCTTTAACCAACCGTTTCGCTTTTTCGTCCGATTCGCCTATGTGGGTCGTCACTGCTGCACAGATGCAAACGCTTGATCGGCGCACGATCCAAGAGGCTAAAGTTCCTGGCACGACTTTGATGGAGCGTGCGGGAACCGGTGTATTCACACACCTCCTAGAGGTATGGGGAGCGCCTAAGAATAAAAAGGTCGTCATTCTCTGTGGCAAAGGCAATAATGGTGGAGACGGCCTGGTCGTGGCCAGGCTCTTGAAGAAAAAAGGAGCCAAGGTGAAGGTGGTCCTCATGGCTCCGCTCAAGGAGCTGAGTCCTGATGCGAAGATCATGTATCGGCGACTGAACAGGATCATCCACCCATCCCTTTTCACCGTCAACCCGTCGAGAGACACACTCTGTTCTTTCCTGAACGACGCCGATCTCCTTGTGGATGCCCTTCTGGGTACCGGGCTTTCTTCTTCGGTGCGAGAGCCTTACATATCTGCCATCGAAGCTATTAATGCCTCACCGGCCTTTACCGTGGCCATTGACATTCCTTCCGGATTGGACAGCGATACCGGCGCCATACGTGGGAGTTGCAGTCCAGGCGGACTTGACCGTCACGTTCGGAAACCCGAAACTCGGCCTATTTCTGGGTTCGGCCATCGATAAAGTGGGAAACATCCAAGTGGTCGACATTGGTATTCCCCTGGAGTTTGTGTCGGAGATGAACCCCCACATTCATCTTTTGTCCCAAGAGATCGGTGCGATCCCTCATTCCTCTTCGCCCTCCGTCCTCGCATAAGGGTACCTTTGGACATGTAGGGATTGTTGGTGGATCACAGGGGAAAACGGGGGCTCCTGCAATGGCAGGACTGGGGGCGCTTCGTAGTGGGAACCGGCCTGGTGACCGTAGCCGCCCCTGAGAGCGTTTCCCCCATCTTGGAGTCAAAGCTTCTGGAAGTGATGACAGAGCCCATGCCGGAATCGTACCAACACCTGCTGGGAATGGAGGCCTATCCGGCCCTTCTAGCGTTCGCAGCACAAAAATCAGCTTTGGCGTTCGGACCTGGTCTTGGGGATCTCCCCTGGAACAACCGAGGTCTTGCGTCATCTCCTTCCTCAACTGGATGCACCCTGCGTTCTGGATGCCGATGCCCTCAATGGCTTAGCGCATCACTGCCAGATATTTTCATCGATGAAGCGACCGCCCATCCTGACGCCACATCCCGGAGAGATGGCCAGGCTTCTTGAATCCTCTTCCCCCACACAGGTCAATGACGATCGCATCGGCGTGAGCAGGCAGTTTGCCATGCAACACCGGGTGATTCTGGTGCTGAAAGGTGCCAGAACCATCATTGCCGAACCTCAGGGGCACATCGCCATTTGTCCCAACAGGCAATCCTGGAATGGCTTCCGCGGGGATGGGGGATGTGCTGACCGGGATGATTGTTGGCTTATTAGCTCAGGGTTTGAGTGCGTGGGATGCGGCCAGGGCCGGCGTCTATCTGCATGGGATGGCAGGCGATCTGGCTGCGGCAACGATCGGTGAACCCGGACTGATCGCCGGGGATGTGATTTCGGCCGTTCCCCATGCTCTGACGCAAACCCTTGCTCGCTAAGCAAAGCACTTTGCCCCTGACTTCCACTCGCATGATGTCTCAGACTTCACCCAACGACCCTATTCAATTACGGATGCAATCTGTCCGGGAGACCATTCAACTTCGGAAAACAGGTAGGCCAACAATTAACAGGAGGAGCCGTACTGGCTTTAACCGGCGATTTGGGAACGGGAAAAACCGTTTTGACTCGTGGCATCGCATTCGGGTTAGGGATGTCGATGGATCAGGTCAGCAGTCCCACGTTTACCCTCATTCAAGAATATACCGGCTCTATTCCGCTTATTCATGTGGATTTATATCGTCTTGAACGGCCATCGGACATTTCCACGTTAGGGTTAGAGGAATATTTCACTCCAGACACGATTGTCATTATTGAATGGGCAGAACGGTTCCCACAGATATTGCCGTCCGACCATATGGTCATATGCTTGGAATATGGAGAGGCAGAAGACGGCCGACTTGTGAGTCTTTCTGGAACCGGCCCCACCAGTATTCGTATGGTAGCCGATATTTGCAAAGTTTGGGAAAACCATCACTGATCCAAAATAAACCTTCCAAGGCAATCCACCCACACCTCACAAAGATGAAGAACGATACAGTGGACACGATGAAAGACCAAGATCTCTCGCCGCTCATGCGCCAATTTCAGGCCGTGAAGGCCCAACATCCTGATGCTATTGTATTTTTTCGGGTCGGGGATTTTTATGAAATGTTTTTTGATGATGCAGAAGAGGCCTCGAAGCTTCTTGGCATCGTCCTAACGGCACGAGGGAAAGTCAAAGGGGAAGCCATCCCTCTTTGCGGGGTTCCCTATCACACCTCCACTGGATATATCGCAAAACTCTTAAAAGCCGGCCGGATTGTGGCCTTGTGCGAACAGGTCGAAGACCCCAAACTCGCTAAAGGATTAGTTCGTCGTGAAGTCGTCCGGGTCTATACTCCCGGCACCTTGTATGATCATGAATTGCTTCCGGCGCGAGAGGCCAATTTCCTGTCGGCGCTCTTTTACGCCCCTTCCTCCTCGATAGGTAATACCACGACGGCGGATCGGTTCGGACTGGCCTCCCTGGATCTTTCAACCGGCGAATTTTGGATTTCCGAATCCCGGCTGAAGCATTCCTTTCAAAGTGTGGTCGATGAACTGGTCCGCATCGAACCCAAAGAAGTGATCTTTCCTACTCGGCTTCAGGAAGAAATTGCGCCGGTTCTCCAACCCTTGCCGATAGCCCGTCTCGTGCCTCGGGACATGCCCACCTTTGACCTTGAAACGAGCAAGACGATTTTGACCAGGACCTTTGAGGTAAACGATATTGAGGACCTTCATCTCCACGGCCTTCGGCCAGGTCTTCAGGCAGCGGGTGGGCTGCTAAGCTACCTGGCCGACACGCAGCCTACCCTCACGCATGCTCATATACGCCGGCCATGGATTCGGCTCCTGGAACATGAAATGCAATTGGATCAGACCACTCTTCGCAATTTAGAGGTTCTCAAGCCCGTATCCGAACAGCGCCAAAGCCCTACCTTGCTGACCACATTGGATAAAACCAAAACCCCTATGGGCACAAGACTCCTGCGGCAGTGGATCGTCCGTCCCTTGACTCAAGTCGCTCCCATTCAACTTCGCCAGGAAGCCGTTCAAGAATTAGTCATTAATCTCGGGCTTCGCATGACGGTTCGAGACCATCTGAAATCGGTGCAGGACCTGGAACGACTCAATAGTCGAATAGTCCTGGAGGTGGCCAATCCTCGGGACTTGATCACTCTCCACCGCTCTCTTGAAAGCCTGCTTTCACTCCATCAAATCTTACAGGGCTTTCAGTCTGCCATGCTGCAAACCATTTATGCTGCCTGGGATCCTCTTCTGGATGTTTCCTCCTGGATTGTCGACTCCATCATTCCCAATCCGCCACTGTCGGCAAAGGAAGGAGGCATTCTGTGTGAAGGAGTGAATGCCGAACTTGATGAGTTGCGAATGCTGTCAAAAGAAGGAACCCGGTTACTGGCCGAAATGGAAACTCGAGAACGCCACCGGACCGGCATTGACTCACTCAAAGTGAAATTCAATCAGGTCTTTGGCTATTACATTGAAGTGACGAAAGCTAATTCATCACGCGTCCCTGCCGACTATCACCGGAAGCAAACTCTGGTCAATGCCGAACGGTTTACCACCAGCGAACTGCAGGATCTCGAAGGACGGCTCTCCAGCGCAGACCAAAAGATGAAAAACTTGGAAGGGCAGTTATTCGGCGAAATTCGTCTCCGTGTCGCCTCGGCCACGAATAGAATCCAAGGGATGGCCCAACAATTGGCTACTCTGGACGTCCTGACCGGCCTGGCGGAGGCAGCCGCTCTCAACCGGTATCATCAGCCAACGGTTCACGAAGGCGGAACGATTCAGATTACCGAAGGTCGCCATCCGGTCATTGAACACATCCAACGATTTGAAGGTTTTATTCCTAACGATACGACACTGGACCTGGACACCAATAGGCTTTTATTGATTACCGGTCCCAACATGGCCGGAAAAAGCACCTATTTACGCCAGGTTGCCCTTATTGTCCTCATGGCTCAGATGGGGAGTTTTGTGCCTGCTGATTCAGCACGGATAGGCATCGTAGACCGTATTTTTACTCGAGTGGGCGCGGCGGACGACCTCAGCGCCGGCCAGAGCACTTTTATGGTTGAAATGAGTGAAACGGCAAGAATTTTGGATTCGGCTACTTCGCGAAGTTTATTACTACTGGATGAAGTGGGCAGGGGAACCAGCACCTATGACGGACTCAGTATCGCATGGGCACTGGCCGAACATATTTTAGACCGCGGGCATCTCGGCGCACGAACACTTTTTGCCACCCATTACCATGAAATGACTCAACTAGAGTCGCTACGGGAAGGCATCAAGAACTACACGGTCCTCGTCCAGGAAAAAGGTCAGGATGTCCTCTTCCTGAGAAAAATCATCCCGGGAAAGGCTGATCGGAGCTATGGCATCCAGGTTGCCAAACTGGCTGGTATCCCAAAACCCATTTTGGATCGTGCAAAAAATATTTTATGTCAATTGGAACAGGATACTCCTTCTACCAACGTCACACTCTCGGAGTCGCTGAAGATTACCCAAACCGACCACTCCTCTCCCAAACCTCATGTCATTTTAGAAGAAGTCAAACAGATGGATCTCTTTTCGATGACCCCGCTGGAAGCCCTCAATAGACTAGCTGACTTTAAAGCTCGGTTGAACGATCAGGATCCCTGAGAATTGAAAACACCTCGACGGGTATAAAAAAAAAGGGCCTGCGTGGATACGCAGGCCCTTTTACAAAACCTATTAATATGAGTTAAAGGTTATTTTTCTTAATGCTTCTCTCCCGCGGCAGGTTTCATTGCTCCCTCTGCAGGTTTGCTAGTTGCTCTGCAGGTTTTTTCGCCATTTCTGCTTTCTCATACGTCCCTTTGGTGGGGTCATACACCTGGCCAAGTCCCTGGTCAGAATTGGGAATGATCCCCGCAATAGCTTTCCCGTCCGGGATCAACACATCATAAAGCATTTTGCGATTATTTGGCCAGCTATCGGCCCTAATTGCATCCAAAACAGACAATGAACGAAGGCTGTGAATGCTCCTTGGTTTGTCCGGAGTTCCGGCTACGTCTTCGACAGTCTTGGCTGAAGAAATTACCCGTTTGTTTTGCTCTTTTTCTTCCACGACAATTTCAACCAAGCCATAATTTGATGGCTTCGTGTCTGTCATGACCGCCTGACTGGAAGAATCCTTTCCGGCTGCAACCAGTGTTTTCCAGATTTCATCGTTCGCTGGATACATCTTGACATTCTTGCCTGGAAAATATTTTTGCCAGTAATAACCACTTTCCGCATTTCCACCAAATACAGCAACATTGATCCACACGGCCTTGTCATATGGATCTACCACCGCAACCCGTCCCCGAAGGGTCGTGGGCTTGCTTAAATCACCCCACTCAAACCTCTCTTGGAATGCCTCGATCGCCATCGCGCTGGAGGCCATCGTCCCAACGAGCGCCATGGCTCCAACAAGGGCCCACCCTTTCTTCTTAGCACCTTTCATAATGGCTTCCCTCCTCAACTAAATTGTAACTTTATTCATGAATTATCGGAAAAAGTTTATTCCTGTAACAATTTAAAGCCGGTCACCGTTCGACCACTAACCTGCACTTCCATGGCCACGAAATCTTGAGCGGCTTTCGTGATTTGGTCCATCATCGCTTTGTCCTTGACGGCCAAACGAACTGTTGTCTGGGGAGTATACCATCCTGAATATGGGCTATTCTTTTCCGCTCCACCCTTATAACCCCATGCACAGCAGGATACCAGCGGGTCGGGAAGTGTCTGAATGCGATCATCGGAAGCCCGACCTGGAGGATCGCCGGTTTCGGCAGGGGCCTGACGATTCCAATACTGAATCCCGAACAAAATTTCCCCCTCGGGGTTGTCGGCCCAATGACCGAACACACGCCCTTTTAAACTTGTGGCGGCCTCGCCTTTAAACGAAATATCACCCTGGCTGGTGATATCATTGGGGTCCCCTTTCGCCTTTGGGTTTCCCTCCCCCGCCTTTGGTTCATCAGCAGCAAAAACGCCACCGGCCAACCCCATGCTCAGCAGTCCAAATGCACAGAGAGCTACTAACTCCCGACGTAGAGATGACTTCTTCATCTGCTCCCTCCTTACAGTGTTAGAATGACAAAAATGAAAAAACGTACCGACCTTCGTTTATCTTCCAAACAAGCTTTTTCTCGATCCTCATATTCTTATTTTCAGAACAAAAAAACAGGGTTTTAAGAGGAACCCATGCTACCCATCCAAGGCATGGTTGTCAAGCGGAAAAAGATGCGGTTTTGGGGGATTATCCCCACTTCGGAATCCCTCTTTTTGGGATAGGTCCCAACGCTGTTAACACGAATTCTTTGGGATCTAATAATTTCCGGCTCAATTGCCGAATTTGTTCAGGGGAGATCCGGTCAATAGACTTCACAATCTCCTGCAGGGTGACATGGCGTCCCTGATACAATTCATCTTTTGCCAATTTATTCATTCGTCCATAGTTCCCTTCCAATCCCAACATCAATCTTCCCTTCAGTTGGGTTTTGGTTCGCTCTAATTCCTTCTCATTGACAACCCGACTGCATAATTTTGCGGTCTCCTTACAGATTTGGTCAATGACTGCTATCACTTCATTTGGCCGGGTCGCCGCATACACCGTGAGCATCCCGCCATCCAGAAAACTTGAAAGATGGGAATAAATGGTATAGGCCAATCCACGTTTTTCTCGAATTTCCTGAAACAATCTCGAGCTGACTCCTCCTCCGAGAATCGTGCTTAAGACATAGCGCCGCATAGCGATCCTGATGCCCCACCGGTAACCCTTTAAACCCCACACACACATGAACTTGCTCCAAGGGTTTGGGGTGCAGACTTTGCCGTTCCTGGGGTTGGGCAGGCCAGGGCTCATCCCGGAATGCCGAGGAAACCTTTCGATGCCCCCTCCCCTTCCATTGACCAAAATATGTATTGACATACTCGATGATTTCAGGAAAGGAAAAGTTGCCGGCCACTGCGACAATCGTTTTTTCGGGGCGGTAGTGCTTTTCCTTATATTGAACAAGAGATTGGCGGCTTAATCGCTGCATTGACCGGGGCTCTCCCAGGATCGGACGGCCCAACGGGTGATAGCCGAACACATCTTTGGCATGCAATTCATGGATATAGTCTTCAGGATCGTCCTGAACAGTACGAATCTCCTCCAGCACAATTTGTTTTTCTTTTTCAACATCTTTGGCGGCAAATCGCGAATGGTGAAACAGATCAGCTAAAAGGTCAAAGGCCGCTCCCGTTTGCTGGTCCAACACCTTGACGTAAAACGCCGTGGCCTCATGCGTGGTAAACGCGTTCATTTCACCCCCAGGGCATCGATCTCATTAGAAATCTCAGAAGCCGACCGTTTTCTCGTGCCCTTGAACATCATATGCTCAATGAAATGAGATAAGCCGGCCTCTGCTTTTTCTTCATAACGGCTCCCAACCGTGGCCCACACCCCTAGGGCAACGGATTTTAATGAGGACATCCGCTCCAGGACGACCCTCACGCCGTTATCCAATATGACTTTTTTATACATGCGTGCGACACTCGGAAGGATTACGAGGTGAGCTGGTCTTTGTCAGCCTGCTCGGCCATAGCATCTTTTCGACTGAGACGAATCTTCCCTTGCCGATCGATTTCCAGCACTTTGACAAGAATTTGTTCGCCTTCTGAAATTTCATCCGTCACCGATGCCACACGGTGTGGAGCCAGTTGCGAAATATGCACAAGCCCATCCATACCCGGGAGAATCTCCACAAAGGCGCCAAAATCCACAATTTTTCGCACGGTACCAAGATAAATTTTTCCAATCTCCGCTTCTTCGACTATCCGGAGAATCATCTCCGTCGCTTTTTGCGCTGACTCTCCGTCTACCGCCGCAATGGTCACGACTCCGGCGTCATCCACATTCACTTTCACCCCGCAGTCCGCAATAATACTGCGAATCATTTTACCCCCGGGCCCGATTACATCACGGATTTTATCTTGTTTGATCTGGATGGTGGTGATACGGGGCGCATACGCCGCCAACTCGGTACGAGGCACGGTCAAACATTCATTCATTTTCCCGAGAATGTGTAACCGCCCCTCACGAGCCTGGGCCAGGGCCTGCCGCATCAGATCAGGGGTAATGCCCGCAATCTTGATATCCATCTGCAAGGCCGTGACACCATCCTTTGTTCCTGCCACTTTAAAGTCCATATCGCCGAGGTGGTCTTCCATCCCTAAAATATCTGAAAGAATCGCCACGCCACCCTCTTCCAAAATTAATCCCATCGCAATGCCTGCCACCGGCGTTTTGATGGGTACCCCTGCATCCATCATCGCTAATGCGCCTCCACAAATCGTGGCCATCGAAGAGGAACCGTTCGATTCCAGAATGTCCGAGACAAGGCGAATGGTATAAGGGAATTGCTCCTTGGTAGGGAGCACGGCAGCTAAAGCCCGTTCAGCCAATTTGCCGTGGCCGACTTCACGCCGTCCCGGGCCACGAAGCATTTTGGCCTCCCCCACGCTAAAAGGCGGGAAATTATAATGCAACATAAACGACCGGAAATATTCCCCCTCCAGCGCATCAATCCGTTGTTCGTCATCCGACGTACCCAGCGTCACCACAGCCAAGGCTTGCGTTTCCCCTCTTGTAAACAAGGCAGAGCCATGGGTGCGGGGAAGGATGCCCGCCTCAGCGGTAATCGGACGAATGTCGGACAATCCCCGTCCATCAGCCCGCTTCTTCTTTTCGAGGATCATCCGCCGGACTTCGGAATATTCCAAGTTGGCAAACACTTTCTTGACCTTGGCTTTTCGCTCGGCATCCTCCCCTGCAATCGTCTCAATCGCTTCTTGACGGATTTGCTTGAACCGATCTTCGCGCTCCGCTTTGCCTGGGATATACATGGCTTCACAAATGGGCTCAGCCGCCACCTTGCGCACGGCTTGCTCAATTTCAGGTTCTATGGCTTCCACCGGCAACACCCGTTTGGCTTTTCCCGCCTTGGCCTGTAATTCTTCAATTTTGGCGACAATCTTTTGGATTTCCCGATGAGCCAGTTCGATCGCATCAATCATCGTGTCTTCTGAGAGCCCATCCGCACCAGCCTCGACCATCATCACCGCGTCCTTGGTTCCTGCCACGACCAGGTTTAACTCACTCACCTCCTGCGCCTTCTTATCCGGATTGACCACAAACTGTCCGTTCACCCTTCCGATTCTCACTCCGGCCAATAATCCGGAGCCGGGGATATCAGAAACGGCCATCGCTGCCGACGCGGCGACAATGCCGATCACATCAGAAGACATAGTCTGATCAATGGAGAGCACCGACACAATAATCTGGGTTTCATAAAAGTACCCCTCCGGCATTAAGGGCCGAATGGGCCTGTCGATGAGTCGGCTGGTTAACACTTCCTTTTCGCTGGGTTGGCCTTCGCGTTTAAAAAACCCACCGGGTATTTTCCCGGCTGAATAGGCTTTTTCCTGGTAGTTCACGGTGAGAGGCAGGAAATCGGCGTCGGGCTTCAGGGTCTTTGAGGCCACCGCCGTGGCTAAGACCACGGTATCCGCATAGGTTGCCAACACGGAGCCATCCGCTTGCTTTGCCATTCGACCGGTTTCTAAACGAAGCGGGCGACCACCAACTTCCATTTCAATGACATGAATCATATTTCAACCTTTCTGATCCTTCTGTGGATATAATTGATATGGAGTCTGAGGCTTCGCATCGCATGGAAATCCGGGCAATGGATTACCCATCTCATTGATTCTGCTCACCCTAGGGCTCTCTGTCTATCTCATTTCCGTATGCTCAATGCGGCAATCACGGATTGATATTTCCCTTCATCTCGACGCCGCAAATAGTCTAATAACTTTCGTCGCTTGCTTACCATTCGCAAGAGGCCCCGTCGGGAGTGATGGTCTTTTTTGTGTGTTTTGAAATGTTCGGTCAAACTCGTAATCCTGTGAGTCAACAAGGAAATCTGCACCTCAGACGAACCCGTATCCTTGTCATGAATCCGATGAGGTTCTATTGCCGCTGTTTTTGCTTCTTTTGTAAAGCTCATAACTCCTCCTTCAGTCTCCTCATGTGTGCATGAGTCCAGTAAGAAATTCCTTCTCTATTTGCGGTCCTATCGATGTCAATGGATATCCGCCTTCATCCATTTCTAGTTCTAGGCAAACACTGTCTCAATCGCTAACACCGGACCTGCCTTGCCCGTTTGAAACACGGGGCCTCTCCCGAGAGCAAGCAATTGCCCATCCTTCCGTTTCACCCTCACACGATTTTCTTCACCCGGCAGTATTCGGGATTCCTGCCTTGCCGTCAAAACGCGATTCCAGGAAATGGCGTTACCATGGAGCACCTTTCTGAGCATCATCCTCCTCGACCTCCACAGCAGGAAATCCGTCTAAAGCCTGATCTAATCCCAAAAATGCCCCATCCAGGTCTAAAAATTCAAGCCCTCCCTTTAAAGACTCCATCTCAAGGGCCTGATCAACATGAATAGGACCCACCCGGCGACGCTGAAGCCTTTTCAGATGTCCGCCGACCTGTAACACGTTCCCGATATCCTCACAAAGAGTCCGAACATAGGTTCCCTTCGAACACACGACCCGAAAAGCCACCTCAGGGATTTCCACCCTTTGGATTTTTAAATCATGGATCACCACGGTCTTGGCCGGTCGGTCAATGGTTTGACCCTTCCTGGCTTTTTTATACAAGGGTTGTCCCCCGATTTTCACGGCGGAATACATTGGAGGCACTTGTTGGATAGACCCCTGAAAGGATTCAAATACGGACCGAATGCGATCTTCAGTCAAAGATTCCACAGGCGATTCTTGTAACACCGTCCCCCAAGCATCTTGCGTATCAGTCCGTTGGCCCAATTGAAGAACGGCGGCATACTCCTTTTCCCATCCTAAAAGATACTGAGCAATCTTGGTTCCTTTTCCAAGTAATACCGGCAACACCCCTGTTGCGTGGGGATCCAAAGTTCCCGCATGCCCAACCTTCTGAATGCTCAACACGGACCGTATCCGGTCTACGACATCATGCGACGTCCATCCATCAGGCTTATTTACATTGAGGACTCCATGCAAGGACATCCTCCGGGCGATGCCTTCCCAGTTTCAGAATAGTCGATACATGAAGCAACCGGTGTCATTGATAGAATAGACTTTCGTGCTGTTTAGGAGAGAGGAGGTGCGTCGGTTTCCCCGGGTTCCTCATGAAGAGAATCCAGCAATTTCTCAATCCGATTGCCATACTCGGCACTGGTATCGCGAAAAAATACTAATTCCGGCGTATACCGCAAGTTGAGCCGGCGGCCCAATTCCGTTCGAATAAATCCCACTGCGCTCTTAAGACCTGGGCCGGTTACCTGGTCAAAATGGGCTTGATCCAGCGCGGTGACATAGACCCGTGCGATTTTGAGGTCGGCCGTCACCGTGACATCCGTTACCGTGACGAATTGGATGCGTGGATCCTTTGTTTTTCTGGAAAGAATCTCTGCCACTTCCATCCGGATCTGATCCGCAACCCGCGTTGCCCGACTGACATTTGTTTTCGCCATGACTTGGAAAATCAACAGAAGCTTACAAGACTTCAATCTGAGATCGTAAGAGCTCAAGGGAAGGATTGGCTCGAATAAGGTTGAGGACCTGGTCTAAGGTCTGATTAACCCTTCCCGTCTCATTTGCCACACAGGCAATCCCCAGTATTGATTTTTGCCAAAGGTCGTGTTCATCAATTTCCGCAATGGAAATATTGAATCGATTCCGTAATCGGGTCTTCAAACTTGAAAGAACCTGCCGCTTGCCTTTCAGCGATTGAACATCTGGAATGTGGAGTTCGACCGTGCACAGCCCAACCATCATCCCCATTCAGACTTCCTTCATCAATCCAGCTTTATAATTTGGCGGCCTCCTCCTCCAACACATAGGCCTCAAGCACATCACCGATTTTTAAATCGTTAAAATTCTCCACGCCGATTCCGCATTCATATCCCTGCTGAACTTCCCGTGCGTCATCCTTGAACCGTCTCAATGACCCGATTTTCCCTTCATAGATCGTCACCTGATCACGAACAACGCTTACTTTGGTACTTGCTCGAGAGATGGATCCATCATTGACATAACAACCGGCAATGGTACCCATTTTCGGAACCGTGAACAGTTGCCGAACTTCCGCATGCCCCATCACCCGCTCCCTGATTGTCGGGGTCAATAGGCCCTCGGCCGCAGAACGAATATCATCAAGAACATTATAAATGATGGTATACAAACGGATCTCCACACCTTCACGCTCCGCAATAGTGGCAGCTTTTGAATCCGGACGAACATGGAATCCAATAATAATCGCTTTGGACGCAGCGGCTAACAGCACATCGGATTCGTTGATGCCGCCGACTCCACTATGAATAAGCTTGAGCTTCACCGCGTCGGTCGATATCTTCAACAGTGCATCCCCTAAGGCTCCCACCGATCCTTGCACGTCCGCTTTAATCAGGAGCGGCAATTCCTTGATTTCCCCGTCTTTGGACTCGGCATAGAGCTCCTCCAACGTTCTTCGGGAGGTAGACGCGAGGCCAACATCTTTTTGTTTCTGATGCCGAGCCTGCGCAATTTCCCGCGCGGCCCGTTCATCCTTCACGACAATCAGTTGATCCCCGGCTTCAGGGACCCCTAGTAAGCCGATGACTTCAATTGGTGTCGATGGCCCGGCCTCTTTCAGGCGTACGCCTTTATCCGATGTTAAGCCCCGTACCCTGCCACTCACTGACCCCAACCACAAACGTATCTCCGATTCGTAGGGTGCCCCCTTGAATCAATACGGTGGCAACCGGCCCACGCCCTTTATCTAATCTGGCTTCCAATACGATCCCCCGGGCGGAACAGGTGGAATCGCCTTTCAATTCCATGATTTCTGCCTGAAGCAATAGCATGTCGAGCAGTTGGTCCAAGCCTTTATTTTGCTTGGCCGATACTTCAACAAAAATGGTTTGGCCCCCCCATGCCTCCGGTTGAAGGCCGTATTCCGCTAAACCCTGCTTCACTCGATCGGGATTCGCTCCAGGCTTGTCAATTTTGTTCACGGCCACGATGATTGGCACATTGGCCGCCTGGGCATGGTTAATGGCTTCAATGGTCTGAGGCATCGGCCCATCATCTGCAGCCACTACTAACACCACGATGTCGGTGACCTGAGCCCCACGAGCTCGCATAGCCGTAAACGCTTCATGGCCCGGCGTATCCAGGAAGGTCACACCGCGTTCACCGACTTTCACAAATGACGCCCCAATGTGCTGAGTAATCCCACCCGCTTCACTGTCAGTCACTTGGGTCTTCCGAATGGCATCCAACAGGGATGTTTTACCATGGTCGACATGTCCCATGACCGTCACGATAGGCGCTCGCGGCTCCAGCTTTTCCTGGTCTCCGCTCTCTAACGCTTCATCCAGGAGGGCTTCCCCACCCTTGGAAGCCACGGCCTCCACAACAAGTCCGTACCCTTCGGCAATGAGCACTCCCGCCTCCAGGTCCATGGGTTGATTCAGGGTTTTCACAATATTTAAATCCATTAATTTCCGAAGAATTTCGGTTGGCTTTTGGCCGATCACTTCGGCGAAATCTTTTACGGATATCCCAGCAGTGACCTTCATAACTTTTTTCCTGGGTTTGGTCGTTTCACCCACCGAAGACGGTTGAACCTGACGGGACCGCTCTTCTCGCCGTAAAGTTGGCAGAGGCCGAAGATCTTGCCAGACAGCCGCATCTTCAAAACGCGCGGCAAAGAGGTCCTCATCTTTTAACCGCGTCGCTTTTTTGGGTTTTTTGACTTTCTCCTCTGTGGCGATCTCACGTGGAGACGGAACGCCTTTTTTGTCGAGCTTCCCTTCACTCTTTTTTTCTTTTTCACTCACCTTATCCGCCGGAAGAACAGCAGATTTGTGGTCTTCTTGAACCGATAGGGGCACTTCGAGAGTGGGGACTCTTCCCGCTTCCAGAGGCATTGAGCCAGTGGGCTCCGAAGGAGATGTCAGGGCGGATTCGCCCAGGGTGCCTCCCGAAACTGGAGCTGTTTCCAAATGAGTACCGGGTTCTCCCCTTGTGACCGGTGGTTCCCATCCGCCCTCCTCCAGAGTCGATGGGAATTTTCCCATGTCAGAGAGCAGTTCCTCTTCCGTTTTTTTCTTCTTAATCAGAATGTGTTTCTTTTCGGCTTTTTTAGCTTCTTCGAGCACCGCTTCAGACCGGAGTTTCCCAGAAGACAATGAATCTTTTTTCAATAGCCGCCCCCCATCAGAACTTTTCGTACCTGCATTGCTTGAAACGGTTGCTTCACGCGGCCGGATCGTGGATTCCGTAGTTTTTCCCAGGAGAACATCCATAGCCCACTGAGCCGCATCCTCTTCCACCGAATTGCTATGGGAACTGACCTGAATACCAAGGCGCACTAATTCAGGTATGAGCAAACGGCTCTCCATCCCAAGCTTTTTGGCTATCTCATGAACTCTCATGCCCGTCCTTTACTGTGAAGCAGCATCCTTCGATGATGGACCCTGCTCTGCTTCCGTTTGCACCACAGCGGGATTCTCCATGCTGCCGTCTTTGGATCCGGCCGATTCCTCGGAATTTTCCACCGGCTCTTCTGTTATCTGCGCAGCCTCTTCAGCCAGCGCAGCTTTAATTTCCATGTCCCGTTCGAGCTTTTGTTTTTCATATTCCGTTGAGCTAATGATATCTATCTTCCACCCCGTCAACTTGGCGGCCAATCGCACATTTTGACCATTTTTCCCGATCGCCAAAGAGAGCTGCGAATCGGCAACCACCACTAAAGCCGATTTCTTTTGTTCATCAATTCCCACTTTTTCTATGGAGGCGGGATTGAGGGCTTCACCAATAAATACCCGTGGATCATTGGTCCAGGGAATGATATCAATTTTCTCACCATGCAATTCCCGAACAATGGCCTGAACCCGTGACCCTTTGACCCCGACACATGCGCCAACCGGATCAACAGCCTTGTCTCGTGAAGCCACGGAAATTTTCGTCCGATCGCCCGGCTCACGAACCACTCCTTTTATCTCAACAATTTTTTCTGCAATTTCGGGCACTTCGAGGCCAAACAACTTCACGACAAATTGCGGATGGGCTCTGGATAAAATAACTTGCACATCCTTTGGGGTACGTCGAACTTCCAAAAGCAAGGCACGAACCCGATCGCCCCTTCGATGAGATTCACGAGGAATTTGCTCTTGAATAGGCAAAAGGGCTTCCGTTTTTCCAATATCCACAAGGTAATTTCGACGCTCTTGGCCCAGAATCACGCCATGGACCAATTCCCCTTCTTTTTTGGAATATTCCCGTTCAATGGACTCCCATTCCGCCTCTCGGACTTTTTGACAAATGACCTGCTTGGCGGCCTGTGCGGCAATACGTCCAAATTCTTGCAGCTCAATGAGAGAGCCTATTTCGTCTCCCATTTCCGCTTCTCCATCTATCCGTCGGGCATCCTCCAACGAAATCTCTGTTTTGGCATCCAAGACGTTTTCCGAAATGGTCTTTTTCTTCACAATGGAAATTTCACCCGTATCGGTATCTATGTCGACTTGAATATTTTCGCCATGTCCAAATCGCTTTTTCGCCGCCGTGAGAAGAGCAGACTCCAATGCCGCAATGACTTTGGCCTTCTCAATTCCTTTCTCCCGACCAATTTGATCAATGACCAACATTAATTCACTTTTCATATGTATTCCTCACAACGCACGATGAGCGGTTCACACGGACACGGGCGGTTGGTGCACGTGTTCAACAAACGTTAGAATTAGAATTTAACCTCTAATCTGGCTTTGACGATATCAGCCAAGGCCACACATAGTTCTTGGGGATGTTTACTGCCGTCATCAATCAAATGAATCCCGGAATCTGTCACGGTTATCAATCGCCCCAAGAACACAGAATGCTTATTATTCTGATCTCTCAGACTTACTCGAAGTCGCTCGCCCACCACCCGTTGAAAATCTTTGACATTCTTGAGCGGTCGATCTAACCCGGGAGAAGAAACCTCAAACCGATACAGTGATTGCTCTGGGTGATTAACCTCCCAGGCTCGACGCAGGGATTGGTGGAATTGTCCACAGTCCTCAATTCCTACTCCTCCTTGTTTATCAAGAATCAATCGAACCAAAAGGTTGGGCGGTCTCCCCGTGCACTGAACCTCGAGAATGTCTATTCCTAAGGCTCGCGCAATAGGATCGCCTACTTGGCGAATAACCTGCTCAAGATTTTCAGCCTGGAAGGCCACCAGAATTCCTCGCTGAGCGGCCACGAATAAAGACCAAAAAAAAGTGGGCTCACGCCCACTCTACTCGCCATCACCGTAGCATTTTCCTATTTCAAAGGCAAGCGGTCACCCGGCTAACCTCAATCCCCTTGTGGCCCTTGTGGGCCATAAATTCCTCTGGCCTCCATCCACAGGCCTGGCCTTGCGAGATGGGCATAAGGCAGACCCCATGATAGACTATTTTCTGACTAAGAGGATAGTCACTTCTATCGAAATCAATTAGAGAGGAATGCATCCGATGCCAACGATTATATCCGTTGCCTCCGGTAAGGGTGGGGTTGGGAAAAGCATGGTGGTCAGTAATCTCGGGCTCCTCTTAGCCAGAAAAGGCAAACGTGTCATTTTAGTCGATTTGGATATCGGAGGAGCCAATCTCCATATCCTGTTTGGGATGTTCCACCCCCCATCCACGCTCACGGATTTCCTCACAAACAACGTGAAGGGCTTGAATGAGATCGCCCATCCCATAGCCAGCCCCTCTTCACTCAGACTTATCGCAGGCACGGGGGAAACCCTGATTACGGCAAACTTACCGCATGCCAGGAAAAAACGCCTTATTCGCCACTTACAAAAACTTGACGCGGATATTATCCTCGTGGACGTCGGAGCCGGCACCAGTTATCACGCACTGGATTTCTTTCTCCTTGCCGACTATTTCCTGGCCGTGGCCACCCCCGACCCCACTTCAGTTTTAGATCTCTATCGGTTCATAAAACTGGCGGCCATTCGCAAAGTCCTCACCGCTTTTTTAGCTCGGGATCCGGTGGCGGAAGCTCTCCTGGACAAAGATTTCCACAGTGTGTCGGAGGTATTGGAAGCAGTAGGACGAACCAGCGAATCAGGAGCGGAGATCGCACAACAGGCCCTGACAGGGTTTCAACCAGCCCTCATCTTAAACCGAATGACGACCAAATCCAGGATCAATACCCTGCATTTACAACATCTGCTCAAACAATATGTCGGAACAGACCTTTCAGTCCTGGGAAACATCCCGGAGGACTTCCATGTCCAGCAATCTATTTTGAAGTTCCTTCCGGTTGTAGAGTTCGCCCCAACCTCTCCCGCGGCCCTGGGCATTCATCAACTTGCCGAGAGTGTGCTCAAGTTATTAAGCCGAACACGTGAATCCCATGGGCAGATGGAAGAGCCCAGAAAGATACGGGCTTGAGAGAACTAACAGAAATCGGCCTCTGCATTTAAGGAGAGAAGCTGAGGAAAGCGATACCCATGTAAATGGCGAGGGAGGAGAACCTCAAAGCTCTGCCCACTGTCCCATTACTGGCCATTCTTGCTGAAAGCTGAGTCCGTAAAACAGGCATTCCTTACACCATTCAGATCTACCATGGGATATCTTGCTGAAATCTCTGGCCGGGTGGCTTCCAATTATTTGACTTTTTTCTCCAACACGACTACATTTCTGTTGAGCTGCATCGGCTTCTCTCTGTAAAGCATCCAGCTTTTTGTGACAATTCATCGATCATGATTTCGGCAGATTGCAGATCTTCTAGCATCAATCCGATCTTCTTCACTTTCCAAAAATTGCGAATTTAAGCGTTCAACCGCTCCCACCCATTCCCGGCCAATCCCCCGCAGGGAATCGGGAACCGGAGGGAGGGTAGCCTCCTTCCCTAATAGCCCAACGGCTTTCTGCACCCAATCAATAAACAAGATGGCTTCCCAAAAATTTAAATCCACCGCACCCTTGGATTCTTCAAAATAGGGAACCGCTCTGTAACCGGCTGGAGTTGGAACCGGAACAGCCTGGTCTTTTTGAGCCCCTTTGGCAGTCGACTTCAGTGAAGAGCCGTTATGAAATTGATGTAATAACACCGCAACACAATGGCGGCAAAATGGTTGCTCTGTCGAAGGACAGGAACACCTGGTCGATAATGTCCCCGCACGCAACTTAATCGTTTGTGAATACACACCATAGGCGCCATTGACTTCTGCCACAATTTGAGTCCTGTCCGCATCCAGAATTTTGACACGTCGCTCAGAAAGATACTGGTCACCAAATTCAAAGACGGTTTCTCCAACCACAGAATGCAACATTTCAGGATCTATTTGGCTCAGCTCCTGAGCCGAACAGGAAATTCTATTTCTCATGCACCACCATGCAATCAATAAAGAGCATGCTCATCAAACCATAGCGGGACGGGGTTGTTTAATATGGGTTGTTTAATATTTCGGAAAATTTAACCGAGAATGAACCCCACAGCCAACTATCGCGTCACATTTCTATGTTCTACATATCCCTAAGCCTCACAATTGATGCCGGCATCCAATCCTGCTGACGATGCCATGATGAAAAATTCAGCCTCCCCCGACCCGGCCTCCACCCATTCCTTCCTGGAAAGTCTTCTTGAAGAAGCCCCTGAGACGTTGCCCATTCTCCGGCAAAGTTGCATTCAAGTTTTAAATCTTACCCAGGATAAACGCTCAAGCGCGAGCGACATTGGCGAAATCATCATGCGCGATCAAGCCATGATGGCCAATGTCATCAAAATCGCCAATAGCCCTGCCTATCATACCCGCATGCCAGTCAAAACCCCAACCTATGCCGTCGCCCTCATCGGGTTTGACGTCATTCGGGCCATGGTGGTCTCTGCTCAATTAATCGAACAGGCCGAGACCTTTGGGGCAAACGCCACCACCCTGAAACACCTTCTAGCTCGCGCACTGGTGGCTGGGACCCAGGCACAAGAATTGGGGAAAGCCATCAATTATGGAGAGGCGGGATCCTTATTTACCAATGCCATGCTCTACTCATTAGGGAGACCTCATCCTCGCACTCTGCCGATCCGACGCGGCCAAACAACTGGAGGCCATACGCCTGGAGGATCCCACTAATGTCGCCAAAGCCGAACTGGCTCTCCTGGGACGACCGCTGCACATCATCGCCGCCGCCATGGCCAAGCACTGGAATTTGCCCGAAAGCCTGGTCCAACTCCTTGAGAAAAAACCTGTCTGGCCTAAAACACGGCCCGAAGCAGATCAACGGATCATGGAAAGCATCGTCCGAGCCGCCAATGAACTGAGTTATTGTCTTTTGAACCCATCGGCCACCGGACAAGAAGAAATTTTCCAGGGACTTCTCAAGCAATTCCTGCCCCCATTTGGGCTTTCATTTATCCAATTGGAACACACTGTGTCCAGAGCCTTCATGCAAGCTTCAGAAATCGCCTCGGCCATTAACATTGACCGACAGCACTTTCTTCCCGCTTCCGGGCCTGAGCATGCCCTCATTCACCATCAACAATTACATCAACTGACCCAAACCATTCATCAGGCGCTACACGCTGAAGGCTCCTCTCCTACAGAGTATGCTGAACCTGCTCAAAAAAAATCACTGGGTATCCACCCTTCCCACACCTCAGACAGGCTCTTACTGGATTTCACCCTTCAAGCCATGAATATATCCGAACCCTCCAAGCTGCTCACTTTTGCTGCCAGAACCCTTTATGCCTCATACGGATTTGAACGAGTCTGGCTCACATTGGTGGTCCCAGGAAAAGAAAAGCTCGAAGCCAAAATCGGCTATGGGCCACATTCGGAAAGGATTCAGGAGTTATTTCATTGCCCATTGACCAGGGGAAATTTCTGGGAGCGATTGCTCCATCAGTTTCAACCTATTCGATTTACTTCATTGGTCAAAGAAGGGGATGCCGGAGGATTCTCACCAGACTTTCTTCAATGCTGGGGTGGTCAACCAGGATTCGCGGGAACCCTCTATGCGCCCAATAAGCCCATCGGTCTCCTCTTAGTGGATCGGGGTTCTAGCGGGAACACATTGACCGACACTGATTTTGCAGCCTTCGCCTTAGTGTTGTCTCAAACCAACACCAACCTGGCTCGATTAACCCAACATCACTAGCCTCTTACCGCGACAAAGTATCTTGCTTCTTTCGAAGAGCGCTTCACCGTCGTTTATGAATGTGATGGTCAGTTTTCTGATGTGCGCAACACTTACCCCGTAATGGGGAGAGATGAGAGAGGGAGGGGAGGAAGAAAAAAATGAAGTACTTGATAATTATGGTGAGCCGCGTGCGACTCGAACGCACGGCCCTCGCCTTAAAAGGGCAACCCAGGACAAGTGCGGCGGAGAGTAACAGATGATGACCAAGAATGACAATCTTTTTTTCTAGACTGGCTTTTCATAGGTTTCGATTGTGAGGAAAAACGATAGAGACAGATGTTTGATTGTGACCAAAACCGTGACGAACCGTGACTAAAACCGTGACTAAATTTTCTTTTAATTACTGAAACGCGATCTTGTGCATCGCCGGCAGGTGCCGAAGCCTATAATGAGGCACTTTCTTGGAATTACTGCATTAGTGTTGTATCTCCCAGTCCGTCGAGACGCTTCCGGGGGAGCCCGAGGAAGTGGTGGTCACTCCGTTCATCAGCCATACCTCCACTACCCCCGAAGTAGCATTCTGCCAGACAACATCTGCTTTCCCATCTCCGTTCATATCTCCGACTTGCTCGATCTCCCATGCCGAGCCGAGACCCCCCAAGACACCGGATGAAGCAATGGCAGTCCCATTCATAAGCCAAATGGCCACGATGTCGGTTGTATCATTCTTCCAGATAAAGTCGGCCTTTCCATCGCCATTAAAATCACCGACACCTTTAATTTTCCAATCTAAGGAGGTGCTACCAGGAAAACCTACTGAAGTGATCGTCAAGCCGTTCATCAGCCACACTGCCATCGTGCCCCTCGTGCTATGCCGCCAGATGACGTCCGCCTGCCCGTCCCCATTCACATCGCCCACCTGAGCGATCTGCCACTCCAGCGCCACTCCTCCCGGAAAGCCTGAAGACGCCACTGCCGTCCCGTTCATCAGCCAAATCGCCGTATTGCCATCATTGGTATTGCGCCAGACCAGATCGGCTTTGCCATCATCATTGACATCCCCGACGGCCTGAATGTCCCAATCCGTCGACGCACTGCCGGGAAAGCCGACGGAAGTAATACTCAATCCATCCATCACCCACACAGCCACGGTGCCACTGGTATTGTGCCAGATGACATCGGCCTTGCCGTCCCCATTCACATCCCCTATCCCCGCGATCTGCCAGGCCGCAGGCACTCCCCCTGGAAAGCCTGAAGAAGTCATTGTCGTCCCATTCATTAGCCAGATCGCCGTATTGCCATCATGAGTATTGCGCCAGACCAGATCGGCTTTGCCATCGCCGTTGAGATCAGAGGCAGTGGGAGTTGCCCCCTTCGTAAAACCTCGATCATGTAAGAAAATATCCGAATCGTCATTGGTGTCCCCCGTCACCAGATTACTGGCGAATGACCCAAAGGCAATTAGTTGCCCATTGGCACTAATGGTTGCAAATTGGCTAGCGCCATTGCCCTGATTCCCGCCGGTGGCCACACTCACCCGGCTCGTCTGCCCCGTCTGCCGGTCATGCACAAAGACGTCTACAACGCTATTCGTATCCCCTCCCACCAGATTACTGGCCTCCGAGTTAAACGCCACAGAGCGTCCATCGGTGCTGATCGTCGCATAATCACTACCCTCATTCCCTTGCTTTCCGCCGGTGGCCACACTCACCCGGCTCGTCTGCCCCGTCTGCCGATCATGCACAAAAATGTCTACAACACCATTCGTATCGCCCCCCACCAAATTACTAGCGACTGAGTCAAACGCCACAAAGCGTCCATCGGCGCTGATGGTTGCATAATTACTTGCGCCATTGCCCTGATTCCCGCCGGTGGCCACACTCACCCGGCTCGTCTGCCCCGTCTGCCGGTCATGCACAAAGGCATCTACAACACCATTCGTATCGCCTCCCACCAGATTGCTGGCCTCCGAGATAAAGACCACAGAGCGTCCATCGGCGCTCAGACTGGCAAATTCACTAGTACCATTGCCCTGATTCCCACCGGTGGCCACACTCACCCGGCTCGTCTGCCCCGTCTGCCGGTCATGCACAAAGACGTCATAAAAAGAATTCGTATCGCCCCCCACCAGATTGCTGGCCAACGAGTCAAAGACCACAGAGCGCCCAATAATTATGGTGAGCCGCGTGCGACTCGAACGCACGGCCCTCGCCTTAAAAGGGCGATGCTCTACCAACTGAGCTAGCGGCTCACCGGATCGCGATGCTAACAATGGATTCTGATGTTGTCAAACTTGCGACAGAGAAAAACAAAAGAACCGCTTAGCCCACTAGCGTTTGCGGGAACGGAGCAGTGGGTTTCTTACGATAATCGTGTCTTCGCGCTTGGAACCGGTGGAAATCATATCAATGCGACATCCGGTGAGTTCCTCAACCCGCGCCAAATACCGCTTGGCGGCAGGAGGCAACGCCCGATACGACTTTAGACCGGTGGTGTCGGTTGTCCAGCCATCCCATCGTTCATACACCGGCTCACACCCGGTCAATACTTGCAAATCGGCCGGCATCTCCTTGTGTAGCTTGCCCTGATACCGATATCCGGTACAAATTTTCAATTCTTTGCAGCCGTCCAACACATCCAGCTTCGTGATCGCCAACGAGGTCAGTCCATTAATCCGAACGGCATAGCGCAACAGGACCATATCCAGCCAACCACACCGGCGGGCGCGACCCGTCGTCGACCCATATTCATTCCCGCGCGTCATGAGCATCTGGCCTATTTCGTCGGTTAATTCTGTCGGGAACGGGCCTCCGCCCACCCTGGTCGTATAGGCCTTCGTTACACCTAAAACTCCCGTGATAGTGGTGGGCCCTACCCCACTGCCGGTACAAGCCCCTCCCGAACAGGAACTTGAAGAAGTCACATAAGGATACGTCCCGAAATCGACATCTAAATGAGTCCCTTGCGCCCCTTCAAACAAGACATGCTGCCCACGCGCAAAGGCACGTTCCAGAACAAGAGGCACATCACAAATATGGTGGCGAAGCCGTTCACCATACGCCTGATAGTCTTTGAAAATTTTTTCGACCGTAAAGCCATCGGTATTGTAAATGCGCTCTAAGAACGCATTAATTTCCAATAGGTTTTCCTGAATCTTTTGTTGCAAAATATCGGGATTCAGCAAATCGCCCATGCGAATGCCGACTCGTGCCATTTTATCCACATAGGCCGGGCCAATGCCTCGACCGGTCGTGCCAATTCGCCGCGCCCCTTTGGCTTGCTCTGCCGCCTTATCAATCGCTTTATGATAGGGCATGATGACATGCGCCCGATTACTAATCATAAATCGCTTTCCCACCGGAATCCCATTGACTTTCAACCGATCCAACTCCTCGATCAACCCGCCCGGATCAATGGCCACGCCATTCCCCAATGCGCAGACCTTTCCCCGATAGAGAATTCCTGAAGGAATCAAATGAAAAATAAACGTGCCTTTATCGGTAATGACCGTATGGCCCGCATTGGATCCTCCCTGATAGCGGACAATCACATCCGCATCTTTCGCAAGAAGATCCACAATCTTTCCTTTTCCTTCATCTCCCCATTGGGAGCCGACGACAACCAACGCGGCCATAGTTTCCTCCACACGCACAACAAAAACACGGGACAAAAAAAAACCCTGCCATTGGGTCAGCCAGAGCTTCTAGCGTGAATCGTAGGTCTCAGACCATAATTTGTCAACGAGGAAACACGGCCTTTCTTGGCGTCCCGATTTTCTTGACCGGACTCCTAATCGCGTGATAGCATCATTTTCGGTGTGGGGCTGTAGCGCAGTTGGGAGCGCGCGTGAATGGCATTCACGAGGTCGCCGGTTCAATCCCGGCCAGCTCCACCAAATTATTTCCCTCCTTTCCGTCTTCTTAACCATAGACAAAAGGGTTTAGGGTCAGGTTTCATCTCACATATTGGATGGCGATTCCGCATGTTGCATATTGAACAAATTTCCAAAAGCCTACCCCACTAAACCCATTTTTCTTGAGGCCTCGGCCCATCTCAAACCAGGCACTCGGGTGGGACTCGTGGGTCCTAATGGATCAGGCAAAACCTCTCTCATGCGCATGATCCTCAATGACGAGGAACTGGAAAGCGGAAAGATCCGAAAACGTCCTTTTCTTCGTTTAGGGTACCTGCCGCAGGAACTGGAGTCCTTGCCGGGAAATACCATTCTCGATGCCACACACCGGAATCAATTCCCGGACCATGAAGCCAAACGGATTCTTGCCGGTTTAGGGTTTCAGGAAACGGATTGGGAACGGAAAATTGATACCCTGTCAGGCGGATATCGCATGAGAGTGGCCTTAGCCTATTTGCTCCTGTCGGCCCCCGACGTGCTCATGCTGGATGAACCGACCAACCACCTCGACAAACCAACACAGCGTTGGCTGGAATCATTCCTGCTTTCTTCGAATTTCACCCTCTTGATCATCAGCCATGATATTACCTTTTTAGACAACATGGTCACCCACATTTGGGAAGTCCGAAACCACACTTTGCAGGAATATCGCGGCAATTACACGCGTTTCCAAAAACTCCGGGCGGAGCGGGACGCACAGGAAGAGGCGGCCGCCAATCGACAATCCAAAGAAATTGCCCGAGTCCAAAATTTCGTTGACCGATTCCGCTACCAGGCCAACAAAGCCAGCCAGGTTCAATCCCGCATCAAACAACTTGAAAAAGTGAAACGCATTGAGCTGCAGAGGGACACCAAACGTCTGCGTTTTAAATTTCCGGACCCACCGACAAGCGGCAAGGATGTCTTCGACCTTCGAGACATCAGCAAACGCTATGGAGAGAAGATCATCTACGAAGGATTGGATTTTTCGGTCGAACGGGGCCAACGCGTCGCATTAGTGGGGGAAAATGGAGCTGGAAAATCCACGCTCCTCAAAATTCTTGGCTGGAGTCTTGGAATTCGAACAAGGATCCAGGAGCTTAGGTCACGGTGTCACCCTGCACTACTTTGCTCAGCACCAGGCCGAAATCCTTCAGTCTGACCATTCCATTTTGGACTCACTGGAAGAAGCCGCGCCCATGGCTGAACGAAACTTCTTACGAGGGTTAGCCGGAGCCTTTTTATTTTCAGGAGACGACCAGAAAAAACCCATCAAAGCGTTGAGCGGCGGGGAACGCAATCGGGTCGCGTTAGCCCGCATGTTCGTCGAACCGGCGAATACCCTCCTCTTAGATGAGCCCACCAATCATCTGGATCCCACATCCGTGGATATGTTGACGGATGCGCTCGTGCAATTTCCCGGGACCATGGTGTTTATCTCTCATGACCCCACGTTTCTCATGCGGGTGGCCACCCGCGTCGTGGAAATTGACGACGGGCGTGCCAGGGATTACATCGGCGACTATGAATATTATCTCTGGAAGCGCGCCAAGGAACTCGAAGATCAAATTCCGCCGGAAGCCAAACTCGACAAGAAAAAATCGAAGAAAAAAGAGAACCCCCACAAAGAAAAACCCACGACCGAACACTTCACCAACGGGACAGCCACGACAACCGCCGCTCCCCCTGCCGCATCATCTCGACGAGACCTCTCAAAAAGCATTGCCCGGTTGGAAAAGCAAGTTGCCAACATGGAAAAAGAAATTGGTCAGCTCGAAGAACAGATCAAAGTCCGGGATGTCGAACTCGCCGACCCGGCCACCTATCAGGACTACTCCCGCTGGAACGCCCTCCATCACGAACGCGAACAATGGGGACGCGACCTGGACCGCCTCACCCACAAATGGGGCGACCTCAGCGCCCAACTCGAAAAACAACAATCCCAGATTTCGTAATTCCCCACATACCTAGTTTTTTCTAGCAGAAAAGCATACAAGCGAACCACTCTCCGCAAACTAGGCCCAGCAATTCACTCAATTCGGTTACATTTGCCTCTGACTTTGGAGATCAGGGGCCACTTTCTGTGGTCCGCTGCATCGACGGGTTAGGTAGCATATTGTTCATTCCAGGTTATGTCCGGTTTCGGCCAAAAGCGGACCTTCCCGTGCAACACAGATAGGGGATCAAAAAAGGAATGGTGACGCTCACCTTTCTTTATTCTTTTTTTTGACGACGCTAATTTTTTCGCCATAATCCGTACCATATGGTCTAAACCGAACTGCTTATAAACCTTAAGGGCTTTTTCGAAATACGTGATGGCCTGGTCGTAGTCGCCTTTGGCGGCCCAGGCCTCTCCCAGGTTGTTCCAGGTAGTGGCCACATGGGGATGTTCCGGCCCCAAGGTCTTCAAAATGCTGGCCAGGGCTTTCTCGTAATACGTGATGGCTTGGTCGTAGTCGCCTTTGGCGGCCCAGGCCACTCCCAGGCCGTTCCAGCCAGTGGCCACGGCGGGATGTTCCGGCCCCAAGGTCTTCAAATCGCTGGCCTGGGCTTTCTCGTAATACGTGATGGCTTGGTCGTAGTCGCCTTTGTCGGCCCAGGCCCCTCCCCAGGTTGTTCCAGCCAGTGGCCACGGCGGGATGTTCCGGCCCCAAGGTCTTCAATTTGCTGGCCAGGGCTTTCTCGTAATACGTGATGGCTTGGTCGTAGTCGCCTTTGTCGTAGCCAGGCCACTCCCAGGTTGTTCCAGCCAGTGGCCACGGCGGGATGTTCCGGCCCCAAGGTCTTCAAATCGCTGGTCAGGGCTTTTTCGAAATACGTGATGGCTTGGTCGTAGTCGCCTTTGGCGTCCCACGGCCACTCCCAGGTTGTTCCAGCCAGTGGCCACGGCGGGGATCTTCCGGCCCCAAGGTCTTCAAATTGCTGGCCAGGGATTTCTCGAAATACGTGATGGCCTGGTCGTAGTCGCCTTTGGCGTCCCAGGCCCCTCCCAGGTTGTTCCAGGCAGTGGCCACATGGGGATGTTCCGGCCCCAAGGTCTTCAATTTGCTGGCCAGGGCTTTCTCGTAATACGTGTTGGCCTGATCATATTGGCCCAGGATAGCATGCATCAAACCCAGCTGGTTCAATTAGGTTGTATTTGCGGGTGCTAGTCGGACGGCTTTTGCGTAAAATTCCAAAGCGTCCCGGTAGAGCAATTTGAGTTCCAGGACCTGGGCTTTAGCAAAACGCCCGCGGGCGATTTTTCGATCTCCTCTTCTTCCGCGTTCTCCTTTTCAGACAAGAGAGCTAGCGCTTCATCCAACCGTTCCTCCGCTATCAATATTAAGGCTCGTTCCAGGTCCGTCCCCCGCAGTTCCTCCTGCAGTTTCCGGATGATCTCCGTGTACCGTTGTTCCTCAGCTTCGCTCAATGGTCTTTCTTTTTGACTTGGTGCCGTTTTTAAGAGCCGTCCCTTCACCCAGGCATAAGCCTGATATTAGTCGGGCCATTGAGTTTGGCGATGGTGGAATGGTCCTTCTTAAGGGCCGAAATCTCGTGGGCAAAGGCGGTGGCTGGTTCTTTTTCAACTATCCTGCCGGTAAACCAAGACATCGGAACAAGCTCGTACCCGGCGGCGAAATGGAAAGGTTTGATGCTATCCGGTTGTTCAAATTGTTCCCGCCAGCGGTCGTTTAACAATCGATATAACCGCTTCTACCATCCCGTAAATCCATTAGGGAGTCACTTTTGCAGAAGAATTTCACCCGAATTCGCAAGACTGTTTCCGAAGTTCGGTGTGCTCAACAGGACCATATGTCCAGGGGAACGTGTAATTTTTGCAGGTGTGTCATGATAAACTCGCGCACCACCAACCCTCCCATGCTGTGCGCAACGAACGATAGGGACCGATAGGGAATTTTTGCAATCGCCGCCTCTAAAGTAGTGTGCAGGTGGGTGGCGATCTCGCGGGATGTTCAGGGGACGGCCCGCATTCGCTCTCGTACCCGAAAGAAAGAACATCCGCGTTAGTAAAATCCGGATCCTCGGCCAATGCCCGAGGCCAAAAAATTTTTTGATCTTCACTAGTCCAAGTTTCTACGGGATCCCCGTTGATCCCGTGGATAAACACCACGAGTTTGGTAGGATTGGGTTTTTGGATAAACGGTGGGCTGTTGGGCAGAACGATTTTTTCTTGGGCGGAAACAAGCTTGGGCATCCCAGGTAACAATAACACCACAAGCTGGAGGAGGATGGCGGCCGCAAAAAGAATCCCGTTCGATTTATTAGCTGAGTTTGTGCGGAGCGAGAGTACTATAAAGCAGGGGTGGCATGATCCTGTTAAGCGAAATTTTTCATTCAACCTCAAAAATTGTTGAAAAGGGAATGCTCCCCTTTTCCTAATTTCAATATAAAATCTTGAATGTCCGCTCCGGGTCGCTAGCGAACATTAAATTCTTTTAATTTTTAAAATTCCAATTTATATCTCCTTTCGGCCAAAATCGGTCATTCATGTTGTTGCTTGTGGGAAAGCCATTGTCTCATGAGCTGAATCAAATGTACGAATTCTTTCTTGAAATTCGTTGAGCGTTTTAACCATATCCTTTATTTCTTCGTATCCCAGCCACTCAATATACTGCTTTAAAACTTCGGCCGTTTGAAGTGCCAGAACATTGAGGTATTGAGGGCGTGGATTGTGCCAATTAAATTCAGGAGAAAAATGATCATCATCCTTCTCTTCAAGTTGGTATTCCAATAAATCTTGCCAATTGCCGTGGATATTATGAGATGGCCCTCCGAATTCTGCAAGATAGGTTTCTTCTAAACCTACATCTTTCGCTTTATCATAAAGGCTATTGTTTCCCCAATTACTGAGCTTCTTTGCCATTATATCTTCTGGGGTAAATCCTGAGGCTTTAAATGCCCGTTTTATAGACTTAATCAGCCGTTCTTCGATCGGCAATATTTCATCATTTCTCTTACTTATGTTTTCTTTGATCTTATCCATCAGCTTTTTTTCATGCTTTAGAGAATACGACTTATAAGATAAGAGCAAGTCAGGACTATAGTTCTTCAATAGGAAAGATAGATTAATAATACATTCAAAGGCTATTCGAGCTAAAATGGATGAAATTTCTCTTCGATGTTTGCACGTTTGATCCAACATTGCGGATATAAGCTTGTATAGTCTTACTAAGTGACCACCCAGAATAGCTTGGTTGGAGTTCCACGCTTTCGTTTCGAAAGGCATAAGACTTCCAACTATGCACACATATGAACCAGCCTCGATCAATAAATCGACTGATACACCAAGGAAGTCCACCTCTGAACTGAAATTCTCAATGGAATTTTCATTTAATTCGGTGCGTTTGACTTCAGGAATATCTACCATTTTTATCACCACATACTTATTCAAAATATCTGCTTTGGGTCGGAAACGGACCGCTGATCGAAAGCTCTGCGAGGACGCCGCACGCATTGCATCGCTGGGCCCCCACGAAGTGACTGCTCACTCTCTAAATGCGGTCTTGGATGAGCCCATGTAACCGAATTGCGTATTTGCTTCCATTTTTCAGCTACCCAGGCTGTGTTCTGCGGCCAAATTCTTTCCTTATCAATCCCTTACAAAATCCCTTTGACCGACGCCTGCCGTTCGGCCTATCGGGTCGGACGCTCTTTGTATCTTGGCGGGCCTTGTCTGAGCGCAGCGAGTTGGCCCGCCCTCCGTATCCTGCGTCCGTCCCATCCAATGAGGCCGGACGGGGCGTCAATGGTTTTGGGTCCTTTTGCCGAAACAAAAGGACCTCGGCTGCCGGGCCGAAACCCGGCTCTTAAATTTGGTAACTCCATAATTACCAGGGAGAGTTAAGATCTTCTTCGTCATCAGCAGGAGGGGAAGAACCCGTGGGTCGATAATACCTGCGGCCTTCTAATTCTTTGGGCAGATGAGTTTGGGCTTTGGCACCTTTCGGGTCATCATGGGCATACCGATACCCTTTCCCATAGTCCAGATCCTTCATCAACGAAGTCACGGCATTGCGCAAATGCAGCGGTACCGGTAGATTGCCTTTTTCCTTCGCATCTTTCTTTGCCGCCAGGAGCCCCACATACGACGCATTGCTTTTTGGTGCGGTCGCTAAATAGGTCACCCCATGGGCCATGTTAATTTGCGCTTCAGGTAACCCGATGACCTCCACCGCATGAAAGACGGCCGAGGCGATCAAAAGACCCTGCGGGTCTGCCATCCCGATATCTTCTGACGCAAAAATCATCATTCGCCTGGCGATGAACTTGGGATCTTCTCCACCCTCCAGCATCCGCGCCAGCCAATACAACGCCCCATCCGGATCGGAATCCCGCATACTTTTAATAAAGGCCGAAATTAGATTGTAGTGCTCTTCTCCATCCCGATCGTATCGTAAGGCCTTCTGCTTCAGGGCTTGCTCGACTTGCGGTTGATCGATGGTAGTAGGTTTGCCTGGCTTCGCATATTGGTCAACGACAAATTCCAGCCCCGTTAACATCGAACGCGCATCGCCATTGCCATATCCAATCAACAGATGCTGAGCGTCGGGAGTAAGGGTGACGCGTGAAGAACCGAGCCCCCGTTTCGTATCTGAAAGGGCACGATTCAAGATATGCCTCAACGCCTCCTCGTTTAAGGATTGAAGCACCACCACCATAGACCGGGATAACAAGGGAGCAATCACTTCGAAAGAAGGATTCTGTGTGGTGGCTCCAATGAGTATGATATCTCCCCGTTCAACATAGGGGAGGAAGGCATCTTGTTGCGCTTTATTGAATCGATGAATTTCATCCACAAAAAGAAGTGTACGCTGTCCTGCCACCTTTCGGCGTTGTTGGGCCGTCTTCAGCAATCCGCGCAACTCCGGCACGCCACTGAGCACCGCTGAAAATGGGACGAATGTCGCCTGGGTTTTCTTGGCGATTAAACTCGCTAACGTCGTCTTCCCCGTCCCCGGCGGTCCCCATAGAATAAGTGAGGGCACACGATCATGTTCAATGGACACACGCAGCGGCTGATCTTCGGCCAGGACGTCTTCCTGTCCCACAAACTCATCAAAATCCAGCGGGCGCATCCTCTCCGCTAACGGAGCGTGGCGTTTATCGGAAGGTTCCTGAACAGGGAAAAGATCTTCTTGGGACTGTGACTCAAAGGATTCCATAAAAATGGACTTAACCCCTAACCATTTCTGGCAGCCGATTCTGTGATTACCTCTATATTCTCAGTATGCTATAACCACCGGTCATGCGCCCGCAAATGAAACCCGGATATTGCTCTTTGATTGCATCTCTTGAGAAGAATCGATATGGCTCCCGTAGACGAAAAAGGAGACAACGGTGAAGGCTGTCATTAATGGAGTCACAGTCGGTTATTCCGATCAAGGGAACGGCACGCCTCTCGTCTTCATCCATGCCTTTCCACTTTCCAAAACCATGTGGCAACCTCAAGTCGATGCGCTGAAGGACACCTATCGAGTGATCACCATCGACCTTGGAGGACATGGAGAATCCGACATCGTGCTATGGAATGATACGTTGGACGATTATGCCAAAAATGTCATCCACCTGCTCGATCATCTCGGGATTGCTCAAGCGGTGTTTGCGGGCTTGTCGATGGGCGGGTATATCCTCTTTTCAATCTATCGACATTATGCGAATCGGGTGCGCGCGATGGTTTTGGCAGATACGAGAGCTCAAGCGGATAGTGAGGAAGGGAAAGCTGGACGTCGTTCGATGGCTCAAGTGGCGTTTAGCGATGGAGCACCGGCCATTGCCGACCTCATGCTTCCTAAACTTCTGGCCCCTTCCACCATTGAGCATCATTCTGAAATTGTGGAGCAGGTTCGACAGATGATTCTTCAAACATCAACGGCGGGAATTGTCGTCGATTTGGCGGCTATGGCCGCCAGACCGGATTCAACCGACCTGTTATCCCGCATCACCTGTCCCACTTTGATCATAGTGGGCGAAGATGATGTCGCCACCCCAGTCGCAGAGTCTCACTACATGGCCGAGCGGATAGCCGGCTCAACCCTGGTCACTATAACCGGAGCCGGTCATCTCTCCAACTTCGAACAACCCGTTGCATTCAATGAGGCTCTTCAGAGCTTCCTCACGACACACCGGTTATAAATTTTTCCGAAACGCAGATCAATCAGAAGAACATCTAAGACTGGAGTCGATTGGGAATTACGGAAGAGAGAACCCGAAAACAAAGGAAAACAATGGAATCAGGAAAGGTCACATAGGACTGGACTTGTATTGAATGCCCAAGCACCACCTTAGCTTAATCTGAAGATTTAAAGATGGTGGGTGGGCCTCACCCCCACGCACAATCCAACCAGACACCCGGATAAAAAGAAGGATCAGACCGGCGCCTCCTGCGCGACATGCCCTTCCCTGGGAACACTCACTGTCAATAATAATGTCGCATTTAACCTAATTCCGCCAAAAGAATCAATACGCAGAGTAATAACCCCGCCATGCTCCGAAAGCCATATTCCATCTCGAACTGGAGTGCTTGAAAGGAGAACACCTAATCAGCCTCCCTTCCACGCTGGCGGATGAGCTTAAGAAATTCGTCGCGGGTCTGTTGTTGTTTGCGAAACACACCGAGCATTTCACTGGTAACCGCCACGGTATTCTGCCGTTCCACTCCCCGCATGCTCATACAAAGATGTCGGGCTTCCATGACCACCCCCACCCCATGCGGCTTGAGCTTATTTTGAAGGGTATGCGCAATTTGGACCGTCAACCGTTCCTGGACTTGCAACCGACGGCTAAAGGCATCCACCACCCGAGGAATTTTGCTGAGGCCCACCACATGTTTATTGGGAATATACCCGACGTGACATTTCCCAAAAAACGGCAGAAGATGATGTTCGCAAAGGCTAAAAAAATCGATATCGCGCACGATGACCATTTCATCGTATTCAATGGGAAATAGCGCTCCATTTAGTAATTCATCGATATTTTGTTGATAGCCTTTCGTGAGAAAGGCGAAGGATTTGGCCACTCGCTTTGGCGTATCTTGAAGCCCATTCCGTTGAGGATCCTCCCCCAGGTTTTCCAGTAACTGTTTGACGATGATTTCCAGATTTTCGATATGGGGCATACGGACGGCTTGGCTCGTTTTTCTGATGGCGGCCCGTAATGGCATAGACGAGGGACGCTTCTTGTTGATCGTCATTCGTTCTCCTTTTTCCTGTTTCTGACAGAACTCTTCGGCCCCTGAGGATCTCCAATATATTCAAAGAAATTGTCACGGGTTTCAATCACACCGATTTTTCCCAATCGCCCGGAAGGGATGTGGTCAACCAGCAGGTCCCAGATCAAGCGGGCTAAATTCTCGCCCGTCGTCGTGACGTGTTCAAAGGCAGAATCGAAATTGAGATGTTGATGATCAAAACGATCCACAATATGTTCTTTAACGAGCCGATCCAAAGCCTCCACATCCGTGATCAACCCCGTGTGTGGATCCAAGTTTCCTTCCACCGTCACGAGAATCGTATAATTATGTCCATGCCCGTTCGGATTATTACATTTGCCGAAAATCTTTTGGTTGAGGTCTTCGGGCAGTTGGTCGGTGTGCAGACGATGCGCAGCACAAAACATGTAGGTCCGTGTGATGGATGAGATGTTCGGCATAAAACTTAGGCAGGAACGTGCTTTCTTTTTGCTCTATGTGAGGTTGAACTTCGGACGGAGGTGCCTGCCCTAATACTCTTCAGCAATTCTTCTCGATAGGTTTATCTCTCAGGCTTTTCCAGCTCCGGTTCACCCCATTTCTCTTCGGGAACTTGCACAATCACATCTCCTAACACTCGAGCCTGGCAGCCCAATCGATGATACGGCTCGGTCAACGCTTCTCGATCCAGCAAATCCTGCTCATCAAAATCGATATCGGAGAGATTTTCACTGCCTGCAATGACATCCACCCGGCAGGTCGTGCAGGAGGCATTGCCGCCGCAATCATGATTTAACGGAAATCCCAGTCGCTCCGCAGCTTCTAAGAGCGAAAGGTCTGTCGGCACTTCGCCACTCGTACCATCGGGATGAAGAAACGTGACGCGAGGCATCATCCGTCTCCTCTACCCTGCCGCAACCGGAGCTGGTTTGAATGGACATCGGCCCAGGCGAATATGCTCTTCAAATTCTTGACGAAACAGACGTAAACTATTTTGTACCAACACGGCTGCTCCGGTCACCAGTGTGCAAAATCCTGTACCTTTGACAAATCCACAAATTTGTAAGAGTTTCGCCAGATCTTTCTGGTCTCCTGATCCATCTTCGATTTTGCTGATTATGGTGGCTATTTCTTTCGTACCAATCCAGCAAGGCGGACATTGGCCGCAACTTTCCCGTTCAAAAAATCCTGAAAACTTGAGGGTTTGTTCCACCATGCATGTCGCATCATCCACGACAATAACGCCTGCTGACCCCAATCCGGTGCCGGCTTTCTTGAGAGAATCAAAGTCCATGGGTAAATCCAATTGTTCCGCTCCTACCATGGAAAAGGACGGCCCACCGGGAAACACGGCTTTGACACCATGTCCGTTCGGCACACCCTGACCACAGACCTCAACGAGATGTCGGATGGATGTTCCCAGCGGCAGTTCATAGACTCCGGGTCGATTCACGGCACCGCTGAGGGAAAATAACATGGTCCCGGGCGTGGTACTTGTTCCGACTTCCCGAAACCATCCTGCTCCGTTCCTGAGGAGTTGGGGAATATTCGACAAGGTTTCGACATTGTTCACCAATGTAGGCTTCCCATGCAGACCAAACTCCGTGGGATAAAACGGTGGCTTTTGCTTGGGTTGAGCGGGCCGACCCTGCATCGATTCCAACATCGCGGTTTCTTCGCCCGCCACATAACTGCCATATCCATCAAAAATTTCGATATCCAGATCGAGGCCTGTTCCGAGAAAATTCTTCCCCAGGATGCCCTGATGTTGGGCTTCGTGTTTGGCTCGATCAAAGATCGCGCGTTCTTCCGAAAACTCATGGTTTAAATAGATATAGGCCGCTTTCGCTCCAACCGTATGTGCCGCAATGAGGCAACCTTCCAACAGCTGGTGAGGATGATGCCGAAGCAAATACCGATCCTTGAACGTGCCCGGTTCATGTTCTCCGGCGTTACAGACAAAGTATCGCTCTTTGATGCGATGATTCAGAACCTTGTCCCATTTCAATCCGGTCGGAAATCCGGCGCCTCCCCGTCCGCGAAGATGCGCTTCCTTCAATTGAGCAATAATGGTTTGGGGATCGTTCTTCACCACGCACTGAACCCACGCTTCATACCCCCCTTGTTGGCGATACGGCTCAATCTCCCATGGCTCACCCGGTATTTCCCGCAATACACGAGGTGCAAATGCTTTATCCACCGAAGCCCCCTTTATGAAATATCGGAACCCGCATGCGTGGTTGAATGATTCGCCGCATATTTTTCCACCGTAACGTTAAACAATCCTTCTTATCCAGCAACCGAATTTTCTTTCATGCTCATCAGCAAAATCGAGCGTCAATGCAGGTCAAGATACCCGGCACGACTCACTATACGAACGGGTCTCCAAAGTCGTCAAGATGATGAGACGACTATCAGGACCCACGTTGTGGCAAGGAAGAGAGAGGGAAAAGCCCATCCCACATTCGCAAAATCTCAGGTGGTTTTCTTCATCATCTGATCGACGTGTCCGCACAATTCTCGAACCGCGTTGGCGGATGCCTGCAGTGCGACATATTCCTGAGCAGTGAGGTCAAATTCAATAATCTCTTCGGCCCCCCCCGCCCCTAATTTTACCGGCACACCAAGAAAGAGATCATTGAAACCGTATTCCCCGGCACACAGGGCCGCGCAGGGAAGAATTTTCTTTTGATCTTTGGTGATGGCCTCCACCATTTCCACCACAGAGGCTGCGGGAGCATAAAAGGCACTCCCGGTTTTGAGCAGATTGACGATTTCGATTCCACCCTCACGAGTCCGCTTAATAATAGCCTCTAAGGCCTCCGGCGACAGCCATTCGCTCACCGGTCGCCCTGCCACGGTCGTATATCGATTCAATGGCACCATCGAATCGCCATGTCCACCCAAGACCATCGCATGAATATTTTCCACCGATACCTGCAAAGCTTCCGCAATAAATGACCGGAATCGTGCAGAGTCCAACACGCCCGCCATACCGATGACCCGGTTTCGTGGAAATCCACTCACCCGGTAGGCGACATGAGTCATGACGTCGAGGGGGTTGGAGACAATGATCAGAATCGCCTCGGGAGAGCGCTGGGCTGTTTCACGCACCACTGATGAAACGATATTCGTGTTGATTTCCAATAATTCATCACGGCTCATTCCCGGCCGCCGGGGGATGCCTGAAGTGACAACGACAATGTCTGAATCTTTGGTCGCCTCGTAATGATTGACGCCCATCACCGCTGAATCGTAGGCACAGATTGGGCCGGCTTCTATCAAGTCCAGAGCTTTGCCTTGCGGCAGGCCTTCGACAATATCAACCAGCACGATGTCGTACCAGTTTTTTTCTGCCAGTCGTTGCGCGATGGACCCACCAACATTCCCTGCCCCCACCACGGTCACTTTGATTCGGCTCATAAAACCACCTATCCCTTTGAAGGGATCGCCAGCCATGCGAATTTAATCATCTTCATGGCTCGTCCACCCTGCGACTTTAAAGTTAATCGTACACACAAAATTATCCCCATCGTAAAAATTCACTTTAATTTTTTTCTTCCCATATTCCCGACTCAAAAACTCTTCCGGATGGTCAATAAACTCCTGGTACGTCCCCGCCTCATACCCGCCTAATTCTACGAACGCGACAATCATCCCGGTCTTTACTTCCTGAAGCATTTTAGTCGTACAACGAGGAAAAATTTCCCAAAATTTTTCACGGATATCATCCTGGGTTGGCTCGAACCGTTCTCCGTCCGCTTGACGATCTTTCCGGTCAAACTTCGCCTGCCGTCGGACATAGGGATATTGATGCCCTGTAAACAATTTATACAACCATGGTGGCACATCAGGACGTGAAGCGGAGCCGTTCATACCTCTTCCATATTTGGTTATCTGGCCGTGAGACGTTGATAAATTTTAGGCAATTTGGTGGGAAGCGCGTCGACTTCATCCACAACCAGATACCCGATCTCCCCATACATCCGCTTCACATAATCGGTTGGAGCTCGATCAATGGTAATGCAGAATGGATGAACGCCTTGAAGGCGGGCTTCACGAAGAGCCATTTTGGTGTCTTCCAAGGAATATTCATCAGCATAGTCATCATCTAACGGTTTGCCATCACTGATCAGTATGAGGAGCCGGACCTTCGCAGCTTGCTGTAGGAGGCGATGCGTGGCATGTCGAATCGCCGCACCATCACGGTTCTGCTGCCGGGGGGTGATTCCGCTGATTTTCAAGCCGACTCTCCCGCCGGATCGTTGATCGAAATCTTTGATTATTTGAATGTCTACTGATTGGCGCGTTTGCCCGGAAAATCCATAGATCGCATATTGGTCGCCAATTGCTGCCAGGGCTTCCGAGAGCAACAGCAAGCCTTCTTTTTCAATGTCGATCACCGGGCGAGCTCTAGTCCCAACCTGACGGCCTGTCGATCCACTCATATCCACGAGAAACGCCACAGCTACTTGTCGATCACGTTTTTGTCTAGTGGAATACACCTGATCAGAGGAATCGTTCCCTTGTCGCCGATCGACCATCCAACTTACCAAGGCATCCAAATCGATGTCCTCTCCATGGGATTGGCGTCCAATTCGACGAAAGGCTACCGGACGAATCGTCTCAAAATAGCGGCGGATGAGTCGCACAATTGGCCCATACGTTCGAAAAGTCTCATCCACAAAATCCGGGGAGCCTTCGCGGGCGGGTTGCTCGATCACCCGACACCATTGCGGTCGGTAATCGCGTACCCTGCCGTCCCACTCATCATAGAGATACTCGCCTTGAAGGAGACGGGTTCCTTTCCGACCACCTGTCGGATGGAGATCGGGTTGAAACCATTGCTGCATGAGCGATTCCCCAAAGACGGGTGTTCTGGGATCTTGCGAAGGATCCTGTTGGGGAGAAGGTTGACGATCGACTGGATTCAAAGATCCCTCTCCAGCGCTTCCTTTCAACTTGCTTTCTTGATCTCGTTGGCTTCCCGGCTGTCTTGTCGACGAACGTTCCTCTTCCCCGCCTTTGACATGGTCCGGATTGAGAATGCCCCGATATCCCCAATTGGTCAAAGGCTGATACGCCTCTTCCAGGTGTTCGGCCGCTTCAGGATTTCCACCTGCATCAGATATTCCAGATGAATCGGAAAGGGGTTCGAGCGGTTCATGTTCTCTCTCCAGAATCCCAATGCGACGCTCCAATTCTTGATACAGCCGGTCGGCGAGTTCCACCGCATCATCGACGGTTGCGGTTGGATGTAAAATCGTTTTGGCGATCTCCCATATCCCATCGATAACTTCTTGAAGCCCGGGACGAGTAAAATCGTCTTTGGTGAATCCGGCAAACAGCAACAACAAGGCGTCCAGCACCATCTCCCGCGCAGTCATGCCATGGGAAAAGGTGCGAAGTTCCATGGCTTCCTTGGTCAAAGTCCGCAAATCCTCTTGTAATCCCGGATATTCGCGACACAGCAAAAAGTCAATGCGTGCATCTTCCACAATTTCCCATAAATCCCGGATGATGCCGGGTTGCGGGAAGCGTTGAAAGAAATCCCCCAATGTAAGAACGAGTCCATGTGAATCATGGGCTATTGTGTCGTATCGGGCCTGGACCCTAGCGCCCAGGCGCTGAAGTACTTGATGAGAAAGCGCATAGGTGCCAAATTCTAAATGACCGACTTCATGGGCTACCATGACTGAATACCATCGACGGTTACCTTCCCGGGTCGCCGATCGTCGCATGACGAGGGGAAGATACACCGTTTTCCCATCCGCACTGACTTGGGCTTTCCCTGAGGGAGGCCCCCCTGGGGTTTGACCGGTGGCGGCCAAACTTCCTGCAATCTCGGGGAGAGCCTCTAAGGCCACATCCTCTCCACACAGAGCCCTCGCAAACATTTTCAAAGATCGGGCGACTTGGCGAAGCGGCACCCCGCTCATTGCCTGCTCCACGACCGAACAAGCTTGACGGGTTTCCAACGCAAAGAAGGCCCGTCCAGCCTCAACACTATATTCCAGCGCCTCCATTCCCTGGCCAAACCACGCCTCGAAGACGTCGGAATCTTCTTCTTTTCCGGTCAATCCGATGACCTCAGGAGCCTGGCCGAAATAGGCGAGAGTGGCGACGGGATCTCGATCCGCCACAAGGTGCCCAAATTTCAAAATTCGGATTTTCCAATTGGCCGTCGACACTCTGGCCAGAATTCCCGGTGCCTTGGCTAAAAAAGACACCGCCTGTTCGGGGGAGTGATCCGCCAGATTAGAGCCCAATTCGATGACCCCGTGTTTGACTTTCGCTTCAGGTATATCGAGAAACAAACTCGGGCTGGATCGGAAAAACTCCAGGGTCCCAATGTAATCAGGCTTTCCAAAACTGTTTTGAGTCATAAGCTTCATACCGAACCCAATCCAGGCCTTCGCCGATTCCAACGGGACGGCGTGAGCGATGGATGGGCACTCGCGAAAAAATTCATTTCCTAGTACATAATTCCACTCAGCCAACTCCATCCCTAATCGAGCCCATTCTTGAATGTCAGGACGGGAAACTTCCGCACATAATTGAGGAAGGACCTTCAGCCATTCGTATGCGCATTGTGGAGCGACATCTAAAAACCCATCTGCCAGTTCCATCACATCAGCCAGTAATTCGTCTCTTTTGAGCTCATTTCCTAAAAATCCAAGAATCATGGGGCTTTCCTTGAAATATCGAAGACCAAGAGCGCCCGAGGCTTGCGCGAACGTAATTCCTAAATCTAACCATGGGATGGCACTGGCTAAACAGCCACTTCGATTCATCTCGCCGAGGGCCCATACGGCCTCACCCTGGATTTTTGACGAAATCTCTTTCAATTCAGAGAGTAATTCCAAAATAGGTGCGCAATTGTGATCCCCCTCTAACTTTTCATAGAGAAGCTGAGCGGTAGACGTATCAAGTCGATCCAATAAAAGCTCCTGAAGTTCGTTTTTTGGGGTAGGGGAAGACATGAATATCAATAATTCGAAGTATTCGTTTTCAAAAAGGAGAGCTGTCCCTTGGATGCCAATCGAGCCGTGTTAGCAGACTAAGGCTGGGCATTATAAAAGTGACTTGAGGGGTTGTAAACTCACCAAGCCATCCACCAGGTAACCTCTATGAAAGTGAGGATACGTCCTCTCTCCATCCCCTCCATACATGTGCTGTCCCTGGCGGAAATTACAGATTTTTCGGAGAGTTGCCGTGGGTCAGGTTTGCCACTATTTCGGTGAGTGTCCTGCCTTTAATGAAGATCCGCTTTCTCCTTGAACTGACACCCGAGATCATCTGTATTGATTGTTGGGAAACGCCAAGCTGTCGAGCTAGAAATCGAGATAATTCCGTATTGGCCTGACCATCCACCGGAGGAGCCGCAATTCGAATCTTCAGTGCTTCCCCGTATAACCCCACAATTTCCGTTTTAGACGCCCGCGGCTGAATGTGAACACGGATTTCCACCCCTTCACATCCTTCTACCGCACATTTCCCTAGGTCCATAGAAAAATTCCCATGTCATTCCATCAAACCATTCCATTATGCATAAAAAAAATGAATAGATACATACTTTAACCAGGATCAACAAAATAAAACTGAAAAATAAACATTTATTTTCAATCTATTAGGATTTCATCCGAGATCTTGACATGACCTTATCCGGCTTGTAATATATTTAAAAATGATAACCGTTATCATTTTCGAATTGACCCTCTAAACGGAACTGTTTATGTATATCTGCATTTGCAAGGGTATTAAAGAATCCGTTGTCCGTGAGTTAGGACAGGCAGCGATCACCTGTCCCAAAAAACTTGCAGATTCCCTCGGGCTCAATGACAAACAAAACTGTTGTGGCCGATGTATTAAAAATATTTCTAAATTCGTCGCACTCGCGGAAGAAGAAGCATCCTGCCTGAAATCCACCATGCGTCGTGAAGAGATTTTGAATCTTTAGCATCCATCCTTCAGAAAACAAGGCATTCCCCCTGAAGGGCCTCTACGTATCATTAATCGAGGCGGGATATCTCTTACCCGAGTCAAAACTATCCGGCTGCCGACCATCCAGGGACCTCAAAGGTCAAGGAGCCATGAAGAGAAATGTGGTTATAAGCTGAATGAAGGAATAATTTGGTTGTCCAACGAATGCTACCTCCCCCTATCAGGTTATCGTTCTGCATTGGCGGCATCCAATTCTCAAAACCTAATGTCCAGAGCACCGATTCCCTGCCATCGCAACCAGCCACTTACCCCTACCAGTATAATTATGCCACACAGAACCATGTAATCTGGCAACATCAATTTCCTGGTTACGCAAAAATGCCGTCTGATGGAGGGATGAAACCCTTTGGACTCTAAAGACATCGCAAGAAGATTCGTTTGCCGAAGGGCATGACCGATCAAGGGGACTACCAATGGCACATATTTGCGGATTCGTTGCAGGATTCCCCCCGTAGACACATCTAATCCGCGTGAGCGTTGGGCCTGAACCACGTCCACACCTGCCCCCAACAACATCCCCACCCAACGAAACGCGAGCGTGAAGGCAAACCCTGCACGGGAAGGGAGTCCTAATTGCTGAGATGCCTGTGCCAGTTCTTCAACCGTCGTTGTCGACAGTAACCAAATTCCACCCCATAACATGATCAACAACCGCAGCCCCATGCCCATGCCCACCATGACCCCTTCCCAGGTTACTCCTAATCTATGTAATACCGGAACAGGAGTCAGGCCTTCGATAAAGAAAGGCCAGAGAGCCACGCTATAACCAAACAACAAGACCGTCAGCATCCACATTTTTCTCACATTTGCTCCGGCTTGAGAAATGGCCAATCCACCCATCACGAATAAAAAGACTCCCAACAGGAAAAGCGGGTGTGAAAAGCAGAGTGCCAACACAAACACCCCAAGCACGGTGAGGACTTTTGTCCGTCCATCCAACCGGTGAATCCACGTCTTTCTGGAGAGATACAATGAAATATTCATCGTCAGGCATTAAACCAGAAGAGACTCGGAAACACTCACCCCTAGCTAACCATTCATTTGCAAATTTCCGAAGAAGCACGAGGCATGAATGAGGCCTTCACTTCCTCGACGGTCAACAACGTGTGTCCCCACCGTTGGCTAAAGCGAGTAACGGCTGGGAGCTCTAAGGATGCGGATCGGACCAAGGCCGTATCAGAAAATATCTCTCGCGGCGTTCCATCCGCGATCAACCTGCCGGCATGTATGAGCAGACACCGTCGCGCATAGTCCGCGACAACCCTCATCGAATGCGTGATCATGACAATGGTATGCCCTTGCTGGTTCAGTGCACGAATCATCGCCATCATGCGGTTTGTTTCTTCAGCATCCAACCCGGTCGACGGCTCATCAAATATCAACACCGCCGGTCGCGTGGCTAATACCGACGCAACCGCGATCCGTTGCCGTTCGCCTTTTCGCAAAGAAAACGGATCTAATCCGTGACATTCCGGAGACGGAAATCCGACGGCGTCCAATGACTCTTGCACACGTATCGCAATCTCCTTCTCAGAATATCCCAAATTTGTAGGACTGAAGGCGACTTCCTCCCAGACTGAATCGGCAAAAATTTGATGGTCAGGATTTTGAAAGACCAGGCCGATACATGTTGCCAATTCATTCATCGAGGTGGTCCTGGTATCCAATCCGTCCACAACTATCCGGCCCTGAGCCGGCGTTAGAAGTCCATTCAGCAATCGGGCCAATGTGCTTTTTCCTGATCCATTTTGCCCCAGCAATGCCAGAAAATCCCCGCGGTGAACGTTGAAAGACACCTCCTCCAGCACCCTATGCTCTTCATACTGGAAAGACACCCCTTCGACTTGAATCACCGGCAAAGCCCCCTTCCGCGAACTCTCCGGGGATTCTCCTAATCGAAGGGAATCATCGAGAACTGCGGCCGGAGGATGTATCATGAGATTCAACGCATCAGCCTGGGTCCAGGCTTCCTGAACTGATATGGGCAGATTTTCCGCACCCAATCCCTCAAAACTTTCGGTGAGCGCATGCGGGCGAAGTCCCCACATCCTCATGAATTGAGGATCCCGCAACAGGGCATCCGGCTTTCCCTCACGAACGATTTCGCCATGCCCAAGAACCAGGACTCGATCAGCGTCGGCAAGTTGATGTTCCTCATGCTCCGTCATGAGCACTGAGATGCCCCCCTCGCGAACATTCCGTAACACCTCACGCAATTGCACTCTTCCTGCCGGATCAAGATCTGAACTAGATTCATCCAGGACCATCAGTGTCGGTTCCTGCACGAGCACGGAGGCCATCACCAGACGTTGCCGCTGGCCGCCGGACATGGTCATCGGATCACGATAGGCACAGTTTTCCAACCCCATGCGACTGAGGGCATGTGAGACACGTCGTCGCATCTCTTCCATCGACAGTGGAGGATCATGATATTCCAATGGATGCAGTAATTCCTCCTCAACCGTCGTCGCCACAAGTTGTGTGTCGAAATCTTGAAACACAAGGCCGACCCGCCCCGCCTGTTTCCACACGGGATCATCTATGGTATTTCGTCCATTAATTTTCACCGCTCCTGAAAAAATTCCAGGAACTAAGTGAGGAATCAGACCGTTACAGGCATAACACACCGTAGATTTCCCACTTCCACTCCCTCCCAACAGCACGACGAGTTCACCAGGAGCAAGGGAGAAGGAGACATTCCGGAGGGCTGGCTGAGAACCGGAGGCATATTGGAAGGAAAGGCCACGACAATCCAAGGTTGAGTGGCAGAGGTCCTCACTCATCACATCTGTCAAAGTCGATTCGTGCGGCTTTAACACTGTGGAAGAATGGAAACATGAAGAACCTGCTTTTCGAATATCCTCATAGCGAAGCCGCCACCGTTGCACCCTGGGATAGAGAAACCCCAACAGCGGAGGGCCGAGGAATATTCCCATCACGATATTATTAATAAAAATCGCTGGGGCCAAAATGATGAAGGGTAACAGACCCAACCACTCTACCCCCCAACCGATGATACCGGCACAGGCTGCGGAAGCCATGACACACACCACGGCATATTCCACCATCTGACGCCAGGACTTCACCATAGGAGGCTGCCCGGATGAGAGCCACCCCAATTTCCCCCACAACACATAGGGAATGTATCCAAAGGAAAAGTTGCCTAAAAATCCAAAAACACTCGCCGGCCCCAACGTTCCAAAGCAATCTCCGATCACATTGCCAATCCCGGCGCCCCAGGCAGCGGCGGGTCCGAACAACAGGGATGCGACGATGGGGATCGCATTGGCTGGCCGCAATTCCACAAAACCAGGAATAATAGGAATGCCGGCTTTAAAGGGAATGAGAATGGCTGCATAGATCGCGGCAATCTGAGCCGTCAGAACAATCAACCTTGTATCCCGCCAGACATCGGTCAGGTCAGTCCACCATCGGCGCGAATCACGAGTAGCTTGAGGAAGATCCATGAAATTGTGACAGGTTACCGAGATGGGAAGCTGTTCTCGAAAACCATACGATGACCTGTGTCCGCATAGAGCGGACCATCGGCTAACGCTTTGAGCAAAAGATCCCGCAAGGGGGTTTGATGGTCTATTCGATGTGTGGCGTGAGTCAACATGTCATAGCCATCCCCACCGTCCGCAACAAATGCATCTGTCGCGACGGTATAGGTTATCGAAACATCCAATGGCACACCTCCGACCAACATGCTCTTCACGCGAGATCCTATCGGGGCCATGGCATTATATGTCACCTGGAGACCGGATATTTGGAAAAACCGACCGGAATGGTTTGGCCATTGGCTCACACTATGCTCTAAGGCCTGACGAAGCTTCTCCCCTGTGACCTTCAAGGTCACAAGTGCGGAATCAAAGGGTAACACAGAGAGCACATCGCCCAGAGTCACTGGCCCGGGTTCCAGGCTGCGCCGAATCTGCCCCGCATTAATCAGCGCGATATCTGTGCGCAAACTTGTTCGCATCAGGTCGGTTAATAAATTGCCTAAATTGGCCTCTTGCGTTCGAACAACCGGCCGATCCCCTTGAAGGCGCACCGACGCTCGACCCAATACCTGTCCGGCATGCCGAGCAAACCGTTGTCGATACTCAACCAGAAGTTGTTGAACGTTCGGCTCCAGAGGCACCGACGCCGAAACGGGAATATTTTGAGCACGCGCGTAAATCACAGATCCGTCTTCAATCGTCAGATCTAATCGTCCAATTGTTTGTCCTTGCCGGTGCGTTTTCACATACACCGCACCGGGACGAGTTACGGTCTCAACCGGCTCCGTTAGTCCATGTGCATAGAGTCCGTCGAACCCCTCGGTATGTCCCCCGATAAGCACATCCACTCCATCAACGGTCCTCAGGATGTTCAAATCCTCATCAGTATTTTGATGAGTGAGCACAAAGACCAGATCGACATGGGATTCGGTTCGTAACCGCAAGGCTTCCGATTGAATGGAGACGATCGGATCCACCATCGAAAGCACTTTGACAACATCCCGGTTAAAGGTTTCCGGAAAATTACTCTTCCCCACAATTCCTAACACACCCACACTCACGTTCCCCAGACGTGTGACAAAAGATGTCCGGCAAGGCAGGTCAAATCGCTCTGATCGCAGGTTTGTGCACAAAATTGGAAAATCAGCAAGATCGACCAACGCGCGCAGATGGTCTAACCCATAATCAAAATCATGGTTTCCAGCCACCATGCCATCATATCGAATCAAGTTCATCGCGCGAATATCCGGTTCGCCACGAAACCAGGAGGACAAGGCCGTACCGATTAAGATATCTCCGGAATCCAGCACCAAAACCGGCGGACCTTCTTGCCGAACCGCTTCCACCAAAGTTGCCCGCCCCGCCAATCCTCCGATTCTGGTATCTTCTGGCCGCTCTAAGGGGAGCGCAACCCCATGATGTTCACTTGAATGCAAAATCACCAGGGTGTCGGTGGCAAAGGCAGGATTCCACCATAGAGTCAGAACAACGAAGAGAGGCCGCCAATGGCCGTTTCTTCCTGACATTCGTCGCATGAAATTTTTATATCAGAAGCACAGTAACGTGAGGAAGAGCGTCACCCACTAATTATGGATGCAACGAAAGGCAATATGCGCATAGGGGTAACTTTGTCGAAACCAATTTCGAAATGACCGGCGCAGTAATCTGCTTGCGGTGACAGGACCGCCACCCTTCACCACGTAATGATCCTGGTCAAAAAATCGAGCAGAATAGCCAGGGTATGTTGGTAGGGGAGAGAAGCCGGAAAAGGGATGAAAAAGTGTCGAGGTCCATTCCCAGCCGTTTCCCACCAACTGAGCCACACCAAAGCCACTGTTGCCGTGCGAGCGAGCCGTAACGGGAACCGGATCCCAACCCTGAAAATCAAAATTCCCGTGTTCCACCCCTGGGCGCTCATCACCCCAGGGGTAAGGGCGTTCAACCCCTGACGGGGTTCCAAAAGCCGCCCGATGGAATTGGGCTTCGGTGGGGAGGACCATTCCCATCCAATCAGCATAGGCTTGAGCCTGCCGATAGGTCACGTATACAGGCCAGGACAAAGGCAACGGCACCTCCCGAAACATTGTGCGCAAACACCATCCATCCCCTCGCAGAACCCAAAAAGCCGGCGGGTCACCACCCTCCTGAACAAATCGCAAATACTGTTGATTCGTCACTTTATACCGACTGATCGAAAATGCCGGAACCTGTACTTCATGCCGGCCAGATTCATTGTCCCAGCCAAACCCATCGTCTGGCTGCCGTCCCAACGTCGCCATGCCTTCAGAAATGTCCACCATCTCCTCCCTCGGTGTCTCTCCGGAAAGAAGAAGAGAATCCGAGGGGGACTGCTTATGCTTCGGATCCAGATGGTGGAGTAAATACGCATTGGTTTCGGCATGCATGAGCCGATGTTCAATCGCCACATGAATGATGCCCTCGGGGGCAGACCCCAATACCCGGTCCACGGCTTCGCGAACCCGTGCATTATAGCGTTGCACTTCCGTTATCGTTGGCCAATCGTACGGTTGATCATTAGGAAGATTTCCCTCGGATGGATCAATGCCTGCTTCAAATAATTGATCAAAGGAGGGTTGAAAGGAGGGCAGGCCCAATGTTCCTCGACAAATTTGGTTCCAGTCAAACGCTTCGAGATGGCCGAGATAAAAAATCAACCGGTGTCGTTCGGGAATAGGACGCTCATACATCGCATGAGCGCTAATGAGACTAAACATTCTATCGGTGCGTGACCGGGCTTCGTCTAATTCACTTCGCAGTATGGCCAATTGCGTCATCATGCCACTCCTCAACCTGATCCAATATGAAAAACAAAAAACCTTTCCGACTTACTTCCTAATGTAAATATACCGAATTCATCTTACGCTCGAAAAGTTGAAAGGGTCCATGGGATTATACAATGCCGAGGCTTACGATGAGTCCTTGGCATCGATCATGTTTCGATACAACCATTCAATAAAGACGCCGATCGAAAAATCCTGCATTCATATTATTAAGGACCTGCATAAAAATCATTCTCAACATAATCCTTTAACGACTGTAAAATTTTTACTTTTCAACTCAAGTGATTTAGTGCACCAAGAGACGAGGCATGCTGAACATAGATAAATTAAGGTGAATTAGCATTAAATAATCCAACTCCGGTTCGTTTTGGCCCGCCCTGGCATGACCTCGATAATCCCGGAATGTATAGATGTGCAAAACTCTCAAGCAAATAGCCTAATTATCACGAAAAAGTCGAATGATGGGTGTTGCTGTCATGATCTTCTCCATGTGGATTTTGGATTGTCTCGCACAGTCCCTTTTGGAAAAACACCAGTCAGCTTCTTTGGGTGGGACAATGAAAGCTCCCGAAAAAGAAATGGTTCACCCAGGAAATTGACCCAATCTAATAGATCCAAGCAAAGGAAATGTTTGCTAGAGAAATCTGAGCTCTGGGTTAAAAGATATAATCAAAATGTTGATCGGAAGTTCTATTCCGATCGGAAAACATTTCAAGAGAGTTTGTGAAATATTGGGCATGGCCTCTCCATAGAAAGAGCGACCCTTTGGGAGAATTGCAGGCTTCACCAGTTGGCAAAGTAGAAGACAAGTTGAAGCGATGTCAGGGAAGGGGAACAAACGATTGAGGAATCATTTTTAACCGTAACGTCCCCTCTATCTGTCGTTGTCAGCTTTTCCTTCTCTAAATAGGGCGAAATGGCATAACCTCTGTTTCTGTTAGCCTCACCCATTCTTATAGATCTCACGCAATAACATGAGAATCACATCTGATTCCGATTCAATGCATCCTGGATCACAACCCGTAAATTCTCCAATTCTATATTTTTAGTCAGAACTTCGAAAACGCCTTCGCGTTTAGCCTCATCTATGTCAATGACTCCTAAATATGCCGTTAACAGAATCACAGGTATACGCGGGAATCGTTGGCGAATTAATCGGGAAGTCTCTAAACCGTTTATCCCGGTCATTTTATAGTCTAAAATAATAACATCAGGCAGTCTGGATACATTGTCCAAACATCCTACCACGGACTCTCCCGATTCAAATTCATGAACCAAAAAACCATCGCGCTGCAATCGCCTTGAAAGACTCGTTCGCACAAAGGGGTCATCATCAACCACGAACAAATTCTGTTTAGGCCGGTCGGACTCTCCTATTGTTAAACTATGGTGTAGTGAATTCATTATCTCGTGAAACTCCTTCAAAATGACAAATGATCTGAATCATCCAAGACCGTTAACCAACCAAAAACCATGCTTATTTCTGAGGAATTTTGGTCGCACGAAACCTTTTTCACTCTATTCTCAATGCCTCTTTCTGTATTGGCCAGCCATTCAGCGAGCATTCCCTTCGCCTGAATATATTTGACGGACACAGTCAACTGTGGAAACTCCGAGATAGGGATATCATTAATCAAATGCAACGCTATATCCGAAGTGACCCATCCATCATCTTTACAGCTAATTTTTAGATTTTCTTTCGTAATTGCGAGCTTTTTCCATCGGCTTCGGAGGGTACTTGGTTCCAATCCGAGATGCTTGGCTGCTCCTAACGGTCCCTCAATCCGCCATTCACAGGCTTCCAATGCTTGACGAATTTTCTCGCGCTCCAAATTCTTTAATCGGTTAGATGAAAGTGTCTCCTTATCCTGTGTCCGTAACCGTAATAACGATTCTTCCAGGTGCAATACAGCCGATTGAGAAAGAATCATTGCCCGTTCGATGATATTTTTGAGTTCCCGTACATGACTAAGCCAGGAATATTGAATAAGCATTTCCATGGATCGTTCATCAATGTCCTGGCAACTACGTTTAAATTGGAGCCGATTTTTCTCCATGAAGCGTCAAACCAGGAGAGGAATGTCATGCAACCGATAAAACAAATCGGATCGAAAGCGGCCCACGGACGTTGCCTTTCTTAAATCCGCATTCGTGGCAGCGATGATTCGGACGTCCACCTCTTTTCCCTGAATACTCCGCACTCCCTCAACAATGCCGCCCTGAAGGATCCG
>CAWAXJ010000058.1:5000-103063 GCA_963785905.1 uncultured Nitrospirales bacterium
CAGCTGGATTCTAGAGAAGAGATTATGCCGGCATAAGTAGCGATAAACGATGTGAGAATCATCGTCCCCGAAAACCTAAGGTTTCCTGGTCAATGTTCGTCAGATCAGGGTTAGTCGGGTCCTAAGGCGAGGCCGAAAGGCGTAGTCGATGGAAAACAGGTTAATATTCCTGTACCACCATGATCGCGTTATCAACTAAGGGGGGACGCAGGGGGGTAGGTGCCGCCGGGTTCCTGGAATACCCGGTCCAAGCAGGTAGGTGGGGTCTGTAGGAAAATCCGCGGACCTATTAACACCGAGATGTGATGGGGAGGCCGTCAGGCCATAAACGGACTGATCCCGTACTGCCGAGAAAATCCTCGTAGTGAGTTATTATGGTGTCCGTACCGCAAACCGACACAGGTAGGTAGGTGTAATACACTAAGGGGCGTGAGAGAACTCTCCCTAAGGAACTATGCAATTTAGCCCCGTAACTTCGGGAAAAGGGGTGCCTTGATTAGGTGCGAAGATTTACTCTTCAAGCCGAACGAGGTCGCAGTAAAATGGCTCTAGCGACTGTTTACCAAAAACACAGGACTCTGCTAACTCGCAAGAGGAAGTATAGGGTCTGATGCCTGCCCGGTGCTGGAAGGTTAACTGGAGGGGTCAGCCGCAAGGCGAAGCTCCGAATGGAAGCCCCAGTAAACGGCGGCCGTAACTATAACGGTCCTAAGGTAGCGAAATTCCTTGTCGGGTAAGTTCCGACCTGCATGAATGGCATAACGACTGGAGCGCTGTCTCGGGGAGAGACTCAGCGAACTTGTTGTTCCGGTGAAGAAGCCGGGTGCCCGCAACTAGACGGAAAGACCCTGTGCACCTTCACTACAACTTGACATTGGGTGTTGGGCGAGTATGTGTAGGATAGGTGGGAGGCTTTGAAGCGGGGGCGCTAGCTTTCGTGGAGCCAACCTTGAAATACCACCCTTGCTTTTCTGACATTCTAACTTGGCCCTGTCATCCAGGGTGAGGACATTGTCTGGTGGGTAGTTTGACTGGGGCGGTCGCCTCCCAAAAGGTAACGGAGGCGCCCAAAGGTTCCCTCAGGCTGGTCGGCAATCAGCCATCGAGTGTAAAGGCAAAAGGGAGCTTGACTGTAAGAGCGACAGCTCAAACAGGGACGAAAGTCGGGCTTAGTGATCCGGTGGTTCTGCGTGGAAGGGCCATCGCTCAACGGATAAAAGGTACGCCGGGGATAACAGGCTGATTTCCCCCAAGAGTTCACATCGACGGGGAAGTTTGGCACCTCGATGTCGACTCATCGCATCCTGGGGCTGAAGCCGGTCCCAAGGGTCGGGCTGTTCGCCCGTTAAAGCGGTACGAGAGTTGGGTTCAGAACGTCGTGAGACAGTTCGGTCCCTATCTGTTGTGGGCGGAGGTGATTTGAGAGGGCCTGTCTCTAGTACGAGAGGACTGAGATGGACGGACCGCTAGTGTGCCGGTTGTCGCGCCAGCGGCAGTGCCGGGTAGCTATGTCCGGTTTAGATAACCGCTGAAAGCATCTAAGCGGGAAGCTAGCCTCAAGATTAGATCACACGGAGGGTAACCTCCCTAAAGGCCACTTGTAGACTACGAGTTTGATAGGCTGGGTGTGGAAGAGCTGTAAGGCTTGAAGCTAACCAGTACTAATTGGCCGTGCGACTTAACAACATTTGTTCTTGATAGACATGGTCAAAAATAGCGTAGTAAGTGTTCGTGTTTTTAAAGAGAAAATTCATTTGATCTCTTTAGATATATTGTAACACCCTACAAAGAATTTCTCGGTGACCTTACCGGAGGGGTCCCACCCGTTCCCATTTCGAACACGGAAGTTAAGCCCTCCAGGGCCGATGATACTGCAGCCGTGAGGCTGTGGGAAAGTAGGTCGTTGCCGAGATTTTAAACCTGGAAAAGCCCGGAGAACACAAATCTCCGGGCTTTTCTTTTTTTTACCAATTTTTCATTTTACATCAATTAGAACATTCGGCATAAGCCGATTGGGGGCGATGCATTGCATCGTACAGTGACTCAAAAGTGGGGATGATGTCATGAATTTTTCCGCGAATCAGTTCATTCCTCACTGAACTAAGAGGACATATTAGGGAAAATGTTCCCGCATGCGCTTGGATGAATTGGTGAGCGAAAACTATTAAATTGACAACTTTCGGATCCAAATAATACACAGGGGATAAATTTAATATAATGTGTCGAATACCCTGGCTTTGAAGTTGTTCGAGAGTTTTAACAAATTGATTTGTGTCCGCTTCATCAAATCGTCCAAAACATTCAAGAATCGTGGTTCCATTTCTTTCCCTTTTTTCACAATACATATTTAAAACCTGCCTTCTTTGAGAAGTGACATGCCTATATTATTTTTCGGTCAAAAATTGGAAAAATAAATATAAAATCGCAGGAATTATATTGAGTAATTCTTGTCCTCGAGGGAACTTAAAGCCAAATGATTTTCCAAGACTATCTCTTTCAATGTTTTCGGCGAATATCTTTTTGATATGGATTGGAATTCAAGAAGGAATGATGTCGTTTCTTCCCTAGATCACGGGAATAATGTGCGGGGTGAATCTTGAGCGTGGGAAATGTGTTCTCGGCAATGAAAGCATTTTACTAAACCGACAGTGGATGAATGTTTTTTAGCCACCAGATGTAAAAACACTCTGAGTTTTTGGATTGTTTATTACACGTAGGGATCCCTAGCTTACCTATGAGGTAAAAGTCGTTTTCAAAGGAATTGCTGTTTACAATAACAATGGGATTGTAGGGTGGCGTGGTAACACGGGTGTGAATACTTATTTCCCCCGATTACTGAAAAACTCTAACTACAGCCGTAAAATATCTTGAAAGCATGGAGGAATTCATTAGTGAAAACAACTCGATCACGCTTATATTTTAAACGGGCCCAATCGATTGTTCCTGGCGGGGTCAATAGCCCCGTTAGAGCCTTCCGCTCGGTCGGGGGAGATCCCCTCTTCATTAAAAAGGCAAAAGGGGCCATGTTAGAGGATGTGGATGGCAACGCGTTCGTGGATTATGTCCTATCGTGGGGACCTATGATTCTCGGGCATGCTCACGAGAATGTGTTAAAGGCGGTCATAAGTGCCTCCAAATGTGGAACTAGCTATGGAGCGCCCTGCCTGGGGGAAGTTGAATTAGCCGGAACTCATTGTGAAGACGGTTCCCTCCATTGAGCAAGTCCGACTCGTGAATTCCGGGACGGAAGCTGTCATGAGCGCGATCCGTTTAGCCAGGGCCTATACCAAACGGGATTCTATTCTTAAATTCGATGGCTGCTATCATGGCCATGCCGACCATTTGCTTGTCAAAGCTGGATCCGGAGTGGCTACCCTGGGCATACCTGATAGCCCTGGCGTACCCGAATCGTTTGCTCGCCATACATTGACTGCGCCCTATAACGACATTAAAGCCACGGAAAAACTCATTCATAAACATGCCCACAATTTGGGCGCCATCATTGTGGAGCCCGTCGCAGGGAATATGGGGGTGATTCCTCCCAGTCGATGAATTTCTGCCATGGCTCCGAATGATCACAAAAAAATACGATATTCTCTTGATTTTTGATGAAGTCATCACCGGATTCAGAGTGCATGTGGGTGGAGCGCAAGCCCTCTACAAAGTCATTCCGGACCTCACATGTTTGGGGAAAATCATCGGTGGAGGGTTACCCATTGGAGCATATGGAGGGAGAAAGGACATTATGCAAATGATTGCCCCGGCTGGACCAGTCTACCAGGCCGGAACTCTCTCAGGAAATCCAGTGGCAGTGGCTGCTGGACTAGAGACTATCCGACTCCTCAAAAGTCCTGGAGTCTATAAAGATTTAGAAAAAAAATCGAAGGAGTTGGCCGAAGGATTAGGCGAAGCGGCGAAATATGCAAAAATTTCCTACTATCAAACTCGGGTTGGGTCAATGTTGGGGGGATTTTTTACCGAGGGGCCTGTCACCGATTACGCCGGGGCCAAAAAATCAGACACCGCAAAATACGCTAAATTTTTTCATGGCATGCTCAATCATGGAATTTATTTGGCTCCCTCTCAATTTGAGGCCATGTTGCTGTCAACGGCCCATACCAACAGGCACATTCGTCAGACGGTCACTGCCGCTCAAGAGGTCTTTCCGACACTGCGATAATCTTCTTCGAGTTGCAAAGGCACTGATTGGTTTGGCGCTTGTTTTATTGATAACAACAGATAAACACAATTTCGTTACCTGCATGGTTACCTAGAATAATTTTAGAGCAGTATTTCGCATGAGAGACGGGATGACTAATTCATGAAGCAGTTTCAAAACGAATAATCACAAGTGGGATGTTCTTATTCATTGAAAGACCTCCGAATAGATCAAAAGTTGCATGAGAAATTGAAGGGTCGTCATAATAAGATATAATCCTGAATCTTCCCTGACGTGGAAAATCAGAAAGGAAACAATGGCAATTCCCTTCACCCTTCTCTGATTTGCCTCTTTTCACATTATAACTATGAACTAATTCATCAGAATTCCTATTGAAATCCGAACCCAGATTTTCTTCTGGAGAAAAGGAGGCCATCCATGAGTGTGGCGACTTCCCCCGAACAAATTCATCCCGATGTTCAATCTTTTATTTCCCATCCACGAAAAATGTTGATCAATGGTCAGTGGGTCAACGCACGATCAGGCAAGATGTTTCCCACGTACAATCCTGCGACTGGGGAAGTGCTGGCGCAGGTGGCGGAAGGGGACAAGGCTGATATCGATTTAGCCGTGCGAGCTGCCCGAAAGGCATTTGAACAAGGCCCATGGCGAAAAATGACACCATCCGATCGAGGGAAACTTATTTGGCGATTGGCCGACCTTCTGGAATCGAACCTGGAAGAATTCGCCCAATTAGAGTCTCTTGATAACGGCAAGCCGTTAACTATCGCTCGGGCTGCGGACGTTCCGTTGGCAATCGATTTGTTCAGATATATGGCGGGATGGGCGACTAAAATTGAAGGGAATACCATTCCCATATCGGTTCCTTATATGCCCGGATCACAATTCCTGGCCTATACACTTCGTGAGCCGGTGGGAGTCGTCGGACAAATCATTCCCTGGAATTTTCCTCTGTTAATGGCGGCATGGAAGCTCGGCCCGGCTTTGGCCGTAGGTTGTACTATTGTGGTGAAGCCAGCCGAACAAACCCCATTGTCGGCGTTGCGGTTGGGAGAGCTATTCCTGGAGGCAGGATTTCCCGAAGGAGTGGTAAACATTGTTCCCGGTTATGGCCCAACGGCTGGAGGGGCCTTGGCCGCACACCCCGATGTCGATAAGGTGGCCTTCACTGGATCTACCGAGGTTGGCAAACTCATCGTAAATGCCGCTGTAGGGAATCTCAAAAAAGTCACGCTGGAACTCGGCGGCAAATCCCCTAGTGTCGTTTTGGCTGATGCGGATCTGGAAACCGGCATTCCTGGTGTGGCCAATGCAATTTTCTTTAATCATGGGCAATGTTGCTGCGCAGGTTCCCGGTTGTATGTGGAAAAAAACATTTTCGATAAGGTGGTGTCGGGAGTGGCCGATCAAGCCAAACAAATTAAAATGGGACCTGGCCTCGATCCTGCTACCCAAATGGGTCCTTTGGTGTCTGATGAACAACAACATCGTGTCCTGGGATATCTGGAATCGGGATTTGCCGAGGGAGCCAAAGCGGTGGTGGGTGGAAAGCGATTGGGGGACAAAGGTTATTTTGTGGAACCGACCGTGCTAGTCAACACCACCTCTACCATGAAGGTCATACAAGAAGAAATTTTCGGCCCGGTGGTCTGTGCGGAACCCTTCACAAATGTGGAAGATGTGATCGCCAAGGCCAATGATAATATCTATGGATTGGCAGCAGCAGTATGGACCAAAGATTTGAGTAAGGGGCATCGTCTGGCAGCCCAATTACGGGCGGGAACGGTCTGGATCAATTGTCATAACATTTTCGACGCATCGCTGCCATTTGGCGGGTACAAACAATCCGGCTGGGGACGTGAAATGGGACACGAGGCCTTGAATCTCTATACGGAAGTCAAATCTGTCTGCGCCAAACTTGCATGAAAAAATAATTCTATCCGTTTAGATTTCGGGCGAGTACTGCAAATTTGTCTGAAATTCCCCTGGTTAAAAGGTTATATTTACCAAAAAAAGTAAGAGAGGTGAATGAGAGCGGGAGGTTTAGTGGTATGAGCCTTGATGAACAAGGTTTTCTTTCGCCAGAAATAGAACAGTATCGCGAAAGAATTCGGGCAAAAAACCAACTTTCTTTTCAATTAGTCGAAGACCTCAATAGATTTTGCCAGCAAACAAAATACCGTTTGAGAATTCATAATCGTGATGGGCAACAGCTTTTTGCTGGTTGTTTGTTGATCAAATTATTAAACGATATCCAGGCAGCAGTGATTCTTTTCGAAAGAGGCCTTGTCCCGCAAGGTCGTTCGATGAAGATATCTGATTTATGGACTGTCATTTATGAATAAAATTTTCAAGCTCAATATTGTTGAACAATTAAGAACTTTTCACAATCAATCTAGGGAGCTAGCTAATTTAGCAATGGAAGAGGCCTAAAGTTGAATAGATTCTTCTTTGGAAAATTTTCAAGCAACCTTTGGGAGAGGAAATTTTAATTAGACCCAGCTTTTCCTCCGTCGGGTGGAATTAGTGCCTAAGGGTAAATTCACGACAACGGGAGGAAGCATCGGTTTGGGGGTCCAACGAGAGCTATATGCACTCCTATTTGTCGTCGGCATTGTCCTCGGTTTCGAGGGCCGCATATCTGCCTCTCGATTGCATTTGGGTTTTAAAGTTGTTAGGGGTTTGCGCCGCGATTGGATGGTGCCGCACCACGGCCGGTCGCTCGTCCTGCGCAAGTCCCTGCTGCCGGAACGAAGACGGCCGGCGGCGGCAAAGACATAACCCTGGGCATTTCTCCTTTTGGGAGAAGCGGACATTGCTTAGAGAGTATGAGTTACTTGAATAGCCCGCGCAGGGCCAATTAAACTCATCACTCACCGTATGGGCTTGAGGAACTGCCTAATTTATCTTTTGTGAGGTAACTGTATGGCCAGACGATATTTTCTTGAGTCGGATCATGGCGGCATTATCGGTTCAATTGTTAAACATTGGATCTATGGGGAGCGACCGGTCCCATCATTTCCCAAGACTGTTCAGATCCAAACCCTGTCCGGTTGTAACGCCCGGTGTCAATTTTGTCCAAACGGCCATACGACAAACCGGCTTTCGATGGGGAGCATGAATGAGGATCTTTATCGAAAGATTGTGGATGAGGTGGTTAAGCATCCAGTTAGGAGGATCAGCCCGTACCTGATGAATGAACCGTTAGCAGATCCCAGGATTCCAGACCTTATTCGCTACATCACGGAACGAAAGAGAAGAGAAACCAGTACGAGTATTAGCACAAATGCCACTTACTTGACACCGGATATGGGCGAACGTTTGATTGAGAGCGGCCTTGATAATCTCATGATTAGTTTTCACGGGATTCGAAAGGAGACTTATGAAACCAGTATGGGGAACCTTGATTGGGAAACCCACCTGAATCAGGTCAACCATTTTATTGAATTCCGAAGGCGGAGAAAATCCAGGAAGCCGGTTGTCACCGTGACCATGGTTCACACCGCAACCCTCGATCGGGAACTGGGAGAAATACGGGATTATTGGAATTCTCGAGGTGTGATTGTCAGAATCCATACTCTGGAAAACCGGTCTCATCCCTGGGTTGATGGCAAGGCCATCAATGTTAAGCCGATGAAGCCGTATACCAATTGTGATCGGTTGATGGGTCAGGCGTACCTTCTATGGAATGGTGATGTCGTGTTGTGTTGCGTGGATTGGGAGAGGACAACCATTTTGGGTAATGTGACGAACCAATCGGTGGAAAGTGTGTGGCAGGGGGAAGCCTATACCGCGTACCGGCGTAATTATCTGGCTGGAGATATCGGTGGAACGTTATGTGAAGGATGTAAAGTGCAGGACGAAGGGGATTTCAAATTTAAACCAGCATGGTCCATGCAAGGCCTGATACGAGGGGAACCCTATCCCTATAAACCTCTCCCTCCTCCTTTATCCGTGCAAACCAAGAAGAAGTCGTTGCCCATTCGAGTTGTGTAGATTATTGTTACCCTGATACCCCAGATTCAGACAAGTGGTATTCTGTGCCCAGGCTATAAGATCATTGAAACCCTCCCTGTAGCCTACGGAAAAATGGAACCATAACTATTCATCGTCATCTTCGTCTTCGGCATCGATGGCGGCTTGGCGCATCTGTTCTTCCATGGCGTTGTGGATAAGCATCCTGAGAAACATAGAAATAACCGATCCTTTTTCCAGCGTCCCACCTGGAGGAATCGCGATTTTTCCTTCTTCCACCATTTTGTCCAACCATTTCTTTTGATCCGGGGTCACGTGTACCGGAATTTCCACGAGGGGAATTTTCCCAAATATATCCATGAAGAACGTCTCCTTTGGTTACATGAATCTGATGTATCTTCTCACTCCCCTTATCTTGATTCTCTTTCGGTTTGAGTAAGCCAAGAGAAGGCTAGGGGAACGAATATTGTCCTGGGACTTTCATCGATAAGACCACGGGCTCTTCGGCTTTGTCAATTAATGAATCGCGAATCGTCACATTAAGGTGAAGTCATTTAGACTATCATCGGCAGGTGCGGCCATGTCTGATAAATTGAGGAAATTGAATCAGGATAAGCCTAAGACATCGGACATGGAATAGAGCCCAGGTGGTTTATGGGCCACCCATTCAGCAGCACGGAGCGCGCCTCGGGCAAACGTGTCGCGAGTGTGGGCGCGGTGGGTGATTTCAATGCGTTCTCCTGGTCCGCCCAATAAAATGGTGTGATCGCCAACAATATCGCCTGCGCGGATAGTTTGCATCCCAATTTCACGGGTTTTCCGTTCGCCGGTGATGCCAAGCCGGGCATAGACGCCTACCTCTTTTAAATCCCATCCCATTCCTTCGGCTAAGGCTTCAGCCAGTTTCAGCGCGGTTCCGCTCGGGGCATCCTTTTTTTTATTGTGATGGGCTTCGATCACTTCGATGTTGTACTGCTCTCCTAACGACCGGGCAATTTTCCCGACAGTGCTGAGGAGCACGTTGATGCCTACACTCATGTTGGGGGAAAACACGCAAGGGATTTTGATTGCGAATGCCTTCAGCTCGGCTAATTCCTGATCAGAAAATCCGGTCGTTCCAATGACCATGGCCTTGGCGGATTTGATGACTTGCTGAAGGTTGGCGAGACAGGATGAGGGAGCGGTGAAATCGATCACCACATCACTTTGAGAGAGGCAGGTGTTCAGATTGTCGGTGATCGGTATGTTCACTTGCCCGATTTGGGCCACTTCACCTGCGTCCCTTCCAAGAGCAGGATGGTCCTTTGCCTCGATCGCCCCGGAAAGTTGCAAGCCTGGGGTATCCAGAGTCAATGCGACTAACCGCGTGCCCATTCGACCTGCCGCGCCGGTGATGATTGTTCGAACCATGTTCGTGAGTTCCTCAGAGCACTCCAGCCTGTTGCAAGGCTTCCTGGAGTTTTGGGCGAAATTCCGAGGCAAGCGGGGTAAGTGGGAGTCGAACTTCTTCTAACATTTTTCCCATCATGGCCAGGGCAGCTTTTACGGGAATGGGATTGGTCTCTAAGAATAATGCCCCAAACAAGGGAGCAAGTTTATAGTGTAGGAGCCGAGCTTTTTCGTAGTTACCTTCTAACGCGGCGTTCACCATGTTTGCCATATCGGTTGGGGCGACGTTCGCCGTGACGGTGATGACACCTTTCCCGCCAAGGGCTATCATGGGGAGGGTCAACGGATCATCACCCGAGAGCACAAAGAAGTCGGGATGCGACCGTTGAATGATGTCCGACACTTGTTGGAGAGATCCGCTGCCTTCCTTGATGCCGACAATATTCGGGATCTCCGACAGACGGCTGACAGTGGACGGCAACATATTGATGCTGGTTCGTCCCGGAATATTATAGAGGATCTGAGGTAGGTCGACGGCCTTGGCCACGGCGGCAAAATGGCGATAGAGTCCTTCCTGCGGGGGCTTATTGTAATACGGCGTTATGAGCAAAGCCGCATCGGCACCGACGGTTTTGGCGTGTTTTGTAAAGGTAATCGCCTCATCGGTGGAGTTTGAACCGGTTCCGGCAATCACCGGAATCCTCTTATTCACCACTTCGACGGTGACTGAGACGACCCGTTCGTGTTCTGCTGCAGTCAATGTGGCCGATTCGCCCGTCGTCCCACAGGGCACAATGCCATGGGTCCCGTGAGCAATATGGAATTCGATGAGTTCGGCCATGGCCTTTTCATCAAATTTTCCCTTGGAAAAGGGGGTAACAATGGCGACTAACGAACCGCTGAACATACTCATAGACTCAATCTCTGGTGTCGTGGCTTCTTGGATATTTCAATTCGAAAAAACAGACGGCTTGACGAATTAGCTCAGAGCCATATCGACAATCAATTTGAGAAGATTTCCGGGATGGATTCGCCTCGAATGAGGTCCTCGTAGCTTTCTCGTTTTCGAATCACCATGATGACTTTCCCTTTCACGAGCACTTCGGGGACGCGTGGCCTGGAATTATAATTTGAGGCCATAGTGAAACCATAGGCACCCGCACTCATGACGGCAAGGAGATCTCCGGGTTGGGATTGGGGCATTTTTCGATCTTTTGCCAAAAAATCTCCGGACTCGCAAATGGGCCCGACGACATCCACCGTATTGACGACAGAGGATTCATTCTTTATCACCGGCTGAATGTCGTGGTGGGCATCATATAAGCTGGGCCGTAACAGGTCATTCATCGCTGCATCCACAATAACAAAACGCTTGTTCGCGCCGTCCTTGTTATACAGCACCTTTGTCACCAAAATGCCCGCGTTTCCCACGATGGATCGGCCTGGTTCCATAATAATTTGGCAGGATACGGTTTGAAGAAGCGGGGAGATGGCCTCTGCCAGCTCTTTGGGGTGAGGAGGCGTTTCGTCCGAATACGTAATGCCTAATCCCCCGCCAATGTTGAGATATTGAATATGGACGCCTTTTGCTTGGAGTGTCTGAATTAATGCGATGGCCTTTTTCAGGGCATCAACGAATGGGGTGACCTGGGTTAATTGAGAGCCAATGTGTGAGTGGACGCCCACCACTTTGATATGAGGTAGCTTCCCTGCTGTGTCAAACTCTTCCAGAGCCCGGTCCGCCCCGATTCCGAATTTGCTTTTTTTCAATCCGGTGGAAATGTAGGGATGGGTTTGGGGATCAATGTCAGGATTAATGCGTAACGCTACCCTCGCGGGTAACCCCATAGCGCCAGCGACCTCATTGATCTGTTGGAGTTCCCCAGGAGATTCAACATTGAACATCAAAATATCCGATTCCAGCGCGTATCGAATTTCTTCCTTGGATTTGCCGACTCCGGCAAATACGATCTTATTGGGTGCTATTCCGGCTCGTAATGCGCGGAAGAGTTCTCCTCCCGATACAATGTCGGCTCCACTCCCTTCCTTGGCCAGAAGCCGCAAAACAGCCAGATTAGAATTCGATTTCATGGCAAACGCTACGATATGCGGAATGGCTTGGAATGCTTGATCAAATGCATGAAAATGGCGAATTAACGTCCGGTGGCTGTAAACATAACAGGGAGTTCCCACCTGTTCGGCAATTTTTTGGATGGGGACCTCCTCACAAAATAACTCGTCCCCCTGATAGCGAAAATCATGCATGCTCCGCACTCTCATCAAACAAGTCCAAATTCCCAAGAGAGATTTCTGAAACAGTGGATTGGAAGGCTTCTTTCAAGTTTCGATACCGTAATTTGGTGTGGGGGGTGATGGCCTGCAGAATTTCCCCATCCAATAAGGTGTGAATGGCTTTGGGCGTGGCTTGCCTCAGATTTTCGAAGTTGACCACGATATCCATCCTGGCATCTCGCGCGGCTTGTTTAATTCTGTTCAATAATTCCCTGGCATTCAGGTGGTCCAACGTTCCCTCCAGTTCAATGAATAAGGCTGCAAAGGCATCGTGGCGACGAGCCTTTACTTTCAGGCAGAGTTCCTGGGGTTTGGAACCAGGAGTCGTTTGAGGAAGGAGGGCGTTAGAAATAAGTTGCTGGGTTTCAAAGGTGGGCAGTTTAGCTTGGAGATTTTTTAGGACTTTGGCCAATGGAGAAAGGGTGCCCTTGGGCGTGGTACGACAAATCAACTTTCGGAATTCCCAATTCATCTCGAGGCGGGGGATCAGCCGTTGGCTGGTATGCCCAACGCGATGCATGATACATGGCCAGGAATAAAATTGATGGTTGGCCCAAAAAAATCCTTCCTGCAATTGTTCAGGGCGTCATGCGCTTGGGTTTGTATACCACATGTTTGCCGTCATATTTTGCCCAATCATGATCAAAAATCCGGTCCCTCCCGTTTATACCGTTCGAATAATGCAGTTCCCGGCAGGGGAGTTAATACATTAAAATACGCCAATTCCACTTTGTTACGGGTTAAGAATTCCACGGCGGTCTCGAATACCGATTCGTCATCATTGTCAAATCCAAACACGATACCGGGATTCACCATGATGCCATGGTCGTGAAACATTTTAATTTGATTTTCAAACTTCCGAACCTGATTGAACCCTTTGTTGGTTTCATCCAGGGAATCTTCCGATAAGGATTCCATCCCGACAAAAACGGATACGCAACCACTATCCGCTGCCAGTTTCACCATTTCAGCATCATCGCCGAGGAAGAGAGTGGATTGGCAGCCCCATTTAATATTCAGTGATTTCAGGGCCTGCCATAACTCACGGCAGTAGGCTCGGTGACTATTATGCAGGTCATCGACGAAGGCGACAATAGAACCTTCTTCCAAGCCCTACCCAAATTTTCAAGGAAGTCGATAATGCATTCAAGAGTGATCCTCGAGTCATGCGTTCGACAATATCTGAGCGAAGCCATTCCTTGGCGTGTTTGAGTTCCTCGATGACTTCGGGAACCGGTCGGCGTCTGGTGGTTTTGCCGTTAAATGGTGAGACGCTGCAAAACTCACAATCAAAATGACATCCACGCGTCGTGAAGCTGCATAGCCTCGTCATATAAGAATCCGGGCTGAGCAATTCAATTCGAGGTGGTTTGTAATCGCTTAAAGCTGGAAATTGGTCCATTCGATAAATTTGCTTCAAGGTTCCCGCCTCGACGTCGGCTGACGACTTGAGGCCAGAGGTCTTCGGCTTCCCCGCAAACAATGGCATCACAATGACGAAGAGCTTCGTCCGGGCAATAGGTGGGATGGACACCTCCGAGAATCACCTTTTTCCCACGGCGACGAAATTCATCGGCAATTTCATAGGCTCGTGGTGCATAACACGTCATGATCGACAACCCGACCAAATCACAGGGAGTGTCAAAATTGATATCCGTAACGGCCTCGTCCACGAGTTCCACGTCCCATGCCGGCGGAGTATAGGCTGCAATGACTGGTAAGCTAAGTTTGGGAAACCAGATCGATCGGCGTTCGCTTGCGGTCATACGATACGGGTTATTCCGTGGATAGGGGTCAAGCAAAAGAAGTTTGGGGCGAGTTGCTCCGTGAGGGGTCGTGGTATCCATGCTCTTTATCCTCCGCAAACAGATGGGTTCGAGTGAAATGGCTTTGATTGTACCCCGTGAGGTTACCTCTGAACAAATCGGAAGTATTGCGTTCCTGCCATTATCGGGTACCTATGGGGTAAAATGCGGGTAATTCAACTGTCTCTTCCACCGGCGAAGGCATTTGGTCCTCGGCGGGGAGGCCTTCTTTTCTGGCCTGATCATGTTGCTGTTTTATTACCTTGGCTTCGATCCCCACCTCTTCGGGGGGAATGGGAGGGCCGACCGCTCCACAACCAATTAGGGATATAAACAGTGCTATCATGGCCAAAGTGATAAGGCCATAGGTATAGACATTCAATGATGGACGCATGACGTTCATTTCTTTTTTTCGAGACGTTTAGCTTCCGCCTGTAATATTTTTTTCCAACCATTAATCTGTTTTGTGACTTGGGTCGTGGCCGTGCCGCCCACAATATCTTTCCTGTTAATCGCAGCTTCCGGCGTTAAGACTTGAAAGGCCTTCGCATCAAAGGAGGGTGAAGCTTCGAATAGATCCTTTTGCGTGAGTTGCCGCAAATCTTTTCCCTTTGGCTAGACACTCCCGTACCAGATTTCCCACGACATGATGAGATTCCCGGAAGGGCATCCCTTTTTGAACCAGATAGTCTGCTAACTCTGTAGCCAAAAGAAAGCCCTGAGAAACGGCTTCTTTCATGGTTTGAGATCGGACGATCAGTTGAGCCATGAGCTCCGCATAGATTTTAACCGATGCGGTCACGGTATCCAATGTATCGAACAACGGTTCTTTATCTTCCTGGAGATCTCGATTATAACTGAGCGGTAATCCTTTGAGGGTGGTCAAGAGGCTCAATAAATGTCCATAGACCCGACCAGTTTTTCCACGGATCAGTTCAGGGACGTCAGGATTTTTTTTCTGTGGCATCATACTGCTGCCTGTACAAAATCCGTCGGGAAGATCAGTAAAATGAAATTCTTGCGATGACCAGACAATTAGTTCTTCACTTAAACGAGAGAGGTGCATCATGACGATGGCACATGCGCTGAGCACCTCTATGACGTAATCACGGTCCGATACGGCATCCAGGCTGTTCTGGGTCACGCGAGGAAAATGGAGTAAGGAAGCGGTATAGTGTCGGTCGATGGGGTAATTGTTTCCCGCTAAGGCGCCGGAGCCTAGAGGCATGACGTTAACCCGTACCAAGGCATCCTGGAGGCGACCTTTGTCACGCTCCACCATTTCAACATAGGCCAGGGCATGATGCGAAAAGAGGACGGGCTGGGCCCTCTGTAGATGTGTATACCCCGGCATCATCACTCCCATGTAGCGCTCAGCGAGAGTCACGAGAGACTGTTGAAGTCTGTGGAGATCGGTTCCCAGGTGGTGCAAGCTATCCCGGAGATAGAGTCGAAGATCCAGGGTGACTTGATCATTTCGGCTTCGACCGGTGTGGAGTTTTCCACCAACCGGCCCAATAAGCTCAGTCAGTCGCCGTTCAATGCTCATATGCACATCCTCATCTTCGGTCTTCCATTGATGGCGGCCTGCGCGAATGTCATCACGAACGGTCTGAAGTCCTCGTATGATGGCTTGGCATTCTCGGTGCCGCAATACTTTAGCCCGTTGTAACGTTTTACAGTGCGCGATACTGCCTTCGATGTCATACTCGAACAAACGGCGATCAAAGCTAATCGAGGCGGTGAACGTTTCCACCAATTTGTGCGTTCGTCCTTGAAATCGGCCTCCCCAGAGTTTTTGATCTCCAGTTTTTTGAGTCGGTATTTTTTGTGGAGGTGCTGCAGAACGTAATCGAGTGCTGGGAGAGGACCTTCGTCGAGGAATCTTCATCAGACAATAATGGTTATTTTTGTGAACGGGTGGATTAAGGCCACGCGATCTTTTGCACGGCGGTTCTGGTGGCTAACCGTAAGGCATGCAGTCGGATGAATCCACCAGCGTCTTTTTGGTTGTACCCCGTTCCTTCTTCAAAAGTGGCCAAATGTTTCCGGTAGAGCGAGCGATCGGATTTTCTGCCTGTGACGGTGCAATTGCCTTTATAGAGTTGGATTCTGACGGTCCCTGTCACGTCCTGTTGGGATTGGTCTAATGCCGACTGTAACATAACTCGTTCGGGCGAGAACCAGAATCCATTATAAATCAACTCGGCATAGCGTGGCATCAATTGATCTCGAAGATGCACCACTTCCCTATCCAGGGTGAGCGATTCCATGGCTCGTCGGGCAATATGCAGGATTGTGCCGCCTGGCGTTTCATACACCCCACGGGATTTGATGCCCACAAAACGGTTTTCCACTAAATCCACTCGTCCGATCCCGTGTTTCCCTCCCACTTGATTTAACCGGTGGAGAAGGGTCGCCGGACTGAGTGGTTTATCATTAACCGCTACAGGATTGCCCTTGTGGAATTGAAGCGTAATGGTTTGAGGTGTGGCTGGCGCATCCTGAGGCGAGACGGTCATCTGGTACATGTCGTTTGGAGGAGAAGCCCAGGGATCTTCGAGAATTCCCCCTTCATAACTAATATGAAAGAGGTTTAGGTCCATGCTGTACGGTTTAGATTTGGTCACGGAGACCGGAATGCGGTGCTTGCGCGCATAATCAATGAGATCCTGCCGTGACCCCATGGCCCATTCTCGCCAGGGAGCGATTACCTTGAGGTGAGGAGCCAAAGCCGCGAAGGTGAGTTCAAAGCGGACCTGATCATTGCCTTTTCCAGTGGCCCCATGGCTGAGGAATACCGCCTTTTCTTTTTTGGCCAGTTCCACTTGGCGTCTGGCAATAAGGGGACGAGCGATAGATGTTCCTAAAAGGTAAGAACTTTCATATACCGCATTCCCACGAAGCATAGGGAAAACATAATCGGAAACAAATTCTTCTCGGAGATCTTCCACATAGGCCTTGACGGCTCCGACCTGTAAGGCCTTTTTCCGAATGGCCGGTAAATCTTCGCCTTGTCCCAGATCCGCACAAAAAGCGATCACATCACACCCGTGTTCCGACTTAAGCCAATGCAGAATGACCGAGGTATCCAAACCACCGGAATATGCCAAAATCACCTTTGGTCTACTTGATCGGGTGGGCACCGCCGGCCGATTTAAAGCGGTGAGCGGAGGTGAGGCAGAGCGTTTTTTCATGAATCCTACTTTCCTATCCATTCAAGCAAAATAGCTTTTTGTATGTGAAGTCGGTTTTCTGCTTGGTCTAATACCACTGATTGAGGCCCATCCAGCACGTCTTCGGTAATTTCTTCCCCTCGGTGAGCCGGCAGACAATGCATGACCAGCGCATTGGGTTTTGCCTGTTGGAGGAGCTGATTATTGACCTGATAGGGGGCTAGAGCTGTCATGCGTGGTTGTTGCTCGTGTTCTTGTCCCATGCTGATCCAGACATCCGTGTAGACCACGTCAGCGCCGATAGCTGCAATTTGGGGGTCGTGTGTGATTTCTATTCTGGCACCTGTTTGTTGACCTTCCTCTTTAGCAGCTTCAACGATGCTGCGATCGGGTTCATATCCCCTTGGGCATCCTACTGTCACGTGCATTCCTACTTTGGCCCCGACTTCGAGCAGGGAATGGGTAATATTGTTCCCATCGCCAATGTATGCCAGCTTTAGGCCTTTTGCGCGGCCTTTTTTTTCAACTATGGTCAGAAGATCCGCTAACGCCTGACAGGGATGGCAATGGTCCGTCAACCCATTGATGACAGGAATCGTCGTGTGTCGGGCCCATTCTTCTAATGAAGTTTGGTCGAATGTTCTCACGACAAGCCCATCCAAATATCGGGTTAAGACTTTTGCCGTATCGGCTAAGCTTTCTCCACGGCTCAGTTGGATTTTTTCCGACGCTAGAAATAAGGCTTGTCCGCCCAGTTGATTCATGCCTGCTTCAAAAGACACTCTGGTGCGCGTAGAGGGTTTTTCAAAAATGAGCCCAAGAGTTTTCCCCTTTAATGGAAAAGATGCACGATCCTTTCCTCGAGCAGCCTTTAACATTTTGGCGAGGGTAAGTAGATGGTGAATGTGTTGCCGGGGAATATCAGCTACGGTCAGCAAGTCTTTGGGGAGTGTCGGCGTCTTCTTTTTTTGTGCGACGGAGGTGGGCTTGCGTGTTCTTGGGGACTGACCAGGTAATGGCATGATTTATCGCTGTTTGGCAAGGACGTCAGAAAGGACCGACAGGAGTTGATCAATCTGGGTGGTGCGGATGATTAACGGTGGTACAAATCGGAGTACATGCCCCATGGTGCAGTTTATCAGGACCCGGCGTTCAAGACATTCAAGGACGAGCGGTTTTCCTTCAATGTATAATTCCAATCCCTGTAACAGTCCCATGCCCCGTACTTCACGAATGCAGGAGAACCGTTCTTTCAGGGAGCCGAGGCCTTTGGCTAAATAGCGACCGGCAACAAGGCTTTGTTCAAGCTTTCCTCCCTCAATGAGGAGATCTAATACCTTTAAGGAGGCCGCACAGGCTAAGGGGTTACCTCCAAAAGTGGAGGCGTGGGTTCCTGGTTCGAATGCTGCAGAAACCTTTTCTGTGGCCAGGCAGGCCCCGATGGGAATTCCTCCCCCCAGTCCTTTGGCCAGAGTCATAATGTCAGGTTGGATGCCGAATTGTTGATAGGCAAACAAAGTCCCCGTGCGTCCCATCCCGGTTTGCACTTCATCGAAAATCAGGAGAATTTGTTGCGCTGTGCAGAACTCTCGAAGACCTTTCAGGTATTCAGGATGAGGAACTATGACCCCACCCTCGGCTTGGATGGGCTCTAACATCACGGCCGCGGTTTGTGGAGTTATAGTGGCTTTCAATGCCTCCAAATCATTGAAGGGAATATATCGAAACCCAGGAACAAGCGGGCCGAATCCTACTTGTAGTTTTGGCTGGCCGGTTGCGGTGAGACTTGCCAATGTTCGTCCATGAAAGGAATTCACCATGGTCAGAATTTCAAACCGTTCCGGACCAAAGGTGTTGTGTGCATACCGCCTGGCTAACTTTATGGCTGCTTCGTTGGCCTCCGCACCGCTATTGCAAAAGAACACCTTGTCGGCGAAGGACAGTTCTACCAGGCGTTGGGCCAGTTTGGTCTGAGGTTCGGTATAGAACAGATTAGAGGCATGGATGAGTTGCCGGGCTTGTCGTGTGATGGCATCCACAAGGTCCGGGTGGGCATGGCCTAGGATATTGACGGCGATTCCCGCGAGACAATCGAGATATTCCCGACCTTCTGCGTCGTACACCAGACATCCATTTCCTCGAACCAGCGAAATGGGAAGGCGGGTATAGGTATCCATCAGATACCTCCTCGCATTTTCTTGGAGTTCATTTGTGAGCATATTCGCAAAAACCCGCGTGAATGCAGGCGAATTTATCACACGGCTTCTCAATCCGCAATAATGTGGTGGGTGTCAGATTGACCGAATAGCAGAATGGAAAAAGGGTAAGCTCAGGTTTGGAAACCTAAGTCCAGACTGGTGCGTTATCTGAGGGATTCAGTGTGGCTACGATTGGTTAGGAGCCTGACACCGAAGGTCATAGGCTAAGCCCAATTTGCTCAACGTCCAAATAAGCCATTTAGATGGATCAAAATTGTACCATCGTACCCCATTCCGATAGTCACTTTGATACATGTGATGATAATTGTGGTACCCCTCTCCGAAGGTGAGCAAGGAAATCCACCAACTATCTCGGCTCGAATCGGATGTTCCATGGGGTTGATCACCCCAAATATGGCAAATGGAATTAATGAAGAACGTTGAATTTAAGACAAAAAAGGCGCGTGCGAGCCCGGCCAAGAGAAAACATCCAATAGCCCCAATCCATCCGTTGTACAGAAGTCCCACCACGAAAGGCAGAACAAGTCCTGACAGGACAATAGGAAGGTAATGTTGGTTTTGCCACATAATCAGAGGATCCTGAAGGAGGCGCGTGGCATATTTGGGATCACGGTTGGGATCTTTCCAAAAAATCCAACCACAATGGCTGTGCCAGAAACCAAGTGTGGCATTATAGGGATCTTCCTCCTGGTCGCAACGTGCGTGGTGCCTGATATGATCTCCCGCCCATCGTAACGCTGAGTTTTCTAATGCCATGCCCCCTGCGATCAAAAAAGCGGCTTTGACCCAATTGGGGCACTTGAAGCTCCGATGAGTGATTAACCGATGATAACCTACCGTAATGCCTAATCCTGTGATCATGTACAACACCACAAACATCGTCCAATCTACCCATGAAAAATCATAAAAATAAACATACACTGGGAGTCCGATAATTGTGGCCAACACAATAAGCCCAAACAAAACCATCGTGGGGTAGTCCCGTTGTGGAGTCCCGGCCAAGGCTGGATCTAAGGTTCGTGACATAGCAGTCTAAGTCCTCACAGATCTCCAACATCTATGGAAGATTCCCAAAATGGAATGCCCAATGATGAGGGATTAGTTAGTTGAAAAAACCTGGAATTGGTAACTCTTTTACATACAAAGTGGGTTGGTTGCACCGAATAACACAGGTTGAGACCTGCCCGCGTAAAAGAGTAGTTTGATGATACATGCTAACAGGCTAGATGTAAAGGGGAAATCTCCAGTTGCCAATAAATACCATTTCCTTCATGTATATAGAATATCAGACGTATGGGAAAAAGCCAGAGGAGGGAATTTGTGCGTCTATGTCCCTCACTCTATCCTATTATGTAGCCATTTTGGGACTCGTATTCAATCTTACACTGCCATTCCAATGTGCAACGGGCATGGAGGAGTTCTCGAAAAGAAATTCACTGATCTCTACTCCGCTACAATTAATACTTATAGCTGTCTTCTTTGTAAGGCCCACTGACATGAACGTGAATATAGTCAGCTTGAGACTGAGTAAGTTTAGTAATGACGCCCCCAAACCCACGAACCATATGGGCAGCCACTTCCTCGTCAAGACGTTTCGGTAAAACTTGGACAGTGATAGTTGCACCTTTTTGGTCCGCGAATTTTCGTTCGTAAAGGTAAATTTGAGCGAGGACTTGGTTTGAAAAGGAACCATCCATGATTCGCGAGGGGTGACCGGTCGCATTCCCCAAATTTACCAATCGGCCTTCCGACAGCAAAATGAGGTAATCGTTGTTGGTTTTGTCGCGATACACCATATGCACTTGAGGTTTCACTTCCTCCCACTTCCAGGTTTTTCGCATAAAGGCGGTATCAATTTCATTGTCGAAATGCCCAATATTGCACACGACTGCCCCACATTTCAGTGCGGTCAGTATTGCCGAATCGCAGACATTCAAGTTGCCAGTGGCCGTGACTACTAAATCCGTGTGTTGAAGGAGATCAGAATTAGTGTCTTCGACCTTCCCTGTATTAATCCCATTTTTGTAGGGAGAGATGACTTCATACCCATCCATGCATGCTTGCATAGCGCAAATCGGGTCGATTTCTGAAATTTTAACAATCATCCCTTCCTGCCGGAGTGATTGGGCCGAACCTTTTCCGACGTCGCCGTAGCCGATCACGAGGGCCTTTTTTCCTGCCAGGAGGTGGTCCGTCGCGCGCTTGATAGCATCATTCAGGCTGTGTCGGCAGCCATATTTGTTGTCATTTTTTGATTTAGTTATCGAATCGTTCACATTGATCGCCGGAACTTTTAGCGTGCCGTTTTTTAGCATTTCCTGAAGACGATGCACCCCGGTGGTTGTTTCTTCCGTAATCCCATGAATGCGGTCCAGCATGGCCGGGTATTTTTCATGGAGCATCAGCGTCAGGTCACCACCGTCGTCTAATACCATATTGGCATCCCATGGTTGACCATCTTTTAAAATGGTTTGCTCCAGACACCATTCGTATTCTTCTGCCGTTTCACCTTTCCATGCGTACACAGGAATGCCCTTTGCGGCGATGGCAGCGGCGGCATGGTCCTGGGTTGAAAAGATGTTACAGGAAGACCAGCGTACTTCAGCCCCAAGCTCAATGAGCGTTTCAATTAACACGCCAGTCTGAATGGTCATGTGAATGCAGCCAAGAATTTTGGCGCCTTTCAATGGCCGGGAGTCGCGATATTTCTCTCGAAGAGCCATCAAGGCCGGCATTTCTGTTTCGGCAATGTGGAGTTCTTTACGTCCCCAATCAGCCAGACTGAGGTTAGCCACTTTATAGTCCTTAAATGAGGTTTTTGTCATAGTCGCAGTGGTCATAGAAATTCTTTTCCTTCCTCATTGTTAATCATGGAGTACCTAGCAAAAGTGAGGCAGGTCCGACACCGTCCCCTGGGGAGGGAGACATAGGGTGTTGAAATTTATAGCCGTGCCCCTTCTCGTAGCAAAGCGGCCTTGTCTGTCTTTTCCCACGTAAACCCCGGTTCGTTTCGACCAAAATGGCCGTATGCGGCGGTTTTTTTGTAGATAGGACGTCGAAGATTAAGGTGCTCAATGATACCTCGCGGGGTTAACGGGAAATGTTTGAGAATTAATTTTTCGATTCGTTCAATGTCCGTTTTTTCAGTTCCCTTCGTGTCTACCAGAATGGAAACCGGCTCTGGGACTCCAATGGCATAGGCTAATTGCACCTCGCATTTTTCCGCTAATTGGGCTGCAACAATGTTCTTGGCAATGTAACGGGCCATGTATGAGGCGGACCGATCCACTTTGCTCGGATCTTTTCCCGAAAAGGCTCCTCCTCCATGACTGCCAACGCCTCCATAGGTGTCCACGATGATCTTTCGTCCAGTTAATCCCGTGTCGCCCATAGGACCACCGGTGACAAAGCGCCCTGTGGGATTAATATGAAATTTGACGGATTTGGGATCGAAAATTTTCTTGGGCATAACTGGAATGATCACTTTTTCCATTACATCCTTTGCAATTTTTTTGGAAGTGACGGTATCGCTATGCTGGGTGGAAACAACAATGGTATCAATCCGAACTGGTTTGCCGTTTTTATATTCGACAGTCACTTGTGATTTCCCGTCAGGTCGAACCCAAGGAAGAATATTCTTTTTTCGAACTTCCGCCAGCCGACGGGTGAGCCGGTGGGCCAAAATAATGGGCATCGGCATGAGTTCAGGGGTTTCATCTGAGGCATACCCGAACATAAGGCCTTGATCGCCCGCGCCTCCTGAATCCACTCCCATGGCAATGTCACCGGATTGGTTATGAATGGCAGTCAACACGGAGCAGGTGTTGTAGTCAAATCCCCAGGTTGCATCGGTATATCCCACCTCTCGAATCGTCTGTCGAATGATATCGGGTATTTCCACATAGGCACGAGTGGTGATTTCTCCGGCCACAAAAGCGATACCCGTGCTTAAAATGGTTTCGCAGGCCACCCTGCAGTTTTTGTCTTTTGCAATGATTGCGTCAAGGATACCGTCGGATATCTGATCGGCAATCTTATCGGGATGCCCTTCTGTGACCGATTCCGAGGTAAAAAGAAAATTGGTATGTCTCATCGAAATCCCCCCTGCCAATTGCTGGAGCGGCCTGCCCGTCTCGGGCCAGGACTCGTTGGTGAATAATGCAAAACACAAAACATTCAATATAACCAAATCAAACTGTTTCACGCAATTTTTGTTGTTGATTAAGGTCTAACCGTGAGACATGGCTAGATCCTGATCTTTTCGGCCTAGGTGCTTAAAATCTGAAGAATCCCACAGCAACAGTCCGAAGAGAAAATTTAAGAATCTAAGGAGCAAAAATTTAGAAAGCAGTCCCCAGCTTAGGTCCTTGAATTTTTAATCGGACATTACTGGACTGTCCGCTATTAAACTAGGCTACTACTTATTTTTTAACTAAGTAATCATACTGTTTGTGGATAATTATCTGGAGAGGGAGAAATGAAAAAAAATCACAGTAATAATTCATTGGAAAAATTTAAGATTTTAATGGGCTGGACATGATAAGGTGGAGATGATTGCTGGGTTGCTTACCTAGAATTCCCAGTGGTAAGATCCGCTCTTATTTTCTTTGGAAAAATTTGAATAAATATGAGCATTTCTCGACGATTAAGACGAGAGGTCTAGTGCTGCTGTCTTATAGCAGAAATCTGTAAGGAGGCTTTGCTGATGTATAAAACAATATATGTCCCAGTTGATAATTCAGACCATTCAAATATGGCTGTAGAGCTGGGAGTGCAGTTCGCGAAAATTTTTGGGTCGAAAATGGTAGGAAGCCATGTCTATGCCGCTAAGATGCATGATAAGCGGTTTAAGCAGATGGAAGCCGGGCTTCCCGAGGAATATCATGATGAAAAGGAATTGGATCGCCAACGCCAAATTCATGATTCTCTCATCACCCGCGGCTTACAAATCATTACAGATTCGTATTTGGATTTTGTAGATCAGAAATGTGCCGAAGCCAATATTCCCCTGGAGCGCCGTTCCCTGGAAGGACGAAACTGGAAAGCCATTGCCGAAGATATTACAAAAAATGGGTATGACCTGACCATTATGGGAGCCTTGGGGGTTGGGGCGGTGAAGGACTCCATTATCGGGAGTAACACGGAACGGGTCATCCGACGGGTTCGTAATTCCGACATGTTTATTGTGAAAGATACCAAGCCTATGAACGGCGGAAAAATTGTGGTAGCCGTGGATGGCAGTCATTACTCCTTTGGCGGGTTAAAGACAGCTCTAGCGCTTGGGAAGGCCTTTAATAAGCCGGTGGAAGCGATCTCAGCATTTGATCCCTATTTTCATTATGCGGCGTTTCACAGCATTTCCGGCGTCTTAAATGAAGAGGCTGGAAAGGTGTTTCGATTTAAGGAACAGGAAAAGCTTCACGAAGAAGTCATTGACAGCGGATTAGCCAAAATCTACCAGTCGCATCTTGATGTCTCACGGGATGTGGCCCAGGATGAGGGGGCGGATATTAAAACCACCCTTCTGGACGGAAAAGCGTTTGAAAAAGTCATTCAATATGTTCGAAAAGAACAGCCATGGTTGCTCATCGTTGGACGGATTGGGGTGCATAGTGATGATGATATGGATATTGGCAGCAATGCCGAAAACCTTTTGCGTTCAGCACCGTGTAATGTATTAATATCCAACAGGAAATTTGTTCCTCCGATCGACACGCAGGCCGAATATACGATTGCCTGGACGGAAGAATCTCTGCGACGAATGGAAAAGATTCCCGTCTTTGCCAGAGGAGTGGCTAAGACCGCGATTCATCGATATGCCATTGAAAAGGGGCATACCATCATCAGTAATTCGGTGATTGATGATGCTGTGGGTGATATTTTACCCAAAGGCGCCATGGACGCCATGAAAACATTAGGTGGGACTCTTGATGCGGCTGGAGTCGACCGGAATACTATGCAAGCGGGCACGGAAGTGGCGCAAGACTTAATGGGGTCCACCTTAAGCGGCATGATGTTCCAGGTGGTGGAAGAAAAACCGGTGGAGGGTGCCCAGCCCTTGAGCGCCGGGAACAAATCGTATCTGGCTCGAATGTCCAGGGATTATTATGTCTGTGGCGGATGTGGATATATCGGTAAAGGGGATCATCCCGTTATGTGCCCTGTCTGTGGTCTCGATGGAGCACAATTTAAACAAGTGGATAAATCCATTTTTGATGCGGCTGCTCAGGCGGAAGGTGGATTAGAAACCCAAGTGGCGTACGACGATATTCCCATGCAGTGGACTAAAGACGCACGGGAAGCTATTCGCGCAGTTCCCGCCGGTTTTCAACGGCGACGGGCAAAAGCGAAAATCGAAAAAACTGCCAGAAAACTTGGGATGACCACGATTACGTTAGAATATGCGGCACCGATGATCCAGGAAGCGGCAAGCGAAGACTACACACCAATTTTTGCCAATAAAACGGCTGGGGAGACATCGATTATGGTCTCTGAACCAAGGAATGAAGATACTGCCAACTCCAAAAATGGCGCAGACCCGTACATGTGGGAACCTGATGCCCTTCAACGATTGGAAAAAGCTCCTGCTGGATTTATGCGGGATTGTACCAGAGCGTTAATCATCAAACATGCCGAAAAAATCGGAACCACTACCATCACTCTGGACGTGGCTAATGAGGGAATTGAGCAAGCGAAGCACACTATGGAAGAAGCCATGAAAACGGGAAACGTCAAAGACATCGTTGCCAGGTTGACCGGCACTGGGACTCCCTCTGAAGCCCAATCCGGAGCCGGCCATAATGGGTAAATCACTTCCTGTCCTCAATTCATTTCTCAATACGCTGACTTCGTTAGGATCCAGCGCCGTATCTCGGTTTGAATCCTTGCTCCCTGAGCAAGGTGCGCCCGGAGACGGCCGAACCGTGGATGATTTTAAGCCCTACCTGGTAGCCCTCAATTTAACCAAACGATGCAATCTAAAATGTGACCATTGTTATCTGGATGCTACGACAAAAATGGGCGGTGGGCACGATGAATTAACCACGGAAGAATGCTTTCGCCTCATTGATCAGATTGCCCAAGTCAATGCCGGTAGCCTGCTTGTCATAACAGGGGGAGAGCCTTTGGTTCGCCCTGATATTCTTGATATTGCGCGTCACGCCGTTGAGCAACGATTTATGGTGGTATTTGGCACGAACGGAATGTTAATTGATGACAAAATTGCCAAAGAAATGGTGAACATTGGCGTGATGGGCGTGGGCATTAGTATTGATTCCCTGGATTCAGCCAAACACAACGCTTTTCGAGGATTACCCGGTGCCTGGGAAGGGGCTTTGGCCGGAATTGAAGCCTGCAAACGGAATGGCCTTCAATTTCAAGTACACTTCAGTGCACAGCCCATGAACTACCAGGAATTGCCTGAGGTCATAGACTGGGCACACGATCTGGGTGCCAAAGTCTTAAATGTCTTTTTCATGGTGTGTACAGGACGTGGGGAAGAACTCACCGATATCACTCCCGAACAATATGAAGAGGTCTTGAGCTATTTAGTGGAAAGCCAAGATAAATATCAGGACATGCTGGTTCGAGCGCGTTGTGCACCGCATTTCAAGCGCCTGGCCTATGAAAAAGACCCGAATTCTCCCATAACTAAAGCGCAAGGGTACATGGGTGGAGGATGCTTGGCGGGAACCAATTATGCGCGAGTGACGCCCAACGGTGATCTTACGCCATGTCCCTATATGCCCTTGTCTGCAGGAAACATCCGAGAGAACAGTTTTGTCGATTTATGGGAACATTCAGAAATTTTCAATTCATTTCGCTATCCTCACCTCAAGGGTAAATGTGGAGATTGTGAATACAGTGAAATTTGCGGCGGGTGCCGTGCTCGTCCCTACGTGGACCATGGGGATTGGATGGATGAGGACGAATGGTGTTTGTACACTCCCAAAGGGGGAGAAAAAATTCAAGTGGCATTCAATGTGCCGGAAGCCTCATCCGTGGAATGGGATCCAGCGGCGGAGGAGCGCCTCAGTCGTATCCCCTACTTTCTTCGAGCCATGGTTAGAAAGGGCGTCGAGCGTCATGCCACCGAACAAGGGATTCCCGTCGTAACCATAGAATTAATGGAAGAACTTCGAAAACGTCGGTTTGGGAACGAGAAACCCGTGTTTAAGTTCTAATGGAATCCCTTGCCGGGGTCCTTACCGACCTCAATCAGATTATTCCCATCCTGGTACATTGGCTGCACCTGCTGTCTGCCGTAGTATGGATAGGAGGGTTGGCCTTTCTAGTCCTGGCCGTTACCCCAGGTCTCAAAACTGCTGTCCCGAAAGAACTCATCCGACCAATATCTGAAACCTTCTACCAGCAATATAAACGGGTGGTAGGAATTCTTTTGGTAATCATCCTATTCACGGGAGGGGTCAATCTTCATTATGTGAGTCAGGGGATGGTCATGCAGTCCGGGGAAAGTGTGGCCCATCATGCCAAATACCTCACCGTCTTTTTCATCAAATTGGCGCTGGTGCTAGGAATTTTGACCATTTTTCTGTACACCATAATTTTTAAAAATGAACCCACCGGTGGTGAGACAAAAGAAGAACTGGAAGAAATGGCTGTAGAACCGGTTCCCTTTCAGAAAATGTGCACTATGGATGGGGGTGTTTATCATTCTTTGTGCAGCGGCGATGAAGCATCTCCATATGTAGCAAACCGTTGCATGAGTGTTTCCTGCCGTGGGTCGTTTCCTCTCGTTTTGCCCTTCAGTCAAGAGTACATATTATTAATATTGCCTTCATCATTGTGCCACTTCTGTCAGGACGGAGAATCACATGAATTCTTTCGATCCTCTGTCAGTTGGATCTGGTAGACTATTTGACTGCTGGAAGTAGATTTCCTTTACCACCTCTACCCTGTTGAGGTTTGCGTTATCCTATGGCTCGATCTTCTCGTTCTCGCACGACACCTTCTTTTGAATCGCCACGTCTTTGGGATCTGCCGGTGGAAATCCCCATCGAGCCGCCCCCGCATAGACCGTTGGTCGTCATTGTGGGACGGCCGAATGTAGGCAAGTCCACCTTGTTCAATCGTATCGTCGGGCACCGCACGGCGATTGTAGATGATGTCTCCGGAGTGACTCGGGATAGAAATATGGCAGAGTGCGACTATCAAAATCGGATATTCACGTTGGTCGACACCGGGGGACTGGATTTGACAACTGACGATGTGATTGTGGAGCAAATCAAATATCAAACCCGAACGGCTATCGAAGGCGCAGATCTGGTGATTGCCGTCATGGATGGCCGGGCCGGTTTGTCACCGCTGGATACCGATCTAGCTAGGCTGTTACGACCGGTGACGAAGCCGGTCTTCCTGGCAGTGAATAAAATTGATACGCCTCAGGCCGAACCTCTCCTTGGGGATTTTTATCAATTAGGGGTTAAGAGAATTTTCCCTATTTCGGCTGAGGGAGGATTAGGGGTGGATGAACTCCTTGAAGGGCTCCTGCCGTACCTTCCCCAAGCCCCGGATGACCCGGTTCAAGCGGACGTTCCCCGAATCGCCGTGGTGGGGCGACCCAATGTGGGCAAGTCGACCTTGGTTAATTCAATCCTCGGCGAACAACGACTCATTGTCAGCGATATTCCCGGGACAACCCGTGATCCAATTGATTCGATGGTCACGTTACACGGTCGACGATACATCTTCACGGATACGGCTGGCCTTCGACGACGGGGGAAAATCGATCGGGGAATTGAAAGTTATAGCGTGGTGCGCGCCATTCGAGCGCTTGGGCGATCCGATGTCGCGGTGCTGATATTAGACGGGGTAGAAGGGGTCACGGAACAAGATACGAAAATTGCCGGGTTAATCAATAAACAAGGGCGGGGGTGCATCATCCTCGTGAATAAATGGGATCTGCGGGCAGGAGATCCTGAAGCCTATCCAACCTACAATCTGGAATTGGCCAGGCGGTTTCCATTTTTTGCCTATGTGCCGGTCGTGTTTGGTGCCGCAATTCACCCGGAGACGCTCACCCGGCTTTTTCCTAAAATTGATCAGGTTGTGGCAGACTTTTCCAAACGTATTCAGACCCGTAAATTGAACCTTTTTTTACAGGAGCTCCTGGAAAAAAATCCCATTGCGTTGGTCCGAGGCAATCCCAAAAAGTCCGTGTTTATCACTCAGGTGGCGACCAAGCCGCCCACCTTTGCGCTGTTTGTCAAATCGGCGCGAAAAGTTCCGGCCTCCTACCTCCGCTATCTGGAAAACTCAATCAGGACGGAATACGGATTTGAGGGCATACCGCTACGAATGTTATTGCGAAGCCAATAAAAATTTTCTGATATTCGTCAGAAGGCTCCTATCGAAATATCATGAGATTGAGCGGAAGGGGATTTTTGAAGTCCCGCCATTTATGCAGTACAATTTGAAACATGAATCGTCTATTGAAGGGAGCCCTGACTCTCGGAACCTACCTGGTCCTCTATGGCCTGGCCTTTTCCAGTGAGCCCCGGGAAATTGTTGCTCAACCCGATAGTGAGCAGGGACGAGACATCTACCGGATTCATTGCCAGGAATGTCATGGGACGGAAGGTCGAGGTGATGGTCCCCGGGCAGCGATGTTGGCTCCCCGCCCGGGAAATTTAGTGTCGGCGGCTACCTCCACCAAAACGGATAAAGAACTTCTATCCATACTTGCCCAGGGAGTTCCCCGAACGCCTATGCGTGGTTGGAGCGATCAGTTGTCAGAGGATGAACGACGCAATGTGCTTGCCTATGTGAGGTCTCTCGTGCACTTTCAAGAAACTTCCCCGACTCCGCTTCCTCCTCCCTGATCTTAGTCTTTTGCCGGCTTGAGCCGGGTTTTGGCCTGGGCCGGTGGCATCTGACTCAAGCTGTTGAAATAGTGGACGAAGGCGTCTATACCTCCTGAGGCTTGCCCCCAGTCAAAATGTTCATTGGGTGCGTGGTATCCGTGTTCGGGTCAGACTAAGACCCATAAACAGAATGGGGACCTTCCACGCACGTTGCAACACCGCAATGGCCCCGATAGATCCCCCTTCCCGCACAAACACCGGTCGCCGCCCAAAGCCATGTGTCACCGCTTCTTGCAGAGCCTCCGCATAGGGACCTTCTGAGATTCCTCGATAGGGTTCCAGTTCTCCTTCATTGAATACTTCAATATCGGGATTGCGTGCACGAAGGTGTTTTTTCAGGAGACGAAAAATCTTTTGAGGCCGTTGATTCGGAACCAACCGCATGCTGACCTTGAGCTCACCCCAGGCGGGCACAATAGTTTTGACACCAGGTCCCATGTGTCCGCCGGTTAACCCATGTACTTCAAAGGTGGGAGAGGCCCAGATTCGTTTAAGTAAATCTTTTGGATCGGATGTTCGGAGCGATCGCAATTGATAGGCTTCTTTAAAGAGGCGAACTTGAAAACCTGATGCCACAAAATCTTTCATTTCAGTAGGAGTCGGCGGCACCACGTCATCGTAAAATCCTGGAATTTTTACCCGCCCGGTTTTCGCATCATGGCAGGAGTAGGCGGCGTCACATAATTCGGCTATGGGATTGCGAGCCCCTCCTCCCGTGAGTCCTGAATGAATGTCGGTTTCCCCTGTTCGAAGCACCAAACGGGCCGCTAACAATCCGCGAAGGCCACAGGAGAGAGCCGGACGATTCTTCGCCACCCAAATTGTGTCGGATATCAGCACAGAATCTGAGGGCGGGACGGTTTTACGATTCTGGAGAACCTCGGAAAAATTAGGGCTGCCAATTTCTTCTTCTAATTCCCAAAGGACCCGGATGTTAAGGGGGATGCCGGCTTCTCTCGCAAATCTGGCGGCAAAGAGAGCCGTTAACGCGGGTCCTTTATCGTCCGTCGTCCCACGGCCACAATACCGTTCGCCATCTTTATGAAAGGCAAAGGGAGGCTGACGCCATTCCGGTTCCTTCGCAGGTTGGACGTCCAGATGATTGTAGATGGTGAGGCTGGGGTACTGCCGACCGGCGACCCATTCTCCAGAAACGCTGGGATAGCCCTTGGTGTTTACAATGGAGGCCCTGGCTCCGAATTGTTCCAGGTACTGAACGGCCAATTGGGCCATCCGGTGCATATCGGGAGCATGGGCAGGGTCTGAACTTACTGATGGCACTTCCACCATCTGTCCCAACAGGTCTTCAAAGGTGGTGCGGTGTTCCCGAATGGAAGTGGGTAATTGGGAAAGAAAGTCACTCATGAGATGACGGTTCTTTTTTGTGCCTGCGCTCCGATGATCGGGAAGGAAAAACGTGTGGGTAAGCCTAACATGGCTTTCATCCAACAGAAAACGGAACGGGGGCAAAAGTCACAATAAAAATGGCCAAGGCCGCCCAGGCGACCCATCGGCGGCGTCCGCCCAAAATGGTGTGAGGGTCGATCACCGGTGGATGGGCAATCCCGACAAGGCCGGCCAGAGCGACCCACAGAATCCATCCAGGCCAACCCGTAAGTCCCAGATAAATGAGAACGGGTATGGTGGCCAGAGCGAGTGAGCGTTGCCGACGCCCTAATACCGCAAATGCCACATGGCCTCCGTCTAATTGTCCCAAGGGCAATAAATTAATAGCGGTGACAAAAAACCCGAACCACGCGGCGAAGGCAATGGGATGGAGCACAACATCGTGCGTAGGTGGAATCGAACCAAACGTCAGCCAGGCAAAGAATTGCAGGAGAAGGGGTTCGCCCAACTGCAGGCCATAGGTTTGTGATCGTGGAACGACATGAGAGAGTGAGAGCCCAATAATAATGGCTACGACCGCAGCGATAAATCCGGCAATAGGACCGGCGACGCCAATATCAAAGAGCGCGCGACGATTCATGATTGCCGATCGCATGCGAATCACAGCCCCGAACGTGCCGATGAAGTGTGGCGGCCCAGGGATGAACAACGGAAAGGAGGCTGGCACCCGATGGATGCGGGACAGGAGGTAATGTCCGAATTCATGGGTGACGAGGATTCCTAAAAGCGTGGCGGCAAAGGGGATTCCATTGACTAATGAGCCGGGATATCGAAGCAAAAAATCCCAGGCTCCATTGACGGGTTTCGTATTAACTTGAAAGGCTCCCGCCCAGAGCGTGGTGAATACGGTGAGCCCAAAGAGTAGAATGGGAAGTCCCCACCTGGAAAATGCAGCGGGGGAGGATGGTTCTTGAAACCCATACTCCTCTTGGTAAGTTTTTTCTTCGGTAGGAAGGGTATATAGCCGGTCGTCTTGAGGATTGGCGACCAATCGATCGTGGCCAAATTCTTTTTTAGAGAATGGAGCGAGAAGAGAGGGCAAAGGGGTTTGATCAGAAGAAGGCGTCAGAGAAGTATTAGGGACAAGAGGGTCAACCGGCAAATCCGGCAGTTTTTCATTTGGAGAAGCACGCCGGTCCTGAGGTGAGTGGTCCATGCTTGGTTCTTTCAAGGGCTTTCGAGAAACGTTTGTGAATCTCTTCTTATCCAAATGGATTGTGTCTTTGTTCCTCAACCACTGTGGAGGAAGGACCATGCCCGGGGAACAAGACGGTCTCCTTCGGCAATCGCAGTAGGGTTTGACGGACAGATTGTAAATGCTGAGGATACAGGGAAAAAGGATTGGAGCGACCTACCGACCCCGCAAAGAGGGTATCCCCCACAAAGCACAGGCTCTGACCTTTGAGGGATAATAGATAGCAAAATCCTCCCGGGGTATGACCCGGTGTGGCCAAACACTCAACCGTCAGCTCTCCCAGGGCAATCATCTGGTGGTCGGCCGGAATTTTGACGGAGGCGTCGGAGGGTTTCCATGGGAGCAGGTCAAAGTCGCCGTTTCCCAGATAGACGTGGACCGGCCATTGGGCCAAAATTTCTTCGAGGCCTCCAGCATGATCGGTATGCCCATGCGTGAGACAGACGCCGATCAAGGTCAATTCACGTTGCTTGATAGACGATAGCATCTGCTTGGCGTTATACCCCGTATCGATCATGATCACCTGTTTTGTATCTGAATCAGTCAATAGATAACCTTTGACTTCATATCCGCCAATGTCGCCTTTGATGGTCTGGACCAGGTCGTCTTCAATTGTCCACTCAGGTTGGAGCTGAGGTAGCCATCCGTCCAGGGTAAGGTTCACTAACGGGCCAACACGCAGATGCAAGGCCTGGCTGATCCCGTGGATTTCCTCTTTCGTCGGAAGCCGCCGGCCTTTCTCAAGGTGTTCGACGACGGTCTGCTCGATTTTTGCCAGTTCCGCCAGGGTCTCAATACCCAGTCCCTGCCCAAATCGGGCCTTTTTCATAATATCGCAAAATTCGTCTTCTAAACTCATGTAGCACTCATTTTGAGGTTGGCAGTCACGACCAGAAAATCTCTCCTTGTCTGACTGCTTCATCTAAGCAAAAAATGGGGGTCTGAGGAAAGGGCTATCAGCCGGATGTCGGTTTTGGGCCTTGCTACGGGGTTTCCATTGAGGATCCCCCTTTGGTAAAGGGGGATTTGACTGCTTTTTCTCTCTGCATACCCCGTCAATTTGCTTACACAGATAACTTGACACGGCCCATAGTCCCTGGCAACGTAGCACCCACGAAAACACCAATGGCCTGCTGCGACTGTATCTACCGAAGGGGACGGACTTGTCTTGGCTATACCCAGCGTGCGCTGAACACCATTGTGCATCGATTGAACACCCGACCGAGAAAATGTCTCGACTTGGCGACGCCTCTGGAGGTGTGTACACAACTGCGTCATCCATCCCCAGTTCCACTTGGTACTTGAAACCACCCGCTATTTTAAATAATATGCATAATTTATTTTTTAATGTTTGATAAGAAAAGAAGGCTTTGGAAAAAAATGGAACATTCCAATATGGCTTGAATTCCAAATTAAGGGGTAATACATTCCCTTGACATTATTTAGGGAATCCGCTACTAAAGACAACTCATTCCTGAGCAAAAATGACATTCACCATTAACGGAGGAGATTTTATGAAACTGTGTGTGAACCTGGTTCTTGTAGGGCTTATGTGCTTTATCCTGGTGGGATGCATGGGGGCAGCAAGTTTTACCCAACCCAATGCGTCATTTGCGGTGGCAGGGATTTACTCTGATGTGCAGGGTGGTAGTCAGGTGTTGGACAATGGTGTCGCCGCAACGAAGACAGGAACTGCGTGCAGTAATCAAATCTTGGGTATTGTGGCCTCCGGAGACACGCGTGTTGAGACCGCAATGGCCAATGGAAATATTTCAAAGTTGGTATTTGTGAATATGTCCTATAAGAATTTTGTATGGGGAGTGTATACGGAAGTTTGTACGATTGCGAGAGGCAACTAGATTTCCAAAAAAGACTTCCTTCTTTTGGCGGGGAGCACCTGGAAGCATATTCTGGGTGCTCCCCTTTTTTGTGGCCCATAGAGCTTGAAATGGGTTTTGGCGAGTGACGATTTAATATGTTCAACATGAAGATCGTGTCAGTCCTGATGTGTTTGATATTTGTTTCCGCACCGCCTAAAGGAGAGGCATTGGATAACATCGAGATTTATCTGGCTGGGTATGGGATGGCCACCCAACCCTCAAACCAGGGTCTTTCCTTTAACGGGAAAGGTGTTTCAGATGAAAGGATTCAGGGTGACCCTGGGTTGGGTGTGAAAATTGGATTATTTCCGTCTTTTTTTCATGGATATGTGGGAATGGAACTGGAATCATTTGGGCAGAATAATTCTCTGCGTTTCCCAGTGGTAGGAAATGGTATCGCAACGACAAAAGGCAAGAGCGGACTTATCACTTACAGTTCGATGGTCAATCTTCTTTTGCGTTATCCAGGACGATATGTGCGGCCTTATGCCGGAATTGGAGGGGGGATCTCGAATGGAATCCTCAACCATGCGGATATTCCAGGTAGAAATGACAAAAATATTGAAATGGCATCGGCTCCGGGGCATCAGTATTTTGGAGGGATTCAGTTTGTCCTTTTCGATCGGTGGTTTGTTTTCGGGGAATACAAATACAGTGCTGCGAATTACCACTGGAACCAACTCTCTTTAAATTTTCGCAGTGAATATTTTTTAGGAGGGTTTGGCTATATTTTTTAAGCCTGCATGCAGGTTGTCCGTGCAACTTTCACTATTAGTCAAAGGGCAGGGGGTAATCATCTCCTAGCTTGCTTTTCTTTCTAAATGGTAAAAAAGCCACGAGGCGACAACGAGTGGATCATTAATTCCAACGGGAGTTTTAGGGTGCATGCACAAGGTAACACTGCTATGGGGAGGAAAGGAAAAGGCATTCAGGAATCAAAAGTATCCATGAAACACACCTAAAATTTCATTGTCTTTATCATGGTGGGTGAACGTGGTTCTCAATGCGAAATTTTTGGCGAATGTCCATCGTTGACCCACAGAATATAGGGATATCATGCGATCGATCTCCAAGGGGGTAATACAAATATCCTGATGACATGAGCCATTTCCAGTTTGGTGTGATGGTGGCCATCACACCGCCTGATACTCCTCCCCCCACCCGGTGATTTTCCTTATATGCGCCACTGACGTTGGCATCCATCTCTCCAAAGAGAAAAAAGACCTCCCGTTGAAACACCTGAGTTTCTAGGGCTCCCCCGATTCCTGCATTAGCATTCCCGTTTGAGCAGAGGTCGCAAGTCGATGTTTTGACGGTGTTCATTCCAAGATTGATTTTCCAGGATGGCGAAATAAACAACGAATCAATGGGGGCCAAAGAGAGAACATTGGCAAAGGTAAACTGTTCTACTCGAAATTGATTTCTCCGGTGATAATGCCTGAAGCCTCAAATCGCCCAATGTCTATTTGTGCGTCTTGGGTATACCCTGTGTCAGGATCTAAGAGATCATGATAGGCGGCTCGGAAGTTGATTTCTTCGAAGAACTCATCGTTTCTCCATCCGACTCCCTCTCCGACTCTAAACGTTTCGTGTCCATGTTCGGGAGAGAGGGAAAAGGGTTCCACATGAAAGGGGGCCGATGGAATTTTTATTTGACTACGTGCGACTAAGATTGATCGATTTTTATCCTTATAGTCTTCAGCATTGTCTGGCTCGGTTGTGCCTTTATATCGTAAGACGTCTGAAGCGAAATCCAGAAGGAAAGTTTGCCGGTTTTGTGGTAATTGAAGAAATTCGAATTGCTTGTCAGATGGGGATCGTGAAGGAGTTTAGGAAGTAAGGAGGTTTCTTGTTCTGCTAATGCGCTACGCTTTCGTCTTGAGTAGAGTGCTGCGGGCAGGTCGATACACGAACTCTTTGACCAATCCTTTGTAACGAAAAAGAAGGCGAATGGTGTCGGCTGGAATCGTGGCAAAATGAAACTGATCGGTCAGGTGGAGATTGGGATCGGCCACTTCTAATAATGACAGGATATGGTAGGCGCAATTCTCTTTGAAAAAGTAATAGTCGAAATAGGCATTGCCTAATTCCCACGTATGCATCAGGAGCCGGTGATATTCTTCTTCGGAAAAATTTAACCGGTATTCCCAAATGTCCCGATTCTCAAGATCCCGGTATTCCTTGACCTTCATATAATATGGAATAGTCGAAAAAAGTCCCTTATACCCTCCAAATATTCCTTTATACGCAAATTCAATCCCCGCATTCGGCGGGACATCCGCCGCATAGTTAATCGTGTAGGCTAAAATATTCGTTTCGGCAGTTTGGCCCTTTTGATCAACTCGTAAAAACGAATGTCCGAACATTGAGGCGGGATTGTCCATATAGGCCGAAGGGAAAATCAGTGAGATTGATGCGGGATTCAGCTCTGCGAGCCAAGTGTGAAAACGTTCGCAGGGCTGTGGAAAAAGCTTGGACTCCTGGAACTGTAATTTCTCTTTCAACCAGTGGTATCGGGCAACAAAGGCACATTGCGCCGCCTGTTTGGATCGCCCAACTAATGAATCAGAAAAAAAAGATGTTAGCGTGGCTTCTAATTCAGCTACTGGATCAGTTTTTCCATTTGGTGACAGGAAAAAACCTGGATCATCCACCTCGCTGGTGTAGCCGCCAAAAAAATCTTTCCGATAATGTAGTAACAAATGCCAGTTACGATCCTGGTAGAGTTTTTCGGTAATGGCTTGCTGGATCAGTTCTTCCAAATAGGGAGAGGGGAGTTCTTGAGCTTTGAGCCCAAATGGAGAGAACAGCAGCACAAAGAAAATGAGAAAAATGTTTACCACATGCCAGGAAGGAAAGAAAAAGGCTCCGGCTTGAGAAGCCGGAGCCTGAAAGAATTTACTTGGATGTTGTGACTTGCGCTAAAACGGGATGGTCCACCATGGCATCGTGAATGGCTGTAATCACCGCCTTCGTAGAGGTTTCTCCCGTCTGAACGAGAGTGGTGTATTTCTCTTGAGTCATGGCAAAGAATGCTTGATGTTGGTCAGCTGGAATACCCATCAGTGTGGCCAATGAGGCGAGATGTTCGCCTTGTCCTTGAGCCATTTCTTGAGACAAATTGTCGAAGTTAATAGCCGTAAAGACATTTACCTTCTCTGATGCCCAGACCTGTCCATCATTGGTGCAGCCGGAAGTTCCCGAACTGATTCCAAACGTTTGAGATCCAAAGGTGCCATTGGTTGTGGCCATTAAGACTTGAGGGGCAATATTGTTTTTACTCACTTTGGTTTCTGCCCAGGCTAATTTCCCTAACCCGCAACCTGGACCATCGTTTGGCGGATTCCCTAACGCCATGCCTGACATTCCCATGACCAAAAAAAATGCTAACATCAATACCCATGGTTTTTTTGCCATGCTGTCCTCCTCATTGTAAGTGAATAAAAATGTCTAATCATCTCTTTGTGAAGTCAATTATAACAAAGTTTGTGGAATTGAAAAGAAAAAAATAATGTGAATCTATGGAACACTGTTCCTGTGTATGTCTTGTATTTGTCCTATCTTGAAGGGCAGGCTTGGAAAAGGACCATCTAGGCAATTAACGAAGAGAGAAATACTTGGTGGGGTGTTCGGAAGTGTCCTTTGAGCGTTCGTTCTTCAAAGATTGGTTATTAGTGAGCAAGGAGTAAAAAATGCGGATCTTTGGCGACTCCCCACGCCCCATTATCTCACCGGACTGGGTCGAGTTGGAACGGCTGATGAACCGTAGCTTTCAAACATAATAATTTGAGCGAATCTGTTGCCAACTTTATGGTCGTAAGGAACCAATGAGGTTGGTAAAGAAATTTGGCGATTGAAACAGTAAATTCTGATTAGGGAATAGCCATGTGAGGTGAGACGTGAGGAAGGCAGTCAGCCAAATTGTTCTTAGAGGGGAAGGGTCTGCCCCTGCTCCCTGTGGCAATCATGCTTTCTGCCTTGACTGAATTGTGTTCTGAAAATTGTTACCTGTTGTAAGTAAACTTAAAATGGTTTGATGGTATTGAAGTGAAATACAATTTTTCAGAGTCATTGGTCAGGGTATAAGCTGGAATTAGAGAATTCCATTTTAATTGTGGCTAATGTCATTCGTGAATAAATCATCGATGCAGATGGTTGAAATGCTGCTGCGGGATGAAATCGCTTGCAAGGTTTCTGAATATGTTTATCTCGAAATCCCGATGCCGGGGGAAAAGGACTTTATTCATAAAAGGGTGCCTAAGGCCAATGGCGGTGAAGTTCAGTGATTTGCGATTTTTAAATTCCTTATTCCCAGTCGTCAGGGAATTAGATTATCCCGATATTTTTCTATTCGATCCCTAACGACTCATTTGGTAATAACAAGTTTCTCCGGGCAGTTTTCCTTATTGATAAACATTCCATTCTAATTTTGGTCATAAGGGTCCTCCTCGTTTAGGAGCAATGCTGGCGTAATTTTTTAATGACTAATTTCGTATCCATCACTGGTTTTGTAGGCCATGCAGTAAGAGACGCCAGAAAAAAACCTAACACGACGAGAAGTAAGAGTGTCGTGGTGAAATCTGGCCGGTTGATCTGGTCCAGATATAAAGTTTTGGCATTTGCAAGAATCTGATCGGCAGCAGAGGCTCCGCCTAAGAGCATCATGGTCATGATGGCCCCAATGATCATTCCGCTGAATATTTTTAGCATTAGAGTACTCCTTCTGTTGTAGATGAAGATCTGAGTTTTTGTCATTCTAGAATCACTCCCTTTTCCAAGACGGAGAGTGGCCTTTATAGGGTGATGAATCCATCGCCCCTGATGAAGAGATATCGAGAATGTGGTGGGTGGGTAAATACCGCTAAAGAATGAACGCCGCGTATTTTTTATTGGGTTATGCTGCGAAATGACTAGCTTTTCTGACGGGAAGGAGGATGGCAGACTAAATATTTTATTGATCCAAAGCTAATTGGACCATAGAAAGGAATTGGCTGAAATTGCAGGGTTTATCCAAAATAGCAAAAACTCCGGCCTGACGCGCACGATATTTATCGTGTTCTTCCAGATGACCACTTAATAAAATAATGGGAGTTTGAAAAGAAATCTTCTCGCGCAGTTGAATCTGGTCAATAAAATCTAATCCAGTCAGAACAGGCATTTGATTGTCGGAGATAATCAGATCAGCCTTTTTTGTGGATAACCAATCTATGGCCTCGGACCCATTGCCGACCTCGATACATTCTAATTGCTGGGATTCCAGGACGAGACGAAGGGCTTCCCGAGCATTGAGGTCATCATCTACCAAAAGAACTTTTTTCATTTTCTTGCGCACTTTTTCAAAAAGTTCCTCGCCTTTGATCCATGAGCCATACATTACGAGACCAGATAGTTACCATGTCCACCCCTCTGAGGGACTAGCCATTTTTCCTCTTCAACCGAAAGCCCGCGAGTGTACCCTCCCCAGGATTCCTACGATTTCTTAATGAGGATCTTCGTTATTGAGAAGTAACAGGAATAGCCATATAACCCTTAGCCTCCATACACCCTTCTAAAGTATAAATATCTTTGGTCCTTTGAGTAGTTCCAGTTGAGAGCAAGGTTTCTTCACAATCGGCCTTATCGCGGGTAAAGGTGGCTTGTGAGGTGCCTGGTTTGTACCACTTTACCGGGGCTGTGGAACAACTGATGGTTGAGAGAATTGTCACGAGACAAAGGATCATGTCTATTCTAAGTTTCTTCATTCTTTTTTTACCTCATGAGGGGAAAAAGAAGGCGAATTGTAATGACTTTATCTCAACTATTCAATCAGGCTGGAAATCTCAGATTCAGGACTACAATGTGAGATAGTTCGTTTGGAGAAAAAAAGGAAGGAACCCCTGTTGAATTTGGGAGAGGTTACGTATTCTGACCAATTTGCAAAAGGGCCCACGATGCCCAAAAATGCACAGTGGGAGTCGGGTCCGTGTCCATCGCTTGCCTCAGGGCAGGCACATCAGCACTGCTTCCCAATTTTCCTAAACGAAAAGCGGCTTCCGATCGTACGCCCACATTGGTATCTTGAAGGAGGTGGGTGCGCAAGATCGGAAGCCCACGGCGGTCACCCAATTCTCCAAGTCCCGCTATGGCAGATTGACGAGTGAGGTGATCGGGACTTTGGAGGGCTTGGAGGAACAGTGGATATGAAGATGGAAATTCAAAGTGAGAAAGGGCTTGGATAATGGTCCTTTGGGTGGGAATTGTGGCAATGGTGTAGGCTTCTGTTAATACCTGCATTAACTCTTCCGGAATAGTGGTCCGACCCAGAGCTACTACTACAGCCTTTTTAACTGAATCAGAAGGATCCGTTATGCGCCGGACTAAAGCCACCAGCGCCTGCTCGGAAAGGGAGTCGGCCATTGTTCCCAATGCCCAGGCACTCCATTCCCGTACTTTGTCATCGGGATCAGACAAGGCAGCAACAAGCGCTGGAATGCTCTGTGGATCGCCAATTTTTCCAAGAGATAGGGCCGCAGTTCGTCTGATATCAGGTTCAGAGTCTTCCAGGAGTGGAATAAGGCGTTCGGTGACCTCTTCCGGTGAATCGGGTGTGGACTCAATGACACACCCCGTCAATCCAAATAAACAAATGATCCCAATAGCTGAGACAGTAATGGTGGAGAACGGTAGCAAGAAACGCTTATGCAGTTCCGGAAGGTTCTTTTGGGGCGGGTGGCTGTTTGGCTAATTCGATTGAGTCTTTCATCTCTTTTTCCGCAGATTCCAACTCGGCTTGAATGGTGCGCATTTGAGGGTCGATAGAATTCTTAATATCTGCGGCGGCATCCCGGAAGGTCCGCACGGCACTTCCCAGACCCTCTCCCAAGGACTGCATATCCCGGGAAGCCATTCCGGGTTGATGGGAAGCCGCCTGTGCTTTCATGGCGGCTTGTTGGGCTTGGACTCGGGCCACGGCTTGTTTATTCACAACCGCTGCAGGCCGCTTTAGGACGGGCTTGGCTTGTGCTCCAGGAGGGAGAGCAGGATATTGTCTGGTTGCCATAGGGACGGGTTGAGCCTGGCGATCCTCCATGGACATGGGCGAGGGAGAAGCAAAACCTGTTGCGGCTGGAGGTGAACTGGTAGCGCCGGGTGGATTGTTTGATTGCTGGACGACTTGAGGTCCCGCTCCCTGGTAAAGTAGAGCAGCAGTTGTGCCCGGGGTCTGCTCGGGGCCAGGCTGAAAGGGTTTATTTGTCGGAGTTGTGACTGGAGTTGGGTTTGGGGATTGAGCCTGCGCTGGATCGGTGTTGACGGGAGGCCCGGACTGCGGGTTAGGCTGAGGTTCATTGGGATCCACCGGAGGGGGAATGTCCGCAACCTCTTTTTTAAAGCCTTTTAAGGCCTTCCCGACTCCTTCTCCAATTTGAGGGAGTCGACCTGCCCCGAAAATAATAAGGATGATCACTAAAATGATCATCAGTTCAGAGAACCCCATGGTTCCGAACATAATAAAACCTTTCTCTTTCAGCGCACTTTAAAAAAAATCACTTGAAAAGACTCTATCTTTCAAGATTGACGAGTGTCAACCCAAATGCGGTAGGCTTTGATCGCAAATACCGGGCCTTATTTCCGGGTATTTCTTGTATGGTATTCCGTTAAAATATCTATAATAGAGTCGATATGTCATTGCTTTCCCCGCCTCAAATTCCCCTCTTTCGCATCACGTTGTTTTATGGGCCTGAATCCGTCGATGGTGCCTCAGATTCAGTACACTGTGTGTTTAATGTCAAAAAACGCAGCTGGAAGGGCGGAGTACAAGTCGAGGTTGTGATGAAGAAAAATCAAATCACACGGTTGGAGGGAGTTCTTCACCACCCGGTATGGTTGGAAAACATCCTCAACGAAGTTCCTGCGGAGGATAGGAAAGAATATCTGGAAAAAAGTCAAGACTTACTGGTTCAACTCTTGTGTTTTCACAAGCTTCAGGCCTACATACAGCAGGGTATCACACAAGAGAATACTCAAGTCCCTGGAGACTCACTTGTTTCTGAAACTGATGAGGTGGTCCAGCGGGAGGCCGAGGAGATCAAGCGGCAGATTTATGTTGAGCTGGATCTGATAGAAGTAGAGGGTCATTAGTCACCATACAGGTATGGAATTTGCTATAATTCCTGAGCCAGACTAAAAGATCTCGAAGGCGAAGGTTGGAAGAAAATTTATCAGTTTGCACAAAAGTAAAAAAGGAGGGGCACTTGTTATGCGGCAACCCAAGAATTATTCAAGAAGTTTCCTCAAACAAGGAACAGGCGTTCTTGTGCTAGTGACTTTTTCCCTGCTCGTCGGTATTGGGGCACCTGGCGTGAGTCTGGCTGCGGAACCAGAAGAACAGAGCCCCACCAATGAAGCGGCACTTGGGATTGGAAGTGCCCTGCTGACCGTGGTGTATTTCCCTGCAAAGCTGGTCTATGCGGCGTTGGGAGGTATTGTGGGAACGTTTACCTATGGATTGACGGGGGGTGACCTTGAAACGGCGAAAGACGTATGGGAACCCAGTTTCTATGGCACCTATGTCATTACTCCTGACCATCTGAAGGGCAATGAACCAGTACGGTTCTTCGGGGTCTCCGCGTATGAGGATGAAGCGCTTGAGACTATGAAGTAGAATTCCCGTCTGAATTAATCGACCATCATGGTCAAGCCTATCATCGGCATCACACCGGATTACAACCCTGGAAATCGCGAGGATATGGGGGGAAAAGAACCCACCTATTTCTTGCGGGCCAGATATCTTCAAGCAATCCAGGACGCCGGGGGAATCCCAATAGTTCTGCCACTGGTCCGGGGCCTGACTAAACAGGAATTTCTTTTACAGCGGTTAGATGGATTGTTGGTTACGGGAAGTGGATCAGATTTGGCCCCCGAGTTGTATGGGGAGCGCCAACGGCATCCTTTTCGGCGAATGAGCGAAGAGCGTGCCCAATTGGAGCTCGGCCTGTCCAAACTGGCTTTCCGTCATGGCTTGCCAACATTGGGCATTTGCGGCGGCATGCAATCCATGAACGTGGCATTAGGGGGAACCTTGATTCAGGATATTCCTTCTCAAATGGCTACGAAGATTCAACATCGACCCTCAAAATCTGCGACCAAAACAGCCCATCTTATTCGCATTGAACCAAACAGCCTGCTCCGGCGCATCGCCAAAATGCCAAGTATTCAGGTCAATAGTTCCCACCACCAATCAGTTAAATCTGTTCCGGCGTCTTTCCAGGTCTCTGCCGTAGCTCCAGATGGGGTTATCGAAGCCATCGAAGCCTCTACCCATCCCTTTTGGCTTGGCGTTCAATGGCATCCGGAGTATTTGTACCGGCAGAACGTTGTTCAGAAGCGCGTATTTTCCGCATTGATAAAAGCGGCAAGACAATTTGCCACTCGCCGAACGTAGGGCGATTTTTGCCACTCCCGGCAGTTCGTTACAAGTCTTTACCAAACAGCAATTGAAGAAGGTTAAGAGGCTGGAGATTCTTCCTGGGCAGGGTTTTTGGTTTTGGAAATTGGTTGGGTTGTATCCGGAGTTCTCGCTGATTCGGATGGAGGGGTATCTTGATTGGTGTCAGTTTTAGCTGAAGGAGCGGCAGATTTGGGCGGTGGGACGGGCTTCGGCTTTTCGGGTTTAATACCTCCTTCCCAGTGAGGGCCGGTATACAAATCGTCGGTTAATTCCATTTCTTTCCACTTGGCTTCAAAATCTGCGGCGGCTCGATTGGGAGTATCCCCGACCCCAACCGTTTGATTCCAAGGATAAATGCGAGGGGAAATTTGGCAGTTGGACCCATTCTGGCGCATGTACAACGCAATGGGATTTCCACGATAGGGGCCTAGAATAATATGGACCGTGCCGACTAATTCAGGAAGAGACTCCATGATGACCAACCCAAGTGGTTGCAGGGTAAAGGGGAAAGTATAGTGCCATAGCCCCATGCGGGACGCAAGGTGTCATGATGGAAAATTGGGAGATGTCCATCGGGATCCCATGCCAACAATCAAGAGAATAGATGGAAGAAAAAAAGAAAAAATCAGGAAAAACCGCAGGACTATTTATTGAAAACGGGTTCTATGGAAGTATCGGATTTTCGATGGAGATATAACGCAATCATTAAGACTAAAATGACGAGGACGTGCAGGGTCATATCCAAAAGATAATGATGAAAAATTTCTTCGGGGACGATGTCTTGATGAGAAAATTCGGCACCAGCTGTGAGAATTCTTCGGACAGAGGCAATGATTCCCACATGAAGAAACGGCTCGAGTCGGATACGGTCGGATTGTAAAAATCCTAAAACCGTGCGAAACAATTCCAAAAGAATGATGACGAATAACAGATCATTCAATAAGGTAATCGTGGCTGGCAAAAAAGCTTCCTGGACCGATTGAGCATACGCCACCCAGCTATACCCGAACACCAACATGCCTACCACGAGAAAACTCAAGCAGGCCGTGATATAACCCCAACGGTCCAGGTACTGCATCCACCGGACCCACTGTTTGATCGATTCTGGTGTCCACCCTAACATAACGTGAATGTCCTTTTATGCGGTTCCTTGATGTGGAGTGTTAGGCATCTGGCTCTGGTCTTTCTCCTCTGAGCGCATCTGCCCGAATTGTAAATCCAGCATCGCTCCCGCCCCAAATGAGTGGCCGCAACAGATAATTTCTTGAAAACCTTCTCCTCCAGCCATCACCATGAGGCGAAGTCCACAAGACTGGGTCGTGACTTTCTTCTCATCGAGAGTCATCCCCACCACCAAGCGTCCTGCCCGGCGGCCACGCTCTTGATTGAATGAAGGGACCACGTCCTCCAGAGTCAATTCATGCCCGCAACACCGAATCTTTTCGAACCCGTTGCCTCCGCCCATCACCTTGACCACCAACCCGCAGGAATCCGGGTGCCGCTTGCGTTCGTCGATAATGTCCCCTTTTTTCAATGCCATGGCAGTACTCCTTGGTCGCGTAATGAATCCCTCAAATCTTGTCATTAACTTGCGAAAAATTGAATGGGTGTGATCGGTCAGACAGCCTGTCTGATAGCTAAGCAAATCTATGAGGGAAATGTCCAGAATGTGGCCAAGACTTTACCTCGATCGTCGATCAGCCCGGGAATAATGGAGGGGCGGCCAGCAATGTGTTCATGATAACACGAACAACAAAATGTCTTTTGCTCGCGGTCCTAAAGACCATTCGTATGGGCACCTGACGTTCAGGCCCAGGGGCGACTATGCTCTTGTATCTGGGCCAACACTTCGTGATGGGCAGAAATACCCACGGAGTAAGGGATGGTGGTTGAGTCGATAGGTTGATAGGGAGAAACAAACCGCTGTTTCACGGAGGCGATGCGAGCTAAACTTGCTGCAATGCTGGCCGGGTCCAATTCACGGGAATGAATGGCACGACGAACGGCATCAATGGTAGTGGTTTCGAGCGCAGGCGTTTTGCATACCAACAACATATCCACCCCGGCCTGCAAAGAGCGCACGGCTGCCTCGCCGACGTTCGAATGGTCCAAAATCGCACGCATCTCCAAGTCGTCGCTGAATATGACACCAGCAAATCTCATATTCTGCCGTAACATGCCAGTTAAGATGGTGTGAGAAAGTGTCGCCGGATTCGTCGGATCGAGGGCGGGGTAGTGAACATGGGCCGTCATCATGGCCTGTAGGCCATGATCGATGGCGTATTGAAACGGTCTGAGTTCCACGTCTTTCAGCCGCTCACGAGTGGCGTGGATTACCGGCAGCTCCACATGTGAATCGGCAGTGGTATCCCCATGTCCGGGAAAATGTTTTCCACAAGCCAAGACCCGATGATCATGCAGGCCGGCAATTGTGGCCGCTCCCATCAGGCAAACCTGTTCAGGTTCCGTCCCAAACGCGCGATCCCCGATAATGGGATTGGAGGGATTCGTATGGATATCCAGAACGGGAGCCATATTCATGTTAATCCCCACAGCGCGTAATTCCTTGGCTGTCACCGCCGCCGCTTGATAGGCCAGTTCCGTCGATCCCGGTTGAGCGATGGTTGCCGCCGGAGGAAAGATTGTGAAGCCCGAAGGTAGGCGGGAGACCCGCCCGCCTTCCTGATCGATGGCAATGAGTAGAGGAATGTCACTGGCTAGCGCTTGTAGGTCGTTCGTGAGGCGAGCAATTTGTATAGGATCGACTAAATTGCGGGAAAAGAGAATGATCCCTCCAGGTTGATATTCCCGCATCCAGGCTCGTAGGTCAGGAGTGATCTCCGTTCCCTCGAACCCGATCATACACAGTTGCCCCACGAGTTCAGAAACATGCATGGAATGTGCACCAGCCTAGGCGTTGGTATGATTCAGCAAATACTGAATGAGCAACCGAGTTCCGATACCCGTCGGTCCTTTGGGAATACAAGCCCGTTCCGCACTACTCCAGTCGGTGCTGGCAATGTCCAAGTGGACCCAGGGATGATCTCCGACGAATTTGGATAAAAACATTCCGGCGGTAATCATGCCGGCTCCCCGGCCCCCGATGTTCCGCATATCGGCCACGTCGCTCTTTAATTGCTCGAAGTATTCATCCCATAGAGGCATTTCCCACACGCGTTCTCCGGCATGCTCTCCAGCCTTTCGCAGGTCGGTTTTTAAGGTGTCGTCATTGCCCAACATCCCAATAGCAAATTGTCCCAAGGCGACGACCGCAGCGCCGGTTAGGGTGGCGACGTCAATCACGCAGGCAGGTTTGAGTCGTGTGGCATAGGCCAAGCCGTCAGCCAAAATCAATCGACCTTCCGCATCGGTATTTTGGACTTCCACCGTTTTGCCGGACAGCATGGTCAGGATATCGCCGGGTTTGGTTGCCCGTCCTCCCGGCATATTTTCCGTCACAGGCAAGAGTCCGATGACATTCACCGGGAGCCGGAGGCGGGAGGCGGCTCGAATCGTTGCCAATACTTCGGCTCCGCCAGTCATATCCGCCTTCATCTGTTCCATGTTTTCAGAAGGTTTCAAGGAGATGCCACCGCTATCGAAGGTCACCGTCTTGCCGACAAACACAATGGGCTTTTGTGTGCGAGGGCCCCCGGAATATTCCAGAATGATGAATTGCGGCGGTTCGATACTGCCTCGTGAGACCCCCAGCAACCCACCCATGCCAAGTTTTTCCTGCTGTCGACGGTCCAACACCTTGAGGCGGACTTTGGACTCCCTGGCAATTTTTTTAGCCTCCGTGACGACGCGGGAAGGTGTCATCACGTTAGCAGGATGGTTACACAAATCCCGGACAAAACAGGTCGCTTCACCCAGAATGTGTCCACGGTTGGTGCCCTCTTTTATCTCATCCAAGCTGGAGCTGGAGGTCGCGAGGACCGTGCAGGATTGCAAGGTGTGGCTGTCATCTGAGCGGTCGGTGCGATATTCATTAAACCGGTAATCTCCCAAAATCACTCCTTCCACCATCGCCTGAGCGACAGCAGTTGGATGGCCGGTGGCCTTCGGCACATCCGGCACCACACAGACGATCCCTTTAGCTTTCACGCTTCGTGCGCGTTTGGCAGCGGTGCCCATGGCCTGGCGAATCCGTTCCAAGGTCACCGTCTCACGTGATCCGAGACCGACGAGCAGAACGCGTTTAGTCGGCAGTTTACCATTGATATGGAGCAATGCCGTGTTATTCGGCTTGCCGGAAAATTCCCCACTTTTGCGTAAGTCGCTCAATTGCCCGCTAAGTTTTTGATCAACCGGCCGGATCGCTTTGCTCCAGGTTTTTTCCTGCTCATACTCCAAACATACCAACACATCCGTTGTCGCAGTGGTGGCTTCACCACTCTTCACATGAATATTCATACGCCTCCTCAATAAATTAAATGGTCCAAACCGTAAAACGATTCTTTTCCCCGGCAGGTTACACGCCGCGGGTTTGAGGATCCCAGATCATCTTATGCACTTGGAGTTGAAAGCGAACGGGCAGTCGATCTTCGAGAATCCATTCAGCCAGGGATTGCAGGTGGAGTACTCCAAATACGGGACTCAAAAGCACGGTACACCGTTTCTCTAACGCATATTGCTTCACGATATCTCGCGCCCATTCATAATCAAGCCGGTCTTTCAAGACAAACTTCACTTCGTCTTTTCCGGACAGATGCGTGAGGGTATCCCAACGCATGCGGTCCGTCATTCCGCTACCGGGGCATTTTACATCCAGAATAATGGAAACCCGCGCATCCACGTTGGAAATATCAAACGCCCCGCTGGTTTCCAGCATGACCTGAAATCCGGCCTCACACAACTGTGTTAACAATACCAGAGAGCCGGGTTGAAGCAACGGTTCTCCGCCGGTCACTTCGACAAGGGGACAACCGTACGATTGCACCTGGGCCAAAATGGCCTCCATCGGCATTGTGGTTCCCCCATAAAACGCATACTCGGTGTCGCACCAGGTGCAGCGGAGCGGACAACCTGTTAACCGGACAAACACACACGGCTGTCCGACCCGGGTCGATTCACCTTGAATGCTATGAAAGATTTCGGTGATGTTTAACGAATGGCGATGTGGTCATTGGAGGTTCCACCCTTGCGTACCCATCGGGTGACATTGTACTGAAAGTGTATGGTGAGAGGACAAGTGAGGGCAGGCTAGGCCCATTGCGTAATAGGCCATCCATGCCGGCGGGCAATACGGGCCATGCCGCGAATGGGGTTCACCACAAAGGGATGCCCAACGAGTTGCAGGGCGTGAAAATCGCCCGGGCTATCGCCATAGGCATAGCTGCGGCTCAGGTCCAGATTAAAACGGCCGGCCAGCCGCTCCACATGACGACTCTTCCCTTCACCATATGGCAGCGGGGCAAAGACGTTCCCGGTATACAGTCCTTCCTGGGCTTCCAGTCTGGCGCCGAACACCAACGAAACCCCGAGCTTGGCCGCTAAGGGCCTCACTAAAAATTCAGGGGACCCGCTGACTAATGCCACGACATGTCCCGCATCCTGATGGCGGGACACACGGCTTAAGGCCCGGGTTGAGACCCGTGGAACCACATATAACTCCACGTACTCGCTCGCAATCTGCTCAATGAGGGAGACATCATGTCCCATCAGATATAGCTTTTTCCGTCGGAGGGGACTCAGTGATATTGGCGGCATCTGCCGAATGGCATATTCCATGCTGTGCCACAATTCCGGCCAACCCACGACGCCGTCTTGCCACAGATACCGGAAAAAACCAATTTCGATCGAAGCCCCGGGAACCAAGGTATTGTCGACGTCAAAAAAGGCACCGATCCAGTGCTGAGAATGGGCCAGTGGTACAGGCGAAGATGCGGAGCGGGTCATGGTGAGGAACAAGAATTCGAAACGTCCAAATGATGAGCGAATGGAGGCGATTCTACCCCTCTCTCTCCTCGTTGACAAGGACAACGAGAGCTTTCATAATCTGCTTATCCGTGCCGAAGTGGTGGAATGGCAGACACGCACGTTTGAGGGGCGTGTGGGGAAACCCATGCGGGTTCAAGTCCCGCCTTCGGCACCAATCAATCCTCTCTTACGCATGTCTTAGCGCCTCCGAATTTCCATAGTGAACCAGCTCATGGGTTAACGGAACGTCAAAGAAAGCCGCGTAAGGGTTCCTAAATCTTATTCTTTGTGAATATCTCAAAATCGGGTGAAGGCGAGGAATGAAACGGGGGTGGTATTCACGGCTAGTGTTTCCCAGGCTGGTCCATTGGAGCATGGGCCAAGCCGGGTTTATCCCCTTGCGGCAGTTGTTGCTCTCGCAGGCGTCTGGGGTGGTGTTGGAAATCGGGTTTGGGACCGGAGCCAATTATAAATTCTACCCGTCCCATATTCATTCATTAACAGCCATTGATCCCAATCCCGGAATGATCCATTTGGCCCGCTCGTCTCTGGCGGAGGGGGTGGTTTCGGTTCATCTTGCCCTTGCTTCTGCGGAATGGCTCCCATTTCCCTCTGCTTCCTTCGATACGGTTATCAGCACCATGACGCTATGCAGTGTTCCTCATGTTTCGAAGGCTCTGCAAGAATTGCTTCGGGCCCTAAAACCCGGAGGACGATTAGTTGTTTTTGGAACATGGGCAAAGTCCGGATCGTTCGGTTCGCCGGTGGCAGGATGGTCTCACGCCAGTTTGGAAATACCTTGGCGATGGCTGCCATTTAAACCGTCCGATGGCTCAGGTGATTCAGGAGCATGGCTGGACGGTCACCGCACTCGATACCTTTTATCTTTCCGGCGTTCCCAAGCCTTTTGGATATTTTTATCAGGGGATGGCGATGAAGACCTGAAAGTCCGGCTTCTGCTCTTCCATTTCCACTGGTTTCTTTATACATTGAATTTGAGTATGGTGATGAATGGGCGTTCGTCTGTCCTGTTGATTATCCCTGTCTGTAAGTGCTGAGATTCCCCTGTGATGAATCTACGGGTATCTGCCTGTTTCACGGTCTGTGGGGCCATCAGTGGCCTAACTCTTTTTCTTGGGCTTCTGAGCTTTTCCCCTTCCCCTGCAGAAGAGTCCGATACCTCCCATGAGGCTCCGTCCCTCACTTCTGATTCTGCGGATGAGCATCTTCGGCTTGGCGTGGATTTTTTCCTCTCGAATGAATTGGAAGTGGCCATTGATGAGTTCCGGGAGGCCGCTCGACAGCGGCCAGGTTATGCCGATGCCTACCATAATCTTGGGGTGGTCCTGGCTAAAACGGGGGATTTAACCGGGGCTCTTGCGGCCTGGTCGCAAGCGGAACGCTTGGATATTCAGACAGCGTCGTTGCGCTATCACTTGTCATCCTTGGTTTCCTATAACTATGGCATCTCCCTGGTGCATGATGGCCGGCTTGAGCAGGCCATGGAGCAATGGCAGGCGGCGCTTCGCATTCAGCCTGATTTTGCAGAAGCCCATTATGCCTTGGGATTGGGGTATTTGGCGGCAGGGAATCCTGCGACGGCTGTGTCCCGTTTTCACGAAACGCTTCACCACGCTTCCCATTGGCCGAATGTCTATGAAGCGTTGGGAGTGGCCTACTATGAATCGCATGAATATGTCCTGGCCGAACAGGCCTGGCGTCAGGCGCTGGCTTTGAAACCTGATCTTCCCAAGGTTCACGCAAATTTGGGGCTGCTCCGGTTGCAGGAGGAAAAATATCAGGAGGCAATCGGGCATTTTCGTGACGCGTTGAGCCTCCAACCGGAACTCGTGTCGGCTCATTACAATTTAGGCGTGGCGTTGTTTGCCAAAGGAGACGAGTTTGCAAGTGTGAAGCCTCTGGAAACGGCCCTCTCTTTAAATTCCCGGTTAACCTCAGCCCGGTTGCTGCTTGGGGCGGCGTGGAGTCGTATGGGAAATTGGGCGCAAGCGGCGTCCATCTGGCGTCAGGCTTTACGCCAGGAGTATGTTCCGCAAGATCAAGATAGGGTGTGGCTCCATTACAATTTGGGAGTAGCCATGATGGCAATGGGAAATGTGGACGATGCCATCAGGGAATTTCGTGTAGTGGCCGGCGAACGTCCGACATGGGCTCAGGGATGGTCTCAGTTGGGTTCGGCCTTGATGGCGACGCGACAATGGGATCAAGCAGTCGTTGCCCTGGAAACCGCTGCCCGGTTGCAGCCGGCGTGGGCGCACCTCTATTTCTCAATGGGGAAATCACGCGCTGAACAAGGAAAACTCTCTCAGGCCGTCGCTTCATTGCAACGTGCTGTAGAGTTAGAGCCTCGTTTTGTTGACGCGTGGTTTCATTTAGGCGTGGTTCTTCGTGCGCAGAACCGGTCCAGGGATGCGGTCGGACCGATTCGGCTGGCGGCGGACGGCGGATCGAGCGAAGCTCAGAGTCTATTAGCTTCGATGTATGCCAATGGTAGTGGCCTGGATCGCAACATGTCCTTGGCCATGTTGTGGTGGTTTCGGAGTAGTCGCATGTCGCTTGATGACGCCGTCACGCAGACGGCCAAGGCTCAGCTCGCGGAACTCCGACGAGGCCTTCACCGGAATCTCTTTTCGCCCAATGACCGGCAGGAGGTGTTAACCGGTTTTGACCTGATTCGACAGGACCTTCACCGCCACGCTCCTTTCGCACATTTGCCTACACAGTTGATCAATGGTGAGGTACCCTGGAATCAGGTAACTCCGACCGCGCCGGTTTTGGAATGGGTCATTGAGCATGCCCGGGCGGGGGACCGATCTGCTCAACATGCACTCCATGCCTGGTATGCGGACGGCGAGGTTGATCGACTAATTCCTGAAGATTATTCAATTCGAAATTATTTTCTTCAAACGGCGAAAGAAGGAGATCCTTTTTCCTGTCAGGTGGTTCGAAGCTTTGCGACCAATTCATCAGATTTTTCTATCTCAGACCGGCACCTGGCGTTGAAAGAATGTCCTGAGCAGCCGATGGTGCCGGGATTGTAATTGCAAGTCAGGCTTCACGTAGAAAGGGGGTAGTTCTTTACCCTCCATGCCTAGGACATCTATGACGGATCGATCGAAAACATTAAGTTTGGCTTTAGCTCTTTCGCTTTTGAGCACCCTGGCGGCATTTGGTTTCTCGCAGATCGTTCCTCAAGGAGAACGATGGTTGACCGATTGGCAACTGACCCACATGGCTCCTGCATCTGTCGATCCTTCCATTACGTTGGTGACCGTCGTGGAGAATACGAGTCCGGCGTTGTGCGGAGAAGAACGATGGAATTTTACTGTGTTGGAGGCCACACTGTTGGCCCTTCATGAAGCCGGAGCCACTGTCATCGTTCCTTTCATTCATATCCCAGCATCTATCCCTTCCGAATGTGGCGGGTTGCCCGGGCTGGTTCGATTGGCTGAAGTGACAAAACGGGTTGGGTCTGTGATCTACCCCGATTCAGTTCCTCCCATCTTAGCGGAAGGGGCAGCCGGTTTAGGGACGCAATCCTTGATACCCGATGAGGATGGGGTGTTTCGACGTGTGAGGTCGGCTTCTCTTTCTGGAGTTTCTTCCCCTCATCCGCCGATCGGTCTGGCCATCCCTTCATTTGTTTCGAAGACCGCAAGGGTTATCAACTCGGGGGCCACCGGCAATCAACTACGATATGTTGGACGCTGGAGCCATTCTCCGTTTCCTACCCATGCGTTTGCTGACGTGTGGAATATCATCCAGCGCCAAGATCGCGATCAATTAGCGAATGTTTTTCGAGGGAAAGCGGTGATCCTGTTTTCTCTTGTGTCAAAGGAGCCAACGCTTTCCACCCCGTGGGAATTCGCCGTGCCGGTAGAGTTTGGTCATGCCGTATTGGCCAATGCCGTGCTCACCAACGGTTGGGTCTCCACCTCCCCCTTATTGGTCGCCTTGCTTGTCACTGGCAGTGTCGGAATGCTCTTGGCCATGTTCCTTCTTCATGAGACTTCGCTGACACGTCTTGGGCTGATGGGTTTGGCAGGTGTTCTTCTTGCGGCGTTTGCTCTTTTTTGGGGACTTCGCCGGGGTTGGATGTGGCCGATTTCTAGTATAGGATTGGCTTTGGGCATGACGATCGGGGGAGCGATGGCTTGGCGTCTGTTCATTTCACAGTCAATCATTCACCGGCGGATCACCCAGGGGCGACAGCAGTTAAGGCAATTGGAAACAGCGCTGGCGAAAAAGCAGAATCATGTTCGGGACCTTGAGACCCAACTGTATGTTGCGCAAGATCACGCAAAGCAGTCGGCGACAGTCATCGAGGGATTGCAAACAACGCAAGGAAGTGTATTTCGCCAATTGCAGACGACTCAAACGGAGATTGAGGAGACCCGGCGACAGATTGACCGGTTGCAGAAGGAATTGAAGAATGTCCGTCAGCAAATGCCGGCATCCCCAAAGGCCATTCCTTTGGCGCCGGGTCGCAGCGACAGCCAGGCATTATTACAAGAATGTGCATCTCTTCAGATTCTCACTCGTGATTCTTCCCTCCTTCGTGTCTTTCAGGATCTTAAAAAAGCGGCGGTCACGCAGAGCCCCATTCTCCTGCTAGGAGAAACAGGCACGGGGAAAGAGGTGTTTGCCAAAGCGGCTCACGCGTTGAGTCCCCGTCAGGGAGGGCCCTTTGTGTCGGTGAATCTCGCCGCCATCCGGTCGGAGTTATTTGAGGGGGAATTGTTTGGCCATGTGAAAGGAGCCTTTACCGGAGCGGTCGGCCGTGAAGGGTATATCGAAACGGCAAATGGCGGAACCCTCTTTTTGGATGAAGTGGGCGAACTTCCATTCGAACTGCAAGCCAAATTGTTGCGGTTTTTGGAGGACGGGTCATTTCACCGTGTTGGAGAAAGTCGAATGACCCATGTGGATGTGCGAATTATTGCCGCGACGAATCGCGATCTTCAGAGCGAAGTGGAGGCGGGCCGATATCGGGAAGATCTGTATTACCGTTTACGGAGCATTGTCTTGACCCTGCCTCCTCTCCGGCAGCGGGGGAAGGAAGACCGCCTGCTGTTGGCTCAATTTTTTCTGCAACATTTTTCCGGGCAACAACATCGAATGGATTTGGAATTCACGCAAGGAGCACTGGATGCGATCATGGCTTACCCGTGGCCGGGCAATATTCGCGAACTTCGGCAGACCATTGCCCAGGCGGTCGCATTGGCTAACGGTTCCCTCATTACCGAAACGGATTTGCACCTCACCAGTCTGGTGACACCACTGGTAGGGGGAGAGGGACAAGGTAAGGAGGAATTGGGCCGATTGGAGGATTGTATGGTATTGAAATGTTTGCGTCGACATCGGTTTGATATGCAGGCGACGGCCAAGACCTTAGAATGGGATCGCAGCACCGTTACCCAGCGCTTGAAAGGTCTTGGATTTCAAGCGCTGGTCGAATTTCAGGGGAATATTGAAGCGGCGGCTCAGTCGCTGGCCGGAGATGTCTCCTTAACGCAGGTCGTGGCAGGACGGTTACGCGAGTATTCAAAAAATTTACTTCCTGCTTCCAAACACTATTCGTCCGTTGAAGAGGCGGTTGCTGACTGCCGAAAACGGTTTCGCAATCTGCCGGAGCGGCATTTTTCAGCAGTGGAGCAGTTAGTGCATCGGCGTTTTGCTACGCCGGAACAAACTTCAACGCCGCCGAATTAATACAATACCGTAACCCAGTCGGCTGGGGGCCGTCGTCAAAGATGTGTCCTTGGTGGCCGCCGCATCGGGCGCAATGGACTTCGGTGCGCGGATAAATCAATTTCCAATCGGTTCGGGTTTCAACGACCTTCTCCGAAATCGGCTGCCAAAAACTGGGCCAACCGGTTCCGCTGTCGAATTTGGTGTCAGAAGAAAAGAGCGGCAACTCACATCCCGCACATTGAAAAATGCCTTTTGCTTTACTTTGGTGATATTCATTGGTGAAGGGCGGTTCCGTGCCTTCCTTTCGTAACACCTGATATTGCATGGGGGTTAAGAGCGCCTTCCACTCCTCGTCTGTTTTGGTGATTTTCGTGATGTCCGTCGCCCCGCTTGGGGGATTGGGAGCAGCCAATGACACGCTGAGAGATTTGGCCAGGACTCCGAAACCCAATGCCATGCCGACTTTCATAAGATTCCTCCTATTAATATCCATAGTCTAATCCTCCTATGATGGGAGACGGAGGTATGCCCATGTGGCTTCAGCTCCGTCTATTATACTTTACCAGTCTACCAGGGGTAAAAAAAATTACAGCGGAGGTCATTAAGCCTTTGACTGAACGGAGAGAAATTTTTACACTGTAGAAGACGGAAAGAACAAAATCATTTTCGGCAGAATTTTCACTTAACAATTGGCGGGAATGTATTGGTGATCTTCACAGATTTAACGAATGATTTAACGAATTGCGAAAAAAGGAGTGTCTATGGCTGAACAAACGCTGGATGTAAAAATTGAAAGCCGGAATGTTGGCATGACTCCTCGGTGGAAAGCGGAAATTGAGCGACGGACTGAGGCGTTGCAAACGGATACCATTCGCATCATTCATGCCCGTGTCACGCTCACCAAGAATGCCCACCATAAAAAAGGTGCCGATAACGCGGAAGCACTGGTCGTGATGACTCTTCCCGGTCGTCGAACAGTGACGGCCAGAAAAGAATCCAAAACCTTCGAAGAAGCCATCAGAGCCGCCTTTCAGGCGGCAGAGCATGAACTTGATAAAATCGAAGAAAAACGCCTGGCCAGGAATGCCAAGGCCGCTGCTAAAAAGGCCGAAAAAGCTATAGCGCTTACCACTGTCTAAAGCAGAAAAACGATGGGAACCCTAGATGTGCGGGTGGACGTTCAGTCCACTCGCACATGCCTTTTTTCTTACCCTCTTCCCCGCCTTTTTAAAATCACATATTTGTAAAATTCCCAAAAATCCTGGCTCTATCTATATGTATTGTCATGGAACGATAGACTTTTTTGATATTTGATCAGGAACAATTCAAGTTTTTTGCAAAATTTGAACGCCTAAGGAGTCGGGAAATGCTCTTGACGTGAATAAGATTAATCGGGTGAGACAAAGGGGAAAGTGGGAAATAACTGGATAACGTTAGTCCGCTCTGTCCTACTTATTACATGGGCGGGAAGTGGAGCAATTCTCTGCCGGCATTCATGATCTCGGCGAGCCGCCCAGGGGTTTTGGCTTCGCCGTAGCATCGAACAATCGGTTCGGTTCCGGATAATCGAATGAGATACCAGGCACCCTCGGGCAGGATCAGTTTGCAGCCATCCATTTTGTTCACATGTAGGACTTCCACACCCGCAAAGGCAGAAGGCGGTCGTTCAAGGACCTGATTAATCTTCGTCCGGACTTGTTCATTGCTTGCAAGGTCTTCTCGTTTGGAGAAGGCGGCCCCAACCCTCTCAAAGAGATCTTTCAGTAAATCCTGAATGGTTTTTCCGGTAAATGCGACCATCTCCGCGACCAACGCTCCGGCTAACATGCCGTCTTTTTCCGGCACGTGGCCCTTAATGGACATCCCGGCGCTTTCTTCCCCGCCAAAGACAACTTCTCCCTTGGCGAGTAATTCACCTATGTATTTGAAGCCGACCGGGGTTTCGTGGACGGTTAGTCCATGATGTACCGCCACGGCATCAATGAGATGTGTGGTGGCAACGGAACGTGCGACTCCACCCGTCCATTGCCGGCTGCGAATGAGATAATCCAACAAGACGGCCAATATATAGTTGGCTTGAATAAAGGTGCCGTCGGAATCCACGATGCCAAACCTATCTCCTCCTCCATCGGTGGCCAGCCCGAGATGTGCGCCTTCGCGCCGGACGGTATCTTTCAGGTCCTGAAGCGTCTCGTCAGTCGGTTCCGGTCGAAAGCCTCCAAAATAGGGATCCCGCCAATGATGTAAGACAGCCATTTTTGCACCGGCTTGCCGGAGAAATTCATCCAGATAATTTCTGGTCGTGCCAAAAAGGGGATCAAAAATAATCCGAATCCGCCCGTTCCGAATGCGGTCACAATCCACATGCTGTTCCAGGGCTTTGAGATAGTCGGGTTGCGGATCGAAATACCGCACGAGACCTTCGTTTTTGGCGCGTTCCCAGGGGAACCATTTAATGTATTCACCATGCAACAGAGGAAGAATGCGCAATTCAATGGCTTTGGTTGTTTCAGGCAGGGCCGGCCCTCCCCAATCGGGTGTAAATTTGATCCCATTCCATTCAGGAGAGTGGTGACTGGCTGAGATGTTAATACCGCCTGCCAGTTTGTGACTCATCACCTGGTAGGAGAGGGTCGGAGTCGGGGTATCCCGGTCGCAAATGAGACAAGGGATGCCATGGGCCGCCATGACTTCAGCAGCGATTTTGGCAAAATGCTCCCCTAAAAATCGTGCGTCATACCCGATCAGAATGCCTTGTTGCCCCAGCTTTTGTTGGCGCAGATATTGAGCGATACCCTGGCACACGATCCGAATGTTCCGGACCGTAAAGTCTTCGGCAACGATAGCTCGCCACCCTGATGTCCCGAATTTAATGGAGTCCATGTGTGATGAAAGTTCGTCAGGGAGCAGAGATTTTTCAACAAATCATAGTCAATACACGGTTTGGGTTCTGAGTTTGCAAAAGTGTTACAGAATAGAAGATTTTTCCTTATTTGCCAATCGGGTGCCGTGAATTTTAGTAAGGAATCCCCAAAAAATTGTCTTGACAGTTTTCTTTTCAGGTTTGGAGATAACGACAAGTGGTTTTTATTATTAAAGGAAGATAGTGGTGAATGGAAACCATTGAGGCTTGCAGGGATTGATTTAACCCATTAGCCCCCTCAAACGTCGCGATTACGAAGGGGACAGTTCACACCAGACGGGAGTGTGATCCGAAGGTTTGTCCATCCCTCGGGGTCCTCGATCCACATCTGATGCGATTAACCTGTCTGCTGCTTGTGGAGAGAGCAGGATATGGTCGATGCGCAGCCCTTCGTCGCGATTCCATCGGCCGGCCTGATAATCCCAATAGGTGTAAAGGCCGATCTCGGGGTGCAAGGCCCGAAGCGCATCGGTGTACCCGAGATGGCAGAGGGCGCGAAAGCGGGCACGGGACTCCGGACGGCAGAGAGCGTCGTCGGCAAATCCCAATGGATCGTAGACGTCATGGTCGGTGGGACAGACGTTAAAGTCACCCCCCAATACCACAGCCTCTTCCAGGGCGAGGAGTGACTGCGCATGAGTGATGAGCCGGTCCAACCAGGCGAGTTTATACGGAAATTTTTCCGTCTCCACGGGATTCCCATTTGGTAAATAGATCGAGGCTACCCGGACGTTTCCGATCACGGCTTCTACGTAGCGGGCATGTTCGTCAGCGAGATTTCCCGGAAGTGCGGTATGTTCCACCTCAATGGGAGCTTTCGAAAGGATCGCCACTCCATTGTACGTTTTTTGCCCGACCATCGCCATATTATATCCAAGCTCCTCGATTGCCATTCTGGGGAACTGGTCCTCCGTGGTTTTGAGTTCTTGCAACAAAACAATGTCTGGATTGGCCTGTTTGACCCATTCCATTAAATGGGGAATTCGCATTTTAATGGAATTGACATTCCAGGTGGCGATTTTCATGGGAATCTCAAGAGCTTTTTTGAAGAATCATTATGGCTGGGAGAGTGGTGCTGCGTCGGTTTCGCGTTGGAAAATTATTTGAAATCCTTGAAATTGTTTTTGAAACAGGGTCTTCAAAATGAATGGCGTAATGCCAAAGAATAATACGCCATATATACAGATTTCTAATAGATATTGGGAGTTCTCAGGCACGGTACTATTCAGGATCACGGGGATCCCCCACCCAACTGTCATACTGACAAACATCAGAATCACCACATGCCGCCAAACCAGAAACCACATAAGTTTCAACAGTTCTTTATATGTCGGTATTTCCATACAACTCCTTCGTCAGTGCAACGTTCCAGAGGGTAAAAGATTTAATAGATCTCCTAAATCCGATAGGGACATGACTCAAGTGGGCGCTGCCAAAGAGAGACTTTCTTCGACAAAATCTAAGATTTGCAATAGTTTTTTCCGAAGCTCTGCAAGATAGGGATCCGGTAACGCACCGAGTTCTTTGCGAAAGCGTTGATTATCAATAGCCTTGATTTGATCCACTAAAATGTCAGAGATGGCGGTCAGTCCTGAGACCCCCTGAGGAATTGATACTCGAAGGGGAGTTTGGACATCAATCACTTGAGTGGTCAAAGGACAAATGAGCGTGGAAAGGTGATAGGGATTCAAGGCATCAGTTTGAACGACGACAACCGGTCGAACCTTTCCGGGTTCGGTTCCAAATCGTGGATTCAGGTCCGCCAAATACACATGGCCATACCGGGGCGTCATAGGTCGCCGGGCAGATCGTCTAGAAGTTCAGTTTCTTTCAAATAGGCGAGATGTGCGGCGGATACATGCTGGGAGGTTTTTTGATAGTCCTGGGCCAACGCTTTTCTCGTGTAGAGGGCGTTGAAGTGAGCCAGAGCTTTTCTGATATACAGGTTTCGAGGCATGTTCAAACGTTTTCGAATGGCTTCAGTTTCTTGGTAGGCGTTTTCGTCGAGTTTCAGGGATAACACTTTACTCATCTCTCGGCCTCCTTTTAGGTATTACCAAAAGTATATACCGTCATTCCTGAAAAGTGAACCCGCGCGGGAGAAGTGAAAAGTAAGGAGTGAGGCGAAGAGATCCTCCTTATCGTCTTGATGACGTGAAGCGGGAAGAGTTTGTGCAGACGTTCCTGATCCAACTCTTAATTCTAGGATTATAAAGATGCCGGGTTTCGGCCCGGCTGCCGAGGTCATTTTGTGGCGGCAAAAGGACCCAAAACCAGTAACGCCCCGCCCGCCCTCATTGGTTGGGCAAACGCGGGCCAGGGGTGGGCGGGCCAACTCGCTGCGCTCAGACAAGGCCCGCCGATTGATAAGAGCGTTCGCCCATGGGGCCGAGCGGCAGGCGTCAGAAACGTGAGAATCAACGACAAAGACGTGAGACGTGAGACGAAAAATCCTCCAGCCGCTTTATTCCTTACGTTTCACGTTTCCCTTCTCCCTCAATGTGCCTCGTCCCAGGAAGGACCATGTCCGGCTTCGACCGTGAGCGGGATAGACAATTGCAGGGCCGGAAGTGTGGCGGCTTCCATCACCTGCTTGATCACGGCCGTGGTTTGGGCGACAGCCGCTTCTTCTACCTCGAATAGCAACTCATCGTGGACAGTCAACAGCATTTTTGCCTGAGATAATAATCCATGCTGTGCCAGTGCCGCAGGCACGCGGATCATGGCGCGCTTTAATATGTCGGCGGCCGTGCCTTGTAGGGGCGCGTTAATGGCGGCTCGTTCAGAGAAATTCCGTCGAGCGGGATTTTTATCGTGAATGCCGGGTACGTGGCATCGGCGACCGAATAAAGTCTGGACGTACCCGTATTGCCGGCAAAACTGTTTGGTGCGTTCCATGTAATCCTGGATGCCGGGATACTGTTCGAAATAGGTTTTGATGTAAGCCGCGGCTTCTCCCTGTTCCACGCTTAATTGCCGGGCCAATCCGAATGGACTGATCCCGTATATAATCCCAAAATTAATCGCTTTGGCTTTTCGTCGAATTGCCGCATCCATGTGTTCCAAGGGGATTCCAAAGACCTGGCTCGCGGTCAGGGCATGAATATCCTGACCTTCCCAAAAAGCCTTTTTGAGCGCGGGAATATCGGCGACATGGGCGAGCAAACGAAGTTCAATTTGGGAATAATCGAGGGAGAGAAGTGTCCAACCGGGTTCAGCCACGAAGGCCCGCCGGATTCGTCTGCCCTCTTCGGTGCGAATGGGAATATTCTGGAGATTGGGATCGGTGGACGACAGTCTTCCCGTGGCGGCCGAGGCCATGGCGTAAGAGGTGTGAACCCGGTTCGTTTCCGGGTTGATCTGCTGAATCAAGGCATCGGCATATGTGCTGCGGAGTTTTTCCAAATGTCGCCATTCCAGCACCCGCGAGGGAAGCTCATGTCCCTGTGCCGCCAATGATTCGAGGACATCGGCACCGGTTCCATAACTGCCGGCTTTGCCTTTTTGCCCTCCTCCGAAGGCCAGGTCGTTAAACAACACTTCCCCAAGCTGTTTGGGGGACCCGACATTGAACGGTTTTCCGGCCAGGCGATGGATTTCCAGTTCCAATTCCTGAAGGCGGCGGGAAAAATCCTGGCTGACCTGCTTGAGTTGGGACACATCGACCTTGATGCCTGTCTGCTCCATGGTGGCCAGCACGGGAATCAAATGACGCTCAAGCGTTTCATACACCGTGGTCATGTGTTCACTGATAAGACGGGGTTTAAGGATCTGATGCAGGCGCAGGGTGACCTCGGCATCTTCCGCGGCGTAATCCAGCGCGATATCCAAGGGAACCTGATCGAAGGTGATCTGAGATTTTCCAGCCCCCGTGACGTCTTTAAAAGTGATCGTGGTATGCCCCAACATGCGTTCTGCCAGCTCATCCATGCCATGTCCGTGCAGGCCCCCTTCTAAGACGTAAGAGAGCAACATGGAATCGTCCACGGGGGACACATTGATCCCATACCGGCGAAAGACCACGATGTCGTATTTAATATTGTGCCCGATCTTGAGCACTCCGGGGTCGGTCAGCAGAGGTTTAAGGATGTCGAGTGCCCGCTGGAGTGGAATTTGATCGGGGATGCCCGGAACGGAGGCGGACATGTCGTGGGATAACAAATCCGGATTCGAAACAGAGCCCGGTGCCACATGAGCGACTGGGACATAACAGGCACGTCCGGGTTCCAGGCTCAATGAAATGCCGACCAGCTTTGCCCGGGTTTGGTCTAACGAGGTGGTTTCGGTGTCAACGGCGACGAATCCGCGACCTATGGCTTCATCCACCCAGCTTTGAAGAGCCGAAACGGTTTGGATCAATTCGTATTGAACTTGGGATGCCGGCGATTTTTTTTCGGGCTCTGATTCTGTTGATTGTGAATCCGGCGTTGCGGTGTTTCCACCGGGATTGAGGCCAGGGTCCTGGGTTCCTCCCTTCACCCGGCTTTGAATACGAGCCAGAATCGTCTTAAAGCCTTGTTCCTGGAGAAAATTGGTTAATAATTCCATGTTGGGCTGACGTCGTTCCAATTGGTCAAGCGGAAATGGCAGCGGAACATCGGATCGCAGGCGGACCAATTCACGGGATAATCGGGCCTGGTCAGCATGTTCGACAAGACTTTCCCGTCGTTTGACCTGCTTGATTTCGGATGCTCGAGCCAGCAGCGTGTCCAAGTCCCCATATTCTTGAATGAGTTGCGCTGCCGTTTTCACGCCGATGCCCGGCACACCGGGAACATTGTCCGATGAATCTCCCGCCAATGCCTGCACATCGACAACTTTCGCGGGAGGCACGCCGAATTTTTCCAAAACCTGCTCGGGGCCAATCCTTTGGTTTTTGATGGAATCGAACATACTCACCCGGTTCGATACTAATTGCATAAGGTCTTTGTCCGACGACACGATGGTGACATCCGCGCCGGCTTCCAGCGCATGTTTTGTGTAGGTAGCGATCAGGTCGTCGGCTTCGAAGCCATTCAGCTCTATGCAATCAAAATTAAATGCCCGCGTGGCCTCCCGAACGAGAGAAAATTGGGGCACCAGTTCGTCTGGAGGTTCGCTGCGATTGGCCTTGTAGCTGGGCGCCAGGTCGTTTCGAAAGGTTTTTCGTGCGGAGTCAAATATGACGGCAATATGATCGGGCTTCATATCCTCCAACAGTTTCATCAACATCGTGATGTATCCATAGACTGCATTGACGGGAGTGCCATCCGGGCGAGTGAGAATCCGTATGGCATGAAATGCCCGAAAAATGAAGCCTGAGGCATCGACTAACACGACATGACGAATCGGAAGAGCGGAAGGCTGTACACTCACAGTGTCCACAAAAAAAGTTCCTTTTATGTGAGGATTACCCCATTGAAGATACCTGATAGGCTTGGAGGTGTCGATATCTCTAAAATCGTTTTCTACGTCGAGAAATGGAGCATGGTAAAATGGCTCAATCACTGGATCAATGAGGAAGCCCGCGATTGTGAAGCGTAACATCATGGTAGGTCTTGCCCTTGTCATCGGCTTTGTTCTTGTCCTTATTTTTTTTCTTCCGGTTTTGCTGGATGTCAATCGGTACCGGGACCGGTGGATGCCTGTTCTGGAACAGGCACTTCATCGACCGGTTGATGTTGAGGACGCCCGCCTCACCATCTTTCCCAAACTAGGCATTCGAGTGCAGGGGATCGACGATTGCCGATGATCCGGCGTTCAGTCCTCTTCCTTTTGTGACGATTCCTTCCGCCCAGGTGGTGGTTCAGTGGGCGCCCCTGCTGCACCGTCGTATACAGGTGGACCATGTTCTCGTACATGATCCAACGATGCATCTTATTCGAACCCAGGATGGTTCGTTGAATACGGCCACCATCGGAAAGGATCCCTCTCTCCAATCGCCTGGGAAAGCGCCTTCGAATACCCGAGGTTCTCTCAAGTCTTTGTTGGGCGTATTCGCGGTGGAACGGCTCTCTATGACCGGAGCAACTCTGCAGTATGAGGATCGTTTCCAAGGACAATCCCGTTCCTACCAGCTGGATAACCTGGAATTAGTGACGAATTCCGTTCAAATTGGGGAGACGGCGAGCATTCAGATCAAGGGCATGGTGATGCCCTCTCGACTTTCCCTGGAGGTAAACGGGCGATTTGGCCCGCTTCAGCCGACTCTGGATGTTTCAATGGTTGATGTGGTTGGCAGGTTAGGAAAGGTCGAGGCAACCGCTAAGGGCAAGGTCATGGCTGGGAGGCTTGAACTGGATGTGCAGATACCACATGTGTCGACGGATGATATTCCTATGGATCTCCAGTTGGCCAAACCTGTCGCATTGAACCACATTCAGGCTCAACTGGTGGTACCACTTTTCACCAACGAGCGATTGTCGCTCTCCTCTGGAGTGCGAATTGATCCTCTTAACCTTGATCTCCAAGTTGGGGAATCTATTATTCATCTTTCAGGCAAGGGCTCGCCTGAACGTTTGCATCTTGTTGGGGAGTCTTCTGCCATCTTTACTCAGGATTTTCCTTTGCCTCTTACTGTTCAGCATCCGTTTTCATTGGAGCAGATCCGTTTTGAGACCGTGATCGAAGGAGCCAGGGTCAACCTGGCATCATTCACTGCCAAAGCCTTTAGGGGAAATCTTGAGGCGCAGGGGGTATGGGATGGAACCATCCCTGCCCCTCTGTTGTCATTTCAGGGGAATCTCACGCATTTTGCCGTTGAACCTCTTATGAAAGCGGTTCGTTCTTCTTCACTTCGCTTGACCGGAACTGGAGAAATGCAGTGGAGCGTCGAAGGATCATTGCCGTCGTCGGGACATCCCCAATTGCACGGACCAGTCCGAGTAAAGATTCAAAATGGGCAATTGGTCGGATTTGATGTTGTGCAGGCAGTAGAAGATGCCCTTCAGCTATCAGGACCAAAGGGAAAATCCGGCAGAGCCACGGAATTTTCTCTCATCGACGCCAAAGCAGATTTGAAAGAGACAGAACTGATCATTCGCCAATTCACAGTGGATGCACCGGATTTCACGATGGGAGGGGAGGGAAAAATCGGATTCGATCAGGCGGTGAAGTTCCAGGGGAATCTTGCTGTCTCACCGGCCATCGGCGACCAGATCATTCGACGGTTTCCGCTTGCTAAAGTCGTGCGACAGAATGGTCAGGTCGTTCTTCCTTTTGATGTGCAAGGAACGATCAATGAACCGCTGCTGCAATTGGATACGAAATCCCTGGGAGCCCAGTTAAAAAAGGACATGGAGCGAAGGCTTGAGAAAGTCTTGCAAGGCGATGAACAGGAATTACAGCAACTCTTAAAAGACGGAGAGGAGGTACTGAGACAATTGTTTGGAAAATAACTACGACTCCACCATTGAGTATTGAGTGAATTTCTGGTTCCTGTATCCGCCTCTCACATCAAGGGCGGAATACCTACCTGATTGGATCCGTTAACCATACAGAGAGTTGGAGAAAGGGGTGGCGCCGAAGCAGGACATAGTTGAGCGATCATGGACCGCAACTCACCGAAATCATACGGCTTTTCAATAATCGCATAGACCCCTAAGCAGGTGGCTTTTTCGCGAATATCCTCATTGAGGAATCCCGGTTAACATAATCACGGGAACAGGCCGTTTTTGTGTTAAATTCCGTAACCGGTTCAACAACTCCATGCCGTTCATGACGGGCATGACATTATCAAGAATCATGACATCAATTGATTGCGATTCAAGAATAGACAACCCTCTTGCCCCATTTTCCGCCTCCACACACTGGCATCCATCATATTCCAGGACCATCCGGAGCAATCCGCGACTCATCTCATCATCATCAATAATCAAGATATTTTTTTTGGACATCTTTATTTCCTCCTAAGTTATATACGGAAACCACCTTCCTGGTGGATGTATTCAATAAAGTTCGGCTCACGTATGGGATCGCTCTTCATCATCAACTCATCCATGGGTTCTTCTTTATCGTTCGTGCTTGCTATATCTAGAGAGCAAAGAATGTACCAAATCGATATGAAAATTCGTTAAGAGCAGTAATTAATATAACTCATTGAAATATATGTAAAAGTACAACTTTTTTATTAACGGCTTGAGGGTTTTTTTAAAGAGATGCAGGCTTCTGACCTAAGTTGTGGCGCAGATTGTTATCCAACAGCATACAGTCTGAATCTAATTGGATAGAAATCATATGAAGATTCAAGGTAAAAGAATTGAGGAAGGATCTGTGATGTTTTGGGATTCGGCTTTGGTGAAAGGGATCTGGATTGGTCGACCAATCCAATTTTTTTTACAAGTGGTTTGATCTGATGGGTTGAATTGCACACAGAGGATGGGGGATGTACAACAAGGTCCGTTCACCAAGGCCGAACGAAGCGAGGATCCGGAAGTGTTATGAGTGGCAAGGTTGTACGTGAGAGAGTCGGGGTGAGGAGCATGCCACTCGCGACATTGCTCGGCGACCGTTGACACTATTCTTGGCGAAGGACGGACAAGGGAGGACAGCCAAGCAAACGGTATGTACTGAGAAAGCCGGTCATGAGGGTCAGCACAATCGTAAGAAGCAAGCCCGTGATCAATACACTAAGGTCAAACGTCCAGGTCAGGTCAAAAAAGAAATGCAAGATAGACCAGGAGAGAAGACACCCCAATCCTAGCCCCACAAGTCCCGCAAAGGCACCAATGAGACCGAATTCCATTCCGAGTGAAAACAGGAGGAGTTTGCGACTCCCTCCAAGGGCTTTCAAAATCGCCAACTCATGCAGGCGACGGTACCGGTTGATGGAAATTGCCGCAATCATGACCACGGCTCCCGTTAGCAGACATAACAGGGCCAGTGCCTGAATGCCCATGGCCAATTGGCGAAATATCCGGGCAATATTATCGAGCACATCTCCCACGTTAATCGCTGTCACATTAGGCATGAGTGCCACAATGGCTTGTTGTAGGGGTACTTCGAGTGTTTTCGGAACTCTGGTTGTGGCGATGTAGGTTAACGGGGCACCGTCAAAAGAGCCGGGTTCAACAATCATAAAAAAGTTCATGGAAAAACTGCTCCAGTCGACCTGTCGGAGACTGCTGACCTTTGCCACAAACGGAACCCCTTGAATATCCAACGTCAGGGTTGAGCCCGGCGTCAGCCCCAGATTTTTTGCGGCTTCTTCTTCTACTGAGATCAAGGGAAGATCCCCTATGGTTTGGGAGTCACCACCGACTGGGTGATCCTTGGTATCGTTCCACCAGAGCCCGTGAGTAAGGATGTTATCTTTTGGGAGGTCCTGAGAGGTCGTCAGGACGTACTCTCTGGTGAAATACCATCCGTTCCGTTGGCCTTTATGCTCTTCAGGATTGATGGGTTCTCCGTTAATGGCTGTCAGGCGGGACCGCACGACCGGAACCAGATCATAGGGGGAGGCAGGGAAACGCTGTTTCAGCACACGGATGAACTGTGGTTGTTGATCGGGCTGGATATCAATGAAAAAAAATGAGGGGGCGTTTGAGGGGATTTGATTTCCAATCAATTCGAGCAGGGATCGTTGCACAATGGTCAGTGTCGTCATGAGCATAACGCCAATCCCAATGGCCAACGTCATGGGTTTCGTAAAGTTTCCTGGTCGTTGAAGATTATTTACGGTATGTCGCAGTAAATACCGTTGAGGAAACTGAATATGACCAAGAATCCGGTATAACACGCCGGTTCCTCCTAATAAAAGGAGAACGGCCAATGCACACGCACCGGAAAAAAAGAGGCCGAGAGTCAGTGAGTGGGCTTGCCACATGGCCAAACCCGTCACCCCTCCCACAATAATGACACCGACGATGACCCGTGTCCGATCATTCCACCAATTTTTGAGCATGGTACCCCATCGGGATACCCTGGACTGGCTCTGGGCAAGGGCCTGAGTCCGGTCCACGGCTTGACGAAACACCAAAGCCGGAGAGACATGGCGGATGGCCAACAACGGCCACAGCGAAAAGGCGACCGTGGCTAATATGCCAAGCGCAACTCCCCGCAGAATGGGAACGACCGTGGGGTTCATGGGCATGGTTTCAGGAATAATTCCTTGAAGAAACAGTGGCATTCCCTGATGGAGTGCCACTCCGAGTATTCCTCCAAGGAGGCTGCCGATTCCTCCCAGGAATAGGCTTTGTGTGAGATAGAGACGTATCACTTGCGGCGAATCCGCCCCCAGTGTTTTCAAGGTGGCGATAATGGGAATCTTTTGGGTGATAAATCCCTGGATGGTGCAGGCCACACCGATTCCCCCTACCAACAAGATCGTTAATCCAATCAGGCCAAGATAGAGATTCAATTGGTCGAGAAACCGGCGGAGTCGTGGCTGGGCATCCCTAAAGGAGCTGACCTGGGCACCTTCCTGGCTGAGGCGTCCGCGAAGCTCACCCATCAATGGCTCAAGAGAGATCGAGTCGGAAATTTTCAGACGGTATCGTTCCTGAATCCGGCTTCCGGTTTTCACCAACGTGGTTGCCTCAAGGGCTTCCCGCGAAATCATGACTCTGGGTCCCAAACTAAACCCATTGGCAATTCGATCCGGTTCCTTCTTGAGCACCGCAGTGATGAGAAAGTTGGTCCGGCCGATTCGTAGCTCACGGCCCACGGTTAGATTAAGCCGGATCAGCAAAGATTCCTGGACAAGTGCCCCAAAACACGGCGAGCGGCGGCAACCGGATGGAAGAGGAGCCAGCAGTTGTTCCACCGGCTGGTCAGGGTCCACAATCAATCGGCCGTACAGAGGATAGGCGGAATCCGTGGCCTTGAGTTCAACCAATTGTGAGGCTGTTTCCGGGATGGGAGTTTGGTGATCAGGATTTTCTACCGTCGCCATTGCCGCGAGTTCAGTCGCGTGAGATACGACCATGCCACGGTCAGAAAGGGAATTCAGCACGTCCCGGCTCTTGTCGGTGATGGCTCTCCGCCAGGATAATTCCACATCGCCGCCTAACAGGGCCCGAGCATCTCCCAAAATGACCTGTTCGACATTAGCGGCAAACAGATCAACGGCCACAATGGCGCCGACACCTAGCGCAATGCAGAGAAACAAAAACAAAAAACGGGACCAGTTACTGGTAATTTCCCGCCCGGCTAGTTTAACGGATACTGGGTATCATGTCCCGGAAGATGGTGATGACAAGTGGGGAATCGTCTCACTGACGATGGCACCATCCCGCAACGTCAGAATACGTTGTGCGCGAGCGGCCAATGTCGGGTCATGGGTCACCAGGACAAGCGTGCTGCCGTGCTCCTGATGAAGTTCCCACAGCAGATCGATGACCATCGCACCGGTGGTACTATCCAGGTTGCCGGTGGGTTCGTCCGCAAGCAGAAGAGGAGGCTTGATGATAAAGGCGCGAGCCAGGGCGACGCGTTGTTGTTCACCTCCCGAGAGTTGAATGGGATAATGGTGGAGACGATGATCCAGTCCCACGGATTGCAAGAGGGTCCTGGCTCGGGATTCGCCGGTAGAAATGCCTTGCAATTCCAACGGGAGGGCCACATTTTCGAGAGCCGTCAACGTGGGAATGAGATGGAAGGCTTGAAACACGTAGCCAATGTGTTGCCGGCGAAAGTGGGCCATTTCGGTTTCGGTCAAGGTTGTGATCTCGGTCTGGGCAATGCGGATGGAACCCTGGGTTGGTCGATCAAGACCTGCAAGCAGACCCAGAAGTGTCGATTTGCCGCTTCCCGATGGACCGACAATGGCAACCACCTGGTTGGTGAAGACCTCGAAGGAAATGTCCTGTACAATCTTCACAGACTGATTGCCTGCGCGAAGCTGCATTCCGAGATGATTGACGGAAATGAGGGGCTGAGGAGTTGATGAAGTCAAAGGGAGTAATGTACGTGGAGGCAATAAGGGATCATTTACATCGATTTCACAAACGGGCTCAGACTGGAGAGAATGCCAATAAGGTTGAGAGCGTTCACCAAGCCACCAAGGTTATGATTATTTTATCAGCCCTCGTGCTCTTCTGTCTGGGAATGTGGGGTTGTGAGGCTCGGGAAGACCCGTCGACGGTTATTTCCGAGCCGATACACAACGACCCGGATGCATTCGTGTCTCAGCCCCAAATCCCGGGCTCTTCCACCTCAGCAAAGCCGTTGGTCATGAAAAAGGAACCCACCCCTAAAATTGTGGCCTTTGGCGATAGCCTGACGGCTGGATTTGGGGTCGCACCTGACGAATCCTACCCCGCTCAACTGGCAAAGCAAATTCAAGAAAATGGGTTGCAATATGAGGTCATCAATGCCGGGGTGAGTGGCGAAACCTCAGCCGGTGGAGTGCGACGCATAGAGTGGATTCTGAAAAGTCAGCCAACGGTGGTCATATTGGAATTGGGTGTCAATGATGGGCTCCGGGGGCTACCCCTGCAACAGACGTATACAAATCTCCATACCATCATTGAACGGTTGAAGGCAGAAGGGGTGAGGGTCATTCTGGCCGGTATGCGTATCCCGGTCAACTATGGGGAAGAGTATACGGGGGAGTTTTTTGAAATGTATAAACGGTTAGCCCAGGAATTTAAGATTCCACTGATTCCATTTTTGCTGGAAGGAGTGGCTGCACAGCCAGGGTTAAACCAAGGGGATGGGGTTCATCCCACCGCAGAAGGATATACCATTGTGGCTCAGAACGTCTGGCACACGCTGGAACCAATTCTCAATAAAATGTGAGGGTCGACTCTAAGAAAACTTCACACCCCTCCTCCTATAAGAAGGGGTGTGAGTGTTTATTGCACTTGAGGTTGGGGGAATGAACGCAGTTAGGATTTTTTGAAGAAAATGTCGTACACCCCATACGCCAAGATCACAGCAATAGTCCCATAGTATAGGCTCGTGATACCCTCATATCCTCCACCAGGCTCATTGGCAAAGGCTGGGTTTGCGGCGAACACCATGAGACTACTGAATAGGGCAACAATCCGATTCATACGAAATTCCTCACTTTCGGACAATGGAAAAGTTTTTACACATTTCTACTTGTTTGGATAGCAATATCAGGTCATCTATTATTTATTGTGCGAAATTGTAGTAAATTTTATTTCCGTGTTGCAAGTTAGGAGTTGGATTAAAAAATTTATATTTAAACCTAAATTATTATACGTAACTTGAAAGATTAACGAAATGCAACCGGAGCGGAATAAGTCACCATGGGACCCCCTGTAGAGAAAAAACTGATCTTTTTAGATAGGGTTAGATAGGGCCTCATTAAAACAAATCGGAGACACATTTTAGGATTCCAGTCGGGAATGCGAGCCATCGCAAAACGGGGATTTTTTACTGTGTTTGCATCCGCACCAGGCTACCTTCTTCTTCTCTTTCAGGACTATCTCGATGGGCGAAAAATCAGTTCCGGTGTGGGACCCATCGCAGAATGGCTGAGTTTTTGACCGGCCACATCGGCACCAATAATAGGTGCCAGGTTTCATATCTAAGACGTAAGGGGCATGTTGCGCAATGATAATCGGGTCGCCCATGATATCCTCCTTAAAATGTGCAGCAAATGTTAGTGATGACGATGGTTAGCCGCAGCGTGGTTGAAGACCTTTGGGGCCCAACGGGGTAAGCCAGAGAAAATCGGCAATGCCGGTTTTCAATTCCGAACGCACTTCCTCTTCTTTGGAGGGGTCCCAGGCCTCAAGATAGATCGTGACTGATTTGACGCCCGGATGTTTCCGCTCAACTCGCTTGGGGACGGGGATTTGAATTGGATATGGCCGCCTCCGGTGTAGCTCACCAACGGGCCGGCAGTCGGGGATTTATCATGGAGGTAATTGGTAATGATTTGGGCCATGCCCTCGTCCCTGACGATCGAGGCTTCGAAGATCCGGCGATACACGTGATCCGGCAAGCCGGGATGGCAGGCTTCAATTTGTTCAAAAATCAGTTTTTCGTACTCGGGATCATCGGTCACTAAATCTTCAATCGGCCATTTCCTCATTTCCGGATCCTGCCGGGCATCCGTTAATCCCTTCGTGGCGACCACCCGAACGACGGAGCGGGGTGGATTAAGGCCCAAAATCCGAAGCCGATGGGATTTTGCAAAAGTTGCCAACGGTTGATAATCGGCAAACTCTCCTCCCCAATTGGTGTTCCACTGCGACTCCTCAACCAATTGTTGTGTGGTGAATCCTGGTTCTTGAATGTACCGGTCCAACCCGTGTTGTCCATCCCAACTAAACATTTCCATGGCCAGCGCTGGATGGCGATCATGGGCAAGAAGGGCATTCAGGATTTGTAGAGCGGCCTGAAGGTGTGAGGGCGTGTAGTGTTCTTCGCCGATAAAAATTACATCGGCGGCTAATAACCGGGGAAGCAGATCTTCGAAAGCGATGGGTTGCTGCCGGGAGACATCGTATATCTGGTCGACTTCCAATGTCGTTTTGGCATGTAATGCAGTACAGCCGGTGCCTGCACTCATAGAAAAAAGGCCCACGATGATCGCCTGAAACAATGACTTCGTATGTAGAAAATTCAGACCTGCCATGACGAAAGAAGGTGTAGCATAGTTATCCGCTGTGAGCAATATCTCCGGGCCGATCCGGTTGTTTCGGAAGATTCAGAGCGGCTAAGGTGCGTGCAGAATTCGATTGAGATTTTGTCAAAGGGGATAAAGCGTCATGGATGATCAGAGACTCGGGTTCGCGGCATTTCGCGAGCGAATCAAGGCCAGCCGGGAATCCAATCCACACCACTGGGAGGCCAGTCGGAAATTGATGATTCCTGAAACCCTTAAAACCACGCTTCCTGCCCTTATTCAACATATTCAAGAGGCTTCTCTCGATCCCATCCTTCGCGGACAGTTGATTGACGCCCTGCAACAACTCTCCACACCCACCGGAAGCAAGGAAGGGAACCGGGTCTTAAAAGATCTCACAGGGTTTCCCCCATCCAAGGCGGTCCGCGCGCTTTTGGTTTGGGGAATTTTGGCTGTAGCCGGAGGAGTGGAAAAACCGGAAGAGCTGTCCGCGGTCCGATGTGAGGAAATTATTCGGGGGGCGTCCAATCCGTATGACGTGTTACGACATACGTCGACACCCTCCCTATTAGATATCGGAGCCGGAGATTTATCCTTTGAACAGGAATTGGTGGATCACTATGTTCCCCTTTTACAGACTCAACATACCCCGCTGACCTTGCATGCCTTTGACCGGCTGATGCCGGGGTCCCGTGTGGGCGGCGTTTATCACAAAAACGTGGAACGCGAGCGCTATTTGCATCGGTTCTCGCCCGAAGAATTACGATTCAAATTTTGGGGAGGCATGAGCCTGGAAACATTTTCGAAGGTCAAAGGGCGGTTGTCCCGTTACACCGTCAGTACCTGCCATGCTCCGGCCAATCCCACCTTCGCTTATGAACCCCGTCGGTTGGCTCCCGAAATTATTCAGGGGCATCTTCAGTCCAGCCGGGGGCAATATCGCCTGAGCCGATATGAAGGAGAACCCGTTTTGGAAGTGTCTCATAGGGGACGCACGTTAACCTTCCCCGATTGGAAATTTGACATACTTGGCCCTTTAATACTGCTAAAGTTTATGGCCCAACAAAGTTGTGTGGGAATCTTATCTGCCATAGATGATGAGGTCTTTTGGGAGGTGCTCAGTCAGTTGTTAGCCGATGATCGATTCCGTCCTGTGAATGAGATTTTGACCAAAGCCCGTCTCCCTGAAATTTTTGACAAGGTGTATGAAGAATTATCCTCCATGGCCACCGGAGAGAGGAAAGACCTTTCTCGATTGGCAGACCTACGAGATCCTATGCCTTTTGAAGTTGCGAAGAAGGAAGCTTCTCAGATGCCTTCTCGGTTCCGGTATGTGGAAATTCGGCGGGGGGCGCTGCTGGAGGGCGTTCCCAGCAGCTTTACTGCACGACAGTTTTCACAAATGAAAGAAGAATCCACCCCTTGGTGGGTGATAATGGTGACTGATTGACTGGAAGATATAGTCCCTCCTCTCGGTACGGGAAGCAGGGAAAAAGTTCTTTTATGAGACCCGTCATGGCCTACCTATTCTTTAATGTAGAATTAGGAAAGAATAGAAGTGCCAACGGGGCAGGAAGAAACAACAATTTTTATAGAAAGGAAAGATCTATGACAGTCGGGCAAATGAAAGATTTTCTCAAAGATTTGAATGAGGACCTGGAAATTTTGGTCAAAATCCCGAGTCCAACTCAAAAGGATGGTCTTTGGGAACCACTAGACGGGATGAATATAAAAGTTGAACCTCAGCCGCCCGGCAAGTGAAGGGTAAGGAAGTAGGAGTAGTAACGAAACTGCAAAAACGCGCTTGAATTGGAGCGGGAAAGGGGATTTGAACCCCCGACCCTCGCCTTGGCAAGGCGATGCTCTACCACTGAGCTATTCCCGCTCTGTAGGAAAATTTGAACTGATTCTAGTGGGCACCCTGGAGGCTGTCAAGCAACATCGGATAGGGTATAATGCCTTCGTTCTTTTTTAAGTTTCATAAGATTTAAACCGAGTAAAACCGAGTAAAGTGGGTACATTATATAGAGATCAAGGAGGATAAATTCATGTATGTCAGTGTGATAGGAACCGGGTACGTTGGATTGGTCACAGGGGCCTGTTTTGCGGAATTTGGCATCAATGTGCTGTGTATGGATACGGATGCGAAACCGGATTGCGGCTTTAGAAAAGGGCAAGGTGCCATTTTTTGAGCCGGGCCTTTCCGAACTTGTGACCAAAAATATCAACGCCGGGCGTCTTCGCTTTACCACCGATTTGCACAAAGCCGTCGATGAAGCCCTGGTCATTTTTATTGCCGTGGGAACGCCTTCCCGGCCCGACGGATCTGCTGATCTGTCGTTTATTGATATCGTGGCTAAAGATGTCGGAACGCGGATGACAGGCTATAAGGTGGTGGTGACCAAATCCACCGTGCCGGTCGGAACCGCAAAACGCATCCGATCCACAATTAAGGAGAACCAAACGACTCCATGCAGTTTTGGCGTGGTCTCGAATCCTGAATTTCTTCGTGAAGGGTCGGCCATTGAGGACTTTATGAGGCCCAATCGCGTGGTCATTGGAGCCGACAGTCCGGAATCGGTGGCCATTATGAAAGACCTGTACCGCCCTCTGTATATTCTTGAAACGCCTATTGTGATTACGGATATTCCCACCGCGGAAATGATCAAATATGCCTCGAACGTGTTTTTAGCCACGAAAATCTCATTTATTAATGAAATGGCCAATCTCTGCGAACGGGTTGGGGCCGATGTGCAAATGGTGGCTAAAGGAATGGGGTTAGACAAACGGATCGGATCAAAATTTTTGCATGCGGGTCCAGGCTTTGGAGGGTCGTGTTTTGGAAAAGATACCGCAGCACTGATCAATATCGGAAACGAAGCCGATTATGAAATGACCATCGCCAAAGCCACAAAACAGGTGAACGACGAGCAGCGGGTTCGGATGCTGGAGAAAATCCGGGAAGCGGTGGGGGAGTTGCAGGGAAAAACCATTGCCATATTAGGCTTAGCGTTTAAACCCAACACGGACGATATTCGGGATTCACCGGCCTTGTTTCTTGCAGAGCAGGTTATGAAAGCCGGTGGGACCGTGCGGACCTATGATCCGGAGGCCTTGGAGGTATCCATGAAAGTATTGCCTAACATGGTTCCCTGTCAGGATGCCTATCATGCGATGAAAGGCGCAGATGCCGTAGTGTTGGTCACGGAATGGAATCAGTTCAGAAATCTTGATTTTGATCAGGTTCGGGCTGCAGTCACTTCCCCGATTTTCATCGATCTTCGCAATGTGTATGAACCGACAACGGATGGAGGATCAGGGATTTTATTATCTCTCGGTGGGACGAAAAACTGTGGGAACCCGTCCTTCCCCAAAAAGCTAAGAGATGGCAATACACGTTTTTGCTTATGTCTGAGCTTAGTTGGGAAGCCTGTGTCTTCTGGGTCTTGTGAGCGAGCGATGGCTTTGGGTGTACCCTGCCGATTCCCTATTTGCGTTTATAGCCCATCCGGTCCAACACCTTCATAATGCGTTTTTGAAGCTTTTCATCAGCTTCCCCCAAAGCCAGGGCCAATGGTTCCACTGCCGGTTTCCCGATCTTTCGGAGTATTTCGGTGGCCGATTGCCGAAGGTCGTCTTCTTCGGAGACCAAGAGGGGCACAACTTCAGTGACGGAGGGTGGCTCCTATTTTGATCAAGGCTTCATAGGCACGCTGCCGGACATCACCTACTTCGTCATTCAGCATTTCCACTAACGGTTTGACGGCGGCTTCCATCCGAAGTTCCCCGAGCACTTCAATGGCGTGTTTCCGATTAAGCCAGTGAGTATCGGTAAGGTCCAGCAGCGCGGCATCGGCTCTTTGAACGTTGGGATCCTTAGAGCGGATGCGAAAACTCTTAACAATCCGTTTCCCGTTTTCTTCAACGACCCGAAGAGTGGCGCCGTCGCCGATTTTAATTTTTTGCAGGTCTTCGATCGCTTCTTCACCGACATCCATGAGAACGGTTTTCCCATCATATGCCAACAATTCGACCTCGATTTGGTTGGTCTCAAGATTGATCGCGGTCACGTTTTCGGTCACAAGATTAAACCCATCCTTTTTCGTGCCACTCTTGGGCCCGATCGAAATGAGTTTTGCGGGTGCTTCATTTGCCATGATGGTTTAGTGTCCTTCGTTATAGTTAAAAAAAGCGAAGACTCTGTCTCATTCTGTATCACTATGAATTGGGTGAACCGGGTGTCCACCCCAAACTTGCCAGGGCACCTTCCGCAGTGTCGCGAACCATTTCATTTTCATCTTCGAGTAACGGGACCAACGGATCGATGGCCCGGCCGTCCTTGAATCGAGCCAGTGATTCGGCAGCATTCCGGCGCACAAGCCAGTCTTCATCGCTCAGGGCCTGAATCAGTGCGTCCAGACATTGAGGATCGCCAATTTTCCCCAGCGCTTCTGCCGCATGCCGGCGTACAATCCAGTTCGAGGCTTTCAGCCCTTCCATCAAGGCATCGGTGGCGCGGGAGTCCCCCAGCTTTTTCAAGACCCTCGCCGCATCCTCCCGGAGGGTCGCGTCCATCAAGGCATCCACTAAGGCCGGAACCGCATCAGGATGCCCAATCCGTTCCAACGCCCAAATGGCGGCGGTGCGCACCCCTCCATCCTTGTCATGCCGAAGCGCCTGCACTAACGGTTCCACCGATTTGATCGCCCGGAGTTTCCCGAGAGCGGAAGCCGCCTGTTCCCGAACGGACCATTCCTCATCGTCCTTCAATGCCTCAATCAGGGGGTCAACGGCCGGTTCTCCAATTTGAACCAAGGCGCTGGTGGCCGCCTCACGAACCACACAATCGTCTTCCAAAAACATATTAATCAGCTTCGGAATCGCTTCCGAACCAGCTTCTCCGAGTCGGGAGGCGGCATGATTCCGAAGGGCTTCATTATCATCGCGAAGCGCCGACAACAAGGGATCCACAGGGTTACTTTCCGTCATGAGTCTCTACTCCTTTTCAGCCCAGGCTTCTTCATCAATGCCCATTTGTGCAGCGGCGGCCTCCAGTTTGTCAAGGATAACCCCGGAATTATAGGAAATCAGGCCATCCCGATCGGTCTTTAATCGGGCAAATAGTTCCATATGAGGTCGCAGGACTTCGACATCTTTCACTTTCTCCAGGGCTTCAACGGCGAGAACGCGAAGCGGGCGAATGGGAATGGCCTCAACAAACAACTCCACCGGCCGGGGATCGCCGATAAGCCCCAGGGATTTCAGCGCATGTTCTTTCACGCCCAGTGTCTTTATCCGACCGGAGTCGGACCATAAGCGGTTCCACCGCCCGTATATCGCCGATTTTGCCAAGAGTGTCAGCAGCGGCTTCCCGAACGATCCAGTCATCGTCTTCCAGATATTCAATGAGAATTTCGACGATGGGTCGGCCGATACGATGCAGTTGAATGACCGCTTCCTGCCGCACCCCTTCCTTTAATTCGGATTCTTCCACGGCCCGCAGGTCGTCCATTAATTGATCGACACGGTCTCGGATCGCGCCTAATTTGCGTAAGGTATCGGTCGCCAGGTCACGAAGATCGGGGTCGGCCATGGCATCAACGAACGCATTCGCCGATCGGGGATCGAGAAGATGAGCGAGAATCTCGGCTGCTCGCAGACGGATGGCTTGATCGGGATCCTTGAGCCGTTCCGACAAAGGGCCGATAGACGTGGGAATGACACCGAGTAGGGTCGTCACTTTTTCCTGGAGGGTGTCGTCGCGTAAATGCTCCAGGAGTGCAGCCGCCGTAACTTCATCCAAAATGCCGGCCATGTGCTCCAAGGCATCCACGGCAGCCTGTCGGACCTGATCATCTTCATCTTTCAGCAACCGAGCGAGGGCCTGGCCTGCTCGTGGATCCCGTAGACGGGCTAACATTTTCACGGCCTCCACTTTATAGTGAGGCGTGCCGGTTGTTATGGCCTGAATAATGGCTTCGATGGCCTTGGGTCCACCTTTCATGCAGGTGGAGGTGGCCCGCATACGGCGCCAATCTTCTTCGTGATCGAGCTCAGAGATGATCGTTTCGAATGTTTCTTTCGGCATCGTCAGGTCTTTCAGTTAGAGGCGTATTTGGCCCGGCCTCCAGCCGAGGTGAGAAAGAGATTCCAACACATGACGACGGAGATTGTCATTCTTAGTCGTTTTTAAGAGCTTTAGCAGCGGATTCACCGCCGCTTGGCCAAACTGCGCCAGGGCTTCCGCGGCTTCCGGGCGCAGAAGGGTACTGTGGAGCGCTTGAATAGAGCGTCGGGATAGCTTGAGGATCCCGAATCTTCGCCAAGGCCTTAATGGCGGCTTCCAGGGGAGGAAGGTCTTCTTTATATTGAGGGTCGGTGCATCCTTCCATGCGATCCTCATAGGCTTCAGTTGGCAGGGAATTGACCAACGCGATCAATGCGGGGATGGCTTCCGTGGATCGTATCTGGCCAAGTGCTTCAATCGCAGGTAGTTTGAGGGATGGCGTATTGAGAGCGAGCGATGAGAGCAATAGGGGAATTGCGCGGGGATCACCGATCTGTCCAAGTGCACGCACGGCGTCCTGGCGAACGGCCGTATCGGAATCCTTGAGAACCAGAGTCATCAATGGTCCCACCGCCTCCTGAGGCTTGAGGAGGGCTAAGGCTTCTACTGCCCGTAACCGGATTCTCCAATTCTGATCATTCAGGGTCTCCAACAGCTTTGGAACACTGGCGTCGCCGATGACTTGAATGGCCCGTCCGGCTTCTTCACGCACCCCCGGCACTTTATCCTGGAGAAGCAAGATCAAGGTATCAATGGCTTGAGGATTTTGAATGCGACCTAGCCCCCTGGCCGCTGACATGCGCACAATCCAATTAGGACTCAATGCTGCGGACAACAAGGGATCTAAGACTTGCTCGTTGGCGATGGTGGCCAGGATACATGCGGCGGATTCCTGCACCTGAGAATTCGTATCCTGGAGACAAAATCCTAACGAGAGAATAGCCGGCTCACCCAGGGCCTTTAAAGCGGAGGTTGCGGCTTCCCGCACGGCCCGATCCGAGTCTCGAAGCGCACGAATCAAGGGTTGAACGCTACGAGGATCGCCGAGACGCCCGAGGGCGACCGCCGCGTCCTCGCGCACCCCCCAATCCTCATCGTCCAGAGCGGAAATATGTTCAGTGACCGAGTCGGTCATGGTCGATTCCAGGTGGAGAAAACTGGGATGAACATTCTCGGAACACAGGTCTCCCTTCCCACTAGGGAAAACCCGAAAGTCGACGTTACCACACGATTTTTTGGGGGGTCAATGAGGAAAAGGAAGAGGTCTCATGTGCAGTGAGTGGGGAGATGCTATACCGACCGAAACACCGCTAACAGGTCGCTCAGGGCCAACATTTTGATCCTCAGAACGGCATGCTCCTGTTTGAGGGTATTTTTGATTGCCTGATCAGCCGGACTTTTCAAAAATTGTTCACACAGTGTGGTGATTCGTTGAAATTCCACCTCCGCCTTGTTCTTGACGACACGATTCGTCGTGAGAAGCTCCGTCACCTGCGTGCGAGTCTCTGCCAGATGTTTTTGGAATTCTCCCTCAGGGAGTGAGCGTTTGGTCGTATCATCCATGCATCGGTCGATATACTGGGCCAGGAGGACATAAAATCTCACCAACGTTTCAGTCGTGGTGATGTGCGGGAGATTCGTGTCAGGTTCAGGCATGGTCGTTCCTTTCCGGTTGAGCCTTTAAAGGTGGTAACGCTAATCCATCTTCCAGGGAACTCACTGTTGAAATCATGGCTTCGAGGTTGATTTCCTTAAGGGCGGTATCGACGTATCCGGTTTGCCGGGCCAGAGTGAACCGAATCGCGTCACGCTGCAGCCGGTGCTGGGTTCCGACCAGACGTCCTATCGCCATACTGTCAATAAAGGTGACCTGGTGCAAGTCCAGAATAATGTGTCGAGGGTGATGGGCCTTCTCGGCTTGGGATAAGGCAGCCAGAAACGTGTCCATCGCATGAAAATCAAAACGGCCTTCGAGATGCAGCACCACGGCCTCGGGGTAAAGCTCTGTCTTTATGTGCATCGTGCACAAACCTCCTTTTCAAGAACAGGCCTGTGCATCCTGTCCATTAATCGGAGTGAATGGGGAAAACGGTATCTAGGATAAGAGGGTAACGTGCTTAGGGAATAAAATCCAGGGGAAATTTCATGAATGGAATATCCTTTTTTGGAATGCAACCCTGGATGGACGAGGTCAAAAAAAGTTTTTTTATTGCAATGTTTCAAAAACAAAAACGGCTGCGGAAAGGATCCTCAACCGTTTCGCCAAAAGATCGGTTGAGAGGAAGGGGTGTTATTAGGTTGCTATTTCGGCCATCATGTGTCCTTCGATTTCAGTTGGGACGAGGGCGGTATCAAAAGGCAGCCTGGTTCCTTTGACCTTCAATGCTCGCCGTTGTTTTCAACAAAAAAATTGAAGAAAATTTCGAACTCAAGCCCGGAGATTGAATGTTGATCCGGCCACTGGCCAAAATAATGTCAAAATTCCACATTATGTTTGGCTGATATATTATGTTTACGTGATTGTTGTCTAAAGCCGGACCATTTATGAATTTTATTTCCCAATTTACAATTGATACCTATAATTTTCATCTGTTGGTGCTTGGCATTATTACACTGTTGGCCGCAACCGTACCAAATATTTTAAGCAACAGGAATATTACTGCCCCGATTATTTATTTACTCATCGGTGTTGGGATTTACTTAGTAGGAAACCGTTATTCAACAATTGCCGCCCTGAATAATGTCGATGTCATAAAAAAAATTTCGGAGTTTGTAGTCATTGTTGCCCTTACAAACGCAGGACTAAAAATTACAAATCCGTTCTCGTGGAAGAGCTGGGAATATTCATTTTGGCTGTTGTTAATCACAATGCCGGTGACTATCGTTGCCTCCGCCTGGTTGGGCTGGTGGATTCTGGGACTTGCTCCCGCCTCCGCCGTACTTTTCGGTGCGTTAATTTCGCCCACGGATCCTGTACTTGCTTCCGATCTGCAAACCACCCGACCCAGCCAGGATGACCATTCTAAAACCCGCCTTGCCTTAACATCAGAAGCTGGGCTCAATGACGGCCTTGCGTTTCCTTTTACTTATTTTGCCATTCTCATGGCTTCAAAAGGATTGGATTACACCAATTGGATCGTTGATTGGTTCTTAGTGGAGTTCCTGTACAAAATAATTGCCGGGGTAATATTAGGATGGGTTATTGGCTGGCTGCTGTACAAACTCATATTCACTTTGACCTCGAAGAATCAGCAATCAAAAATCAGTCGCGGGATATTGTCTCTGGCCCTGACACTGATGCCGTATGCGGTGACAGAAATTCTGGGCGGCTACGGATTTATTGCGGTATTTATTGCGGCATGTGCCTTCAGCAACAGCGAAAAAAACATCATGCACATGGACAGCCTGCATGATTTTACCGAAGAGATTGAACGAATATTCGTGGCTTTCCTTTTTGTTATTATAGGAATTTATGCAGCTGCAAATATTGGGAAATTACTTAATGGCCAAATACTTATTACCGCTCTGATTATCATTATGATTATCAGGCCTGTTGGTGGGTGGCTGGCACTTGCCCGATCGGATTTGAATAATTTCGAGAAATTTGTAATGTCATTTTACGGAATCCGTGGCGTGGGTTCGATATTTTACCTTACCTATGCTTTAAGCAAAACGGAATTTGCCGATGCCCAGATCCTGACGCAACTTACTGCTGTAACGATTATCTTGTCGGTGTTCATTCACGGAATTTCCGCTGCAACTATCCAGGAAAAATTGGATAAACAGGACAGAGTGAAAAAATAGCTTATTACTGAAGATTGCAAATGACTATTTTTGAATTTAGATATCCCCTCCTTAAACGAGGAGTCCTTGAAAAAATCTTCCTACAGAATTAAACGGCAGCAAACTGTCCTCTGGAAGTGTTATTTATCCAAACGGGTATAAAGCCAACGTACCTAAGAGGAATAAATTTTTGTCAGGTATAAATTTGAAACTCTACTCCGCTCTCCTTATTAGATCTCATCGCACATCTTTTTTTATACAATCAATCCTGTAAATATTGATCTCTTCTGCCGGGATCTCCTTCGCGCCACTTCTTGAAAGGATTTGAGTAAGATGGAATGATAAGGATGACCAGAAGAAATATGCATGAGTCGATTATTAGGAGGCTGAGGACGCGGAGATTTCCCATTTCAAAAAATGGGCTGTCTCTAATGGGAATGCCCCGAAAGGGATTTAATACAAGTAAATCTTCATCGCCGGTGACAATGACCTGGGCTTGTCCGATTACGGCCACCTCCAAATGTGATTATCCCGCACGTCCCGGCAATCGTGAATGGCATGAAGTATCGAGACCATCTCAACGATTCGTCCAAGTATTCGGAAAAATTCTTCTCGGTCCTGGATCCTGGGAGGGAGATGATGAGGATAATGATGACGAAGACAAACGGAAAGGCGGCCAGGATGGCGCCGCTTTGCAGGCATTTGAGTCCGCCGGACCACATGAAGAGTGCCTATCCCCCTGATGGGCTCCAACCGGTTTTAGATCGTATCCATTTGGATTTGTTGGGGTCGACAATACTATCGGAGCCTGGCGGCCAAATTGGGTTAAAGAAATTCGAATTGAGGACCTTACCTCGAATCTTGCCGCTCATTACGAGCGAGTACTTCAGGAGCTGGCGGCCCAACACCATACACTCATTCGCGTCTGTACCGAAGAATATCTGGCCAATATGAAAGTGGGACTCCAGCATTGGGTAAAAGCTGGAAAAGCCGGGCACTGAGCTGGGGAATTTTGCATTTTCAGCGGGACTAACAGAGGCGAGGACCTCCGTCGACCTGGGTGTCGTACCCGCTCCGACCTGGGAGATATGGAGCGGCTTACCGTTCGATTTTCGGGGGTTTGGCGGGCATGGCGAAGTCGCCGCTCTTCCCAAAGCGGCCTTCCCCTCCCTCACCTAACACATTCGAGGTATCGGTATATTCAATCTCCCTGGTCTCCTTGCTGATGCCTTCTGATGGTTGCCACCCGAGTTTATCCAGGGTGTCTAAGATGGTTTTTTTCAGGGCACCCGCCGACGTCATTCGAGTGGTGGCAAACGCCAGAACCCGTTCACTTTCTTTCTCGACTTTCGATAGCTCCGGATCATGGAGAAACCACACCAGTGGCTCAATGGCCGCGTCTCCTATCAACACCAGGGAATTGGCTGCATAATCTCGAAGGACCAGGTCTTTGAGTAAGAGCACTAAATCCGGAATGACTTTGGGATGACGGAAATGGCCGAGGGCTGTCGCCGCCGCTTCTTTAATGAGGAGTTCCTCGCTGATAATGCAGCCAGGGGTCGGTTTTCCTTCTTGATGAATGCCTTTGCCCTTTAACGCGTCCAGAACAGGAGGATAGGCTCTCGGATCTCCGATCATGCCTAAGGAAGCAATCGCATGGCGTTTGACCGCACCATCTTTCATGGCTTCCATAAGGGCATCCACTGCACGGGCGTCCCCTATATTCCCCAAGGCGATCGTGGCATCTTCGCGAACAGCCCGATCCGGATCTTTTACCATGTCGATCAGGGCATCAACGACGCGAGCCTCCCGTACCCATACCCGCCCCATTTGATAGTCCGTGGTCATGCCCCCTAATGTCCGAACAGCGTGACAGCGCACGACGAAGTGGGGATCTTTGAGGGACTCCAGAAGGGCATCAACCGATTTTTCCCCAATATACATCAAAGCGGTTCCTGCAGTTTCCCGCACGATCTTAGATGTGTCCTTAAATAATTTGATCAGCGTTGGGACGGCATGTGCGTCTCCAATTTTGCCTAGGGCTTCTGCTGCGGCACTCTTGACCGCACCATCCCGGTCGCGACACACCAGCATCAATCCTTGAACAGCCTGGGGGTCACGCAATTCTCCTAAGGTTTTGGCCGCTTGTTCCCGCACCCGCCACCGCTTGTCTTTCAAGCAGGTTAGTAATGGCGGGATGACGCCTTTCCCCATAGAAGCCATAGCCTGAACGGCTTCAGATTGCACTTCCATCATATTGTCATTGAAGAGGGTAATCAGGCCTTCAACAGCCTTCTCTCCGCCAATTTTGGCCAAGGCCCATCCGACGTGAGACCGGACTGACCAATAGTCGTCCTCAAGGGCGTTCAATAGGGGTTCTAACGTCTTCGGGTCACCCTTTTCGGCCAGGGCTTTAGCGGCTTCTTCGCGAGTGGCATCATCCACATCTTCTAGGGCATCAATCCAGTCTTGCACAGAATTCGACATGATCTTCCTTTTTATCCCGTCCGATTACTTCGGATAGTCCGGTTCCTGGGGATAGGGTTGGGTATGGCTACAACGAATGGTCAGAACTTGTGTTCCTCGTCCATCCACACATTGATCGAGTGTTGGGGAGAATTCCAAGGTTCCGGATAAGGTCACTTTGAATAAAAAGTCAAACGTAAAGGTCCCAAAACGATATTCTCCAGGCTTAAGGTTCAGGTCCTTGGCCTCCGATGGTTTTATATGCATCACTACTGATGGGATCTTTTGTCCAGATTAACGGCGTAATGCCGGGTACGTGCCACCATGTCGGGGGGTTAAGCGCACTCGGATTCACGGTAATAGTAAATTCTCGCAGCAAAGGATTGAGTTGGTCTGCTGCATGTCCCGAGTTGATCAATCAGAGGAGAAAGGCCAAAGAGGAGTAAGCAGAAGACGCCATGGAGGAATTGACGCTATTAAGTGGATGTTTGATTCATTTGTTTAACGATTTTTTGTGGTTCATTGTCTGTGGTGCGTCGTTCCGGGACCGTCTGGAAAATTTCATTAATTGCGTGACTGTCCCATTCCGTATGGGTCTCTAACCCGAGGGCATACATGATGGTCGCCCCTGTATCCAGCAAGGACACTGGTTGGGCGATGGGGTGCTTCCCCTTAATGTTCGCGCCCCAGGCTATCCAGGGAATCGTAGGATCTAACTCGGATTTCAGGATCTGGCAGAAACGTTTCTTTTCCTTTACCGAAGCCGTATGAACGGGGCCGCTATTCAGACCCGTGACAATCACCATGGTTTTGTTCAAGACCCCAAGTTCCTTGTAGGTTTGAATGAGTTGATTCCACAGCGGTGTCGATTGACATTAAGGCGGCAGAATATTTTTCGGAATTCCACCCGTATTTTCGCCCGACCTTAACCGCCGTAGGCAGGTGTACTAATAAAAGGTTGGGCACTCCAAAAAGCCGGAATCCATAGCCTTTCTCACTGGTGACTTTATTTAAAAAGTCTTTGATGTATACCGACGCTCTCTCGGCCGTGCATTGGGGTTTGGAGTAGCCACAGACTTGGGAGTCGACATAAATTTCAGGTCGAACCAATTGATAGAGGCGTTCATCCATAAGAAAGACGCCGGTATCTTTTCCGCCAGCCAGATCCATGTAATCAAAGACCGTGGGTGAACGCATAAATGAACGTGCAAAATCATATGTTTCCCATTCGGCGGTTACCCGATGCTTCTCGACTGAAGACCGGTCAGCAGGGAAGCCATGGCCGGAACCGTGAGGGGTGGGGTAATGGATTGAGCGGACCAGGTGGCGGCGCCTTCCTGAGCCAATCGAGTCCAGGGTTGGAGTGGCCCACCCTGGAGGAAGAAGACTTGATCCCTTCCAACACAATAAGGATGATGTGCTCAGCTTGCGTCGCTGAAGCGATCGAAGGAACTCCTCCGATTAAAAGAAGACAGGCTAGACTGCACCCCATGAGAAAATGCCCGGTGAGGGTGCCCCCATTCTGCCGGCTGCGGTTTATTCTGGGTATACTCATGATTTCTGCACTGCTCCACGTCAAATAAATGTAGATGAAATTGGGGGAACCCCTTTTTTATTGTATCAATCCTCTTCTCGCTGCTGAGGAGAGGGACCGGAACTGAACTTATCATGCAGATTTTCAGGCGGTCAACCAACTGAAAGCGCTATCAGTTTCTTTCCTTCAAGAGATCAGGAATACTGGGCCTTATCTTGCTCTGGGCATAGGGTATCCATTATGAATGTACGGCCTCACGCACGGATGTTTTCCAATGCCTCACGATAATAATTTCCAACATGCCAATTATTCAAAATCGGACCCTGGAACACGGGTGGGCTATCGGACCTTTCAGCCAGAAGCCGCGCTTGATTCCCCGGAATGGGTTCAAGGAATGGCTCGCGTTGGCGAACAATTGGTCGCATCCCGGGTGAAGGGCATCCTCTTCCTGAATGGCGATCCGTTTATCGATCTTTTTGGTGTTGCCAGATTGGATGAGGTCGGAGGTTTAAAGCGGGGATATTCCAGAGGAATATCCGGTTTAGAGTCATTGCTGGCTCTCCTTCGCCCTGCAACCAACGGTATTTGTCGCCAGGATGATCCCATCCATCCTCCTTTGGCAAACAATGAGCAAACCCAGCAAAGTTTGGACGCTCTCGCCCAGGAAACAGGAAATTTTCCTTCTTCGTATGTGCGGAAATTTGAGCACGCACTTATTCAAGGAAGTCATCAACTCATTCCTTGTTCCCGGTATGTCTGGTCTTCGTTGAATCATCATGTTGGCCGGGTTGAAGCCTCGATGAACCTGCTGTCGTACCTTCACGATTGGGGTTCCGGGCTTCACCTTTCAACGGAAGATCGGCTCCTTTTAGTTGGCCATGGTCATGCCGGTCAGGTGTTAGCCCTGTTGTCGAATATTATGACCCGTGGAGAATCTGAGGTCAGGAGTCGTGTTTTTGAAATTCTGGCCAAGTATTGGCAAGCGTGTCCTTCCGAGAACCGGTCTGTTGAACACCTTGAACGATTGTACCGCCTGACCACGGATCGGAAGGTATTGGATGGGGCGTCGGTCGATGTTGTCACGTTGGGAACCCCTATTCGTTATGGATGGGATACGGAGGGAATTGGTCATTTGCTTCATATCGTGAATCACCGCGTGATTCGACCTGATAATAAGCGCTGGTTGGCTAAAATGGAATTGCCCCAAATTGCTTGGGAAATGCCCTACCAAACTGGTGGCGATTACGTCCAGCAATTGGCCGTGGCCGGCACTGATGCTCTTCCGGATGGTCCGGAGGCTGAGCAGGCCAATGTCGATTTTCGTGAAATCTTTGAACCCTATGATGGCTTTGAAGGGTGGTTGGAATGTACGCGGCGCACGACGCGATGCGCGAATGACGGGGAATGTTTGTTGGTGGAATATGGGGTTCAATTGGAAGACCCTCCGCGGCAGCATTTATTCGGCCATGCCTGCTATACCCGGAGCGCTGCCATGTTGTTTATGGCTACTGAAATGGCCAGAGCGCTCTATCCACAATCAGGGTAGAGCTGCAAATCTCAGCGGGTAGCACTCGAGTAGAGTAATCAGGCTTTCCAATTCGTTGGTGGTGCTATCTATCTAGTATTGTGGAGGCTCTGGTTCTTCTCCCACTGGGTCGTTAGTCTCACTTCTAATAGATCCAAAGACACATTGATTTTTTTCGAATCCCTGTGATATCAACACAAGGTTTGCCGAGGAGGCTAAAGGGATTCTTTGTAGCCTTGGTGATTTTGAAGTATTTCTTCAAACCTTTTACGAGATAAGCTCTTATGATTGTTGGCGTCCTTCAAGAAACCTATCCTGATGAACACCGAGTCGCTCTGGTTCCCTCCGTGCTCCCTTCCCTGAAGAAAGGCGGCATGGATGTGATTGTTGAATCCAAGGCTGGTGAGCAAGCCGGTTACCCGGATTCAGCGTATACGGAAAAAGGGGCTACCATCGCCTCTTCTCGAGCGCAAGTGTTTGAAAAAGCTGATTGCGTTGTTCAAGTTCGGTTGTTGGGAGCTAATCCTACGGAAGGTCGAGCGGACTTATCAGGTTTTCGCAAAGGACAGATGCTGATTGGAATGGCCGAGGCCTTGAGCGCCCCCCAATCGGTTCAAGATCTGGCTTCCCGGGAGGTGACGGCCTTTGCTCTGGAATTGATGCCACGGATTACTCGCGCGCAGAGCATGGATATTCTTTCTTCCATGGGAACAGTCGCCGGCTATAAAGCCGTGGTGCTGGCCGCCAGCTCCCTGCCAAAAATGTTTCCGATGCTCATGACTGCGGCCGGAACGGTCACTCCTGCAAAGGTCTTGATCATTGGAGCCGGGGTAGCAGGCTTGCAAGCCATTTCCGTAGCTCGGCGATTAGGGGCTTCGGTGGATGCGTATGATATTCGCCCTGCCGTCAAGGAGCAGATTTTAAGTTTAGGCGCCAAGTTTGTTGAGCTGCCATTGGAAACGGGCGATGCCGAAGATAAAGGCGGGTATGCCAAAGCCCAAGACGAAACCTTTTACAAAAAACAGCGGGAGTTGTTGGGACAAAGTCATTGCCACCAGTGATGTGGTGATTTCCACGGCGGCCGTGCCTGGGAAAAAAGCCCCGATTCTGATTACGGCGGATATGGTCGCGGGTATGGCACCAGGTTCGGTTATTGTGGATCTGGCCGCAGAGCGGGGCGGGAACTGTGAGCTGACCAAGCCTGGACATACCATCGTGGCGCATGGTGTGACTATTCACGGTCCTGAAAACTTGTCCTCAACGGTGCCGTACCATGCTAGTCAAATGTATGCCAAAAATGTGGCCACCTTTCTCCTGCATTTAGTGAAAAAGGGAGAGGTTCAACTTGATATGAACGACGAAATCACCAAAGAAACCATGATGACTCGAAATGGGGAAGTCGTTCAGCCACGCATTCGAGAAGCTTTGGGGCTCCCGGCTCAATCGGCATAAGAACGAGGGAATTGTTATGGAAATGTTTCTCATGTCATTTACGGTCTTTGTGCTCGCGATCTTTGTGGGCTTTGAGGTGATCACGAAGATTCCGCCCACCCTTCATACCCCGTTGATGTCAGGCTCTAACGCCATTTCAGGTATCACTTTGGTAGGGGCCATTGTTTCTACAGGTACGGAGCTGTGGGTTACCACAGTTTTGGGTTTTCTATCTGTGGTCTTGGCGACCATCAATGTGGTTGGCGGTTTTATGGTGACGAACAGAATGTTGGCCATGTTCAAAAAGAAATCCTAAGCTTATGTACGATTTTATTATTAGTTTTTCATACCTTGTCGCGTCTGTCCTGTTTATTTTTGGGCTGAAGGGGCTTACCCATCCGCGAACGGCGGTTCGCGGGAATCTCCTGGGGGCTTGGGGAATGTTGTTGGCTGTGGTGGTGACTCTTACCGATCGACACATTGTCAGTTATGAGTACATCATTTTGGGATTAGTGGTGGGTGGCGCTATTGGTGCAGTGTTGGCGGTACGCATAGAGATGACCTCGATGCCAGAGATGGTCGCCCTCTTAAATGGATTTGGTGGTGCGGCTTCGATCTTTGTGGCTGGGGCCGCGTTGATTGAAGGTTCTTCATTAACTGATGCACCCATTCTTCAATTGACGGTCGCCACGGCTGCGTCAGGATTAATCGGGGCTGTGACGTTTTGGGGTAGTCTCGTAGCTTTTGGAAAGCTGAAGGGATTGATTTCCGAAAACGCGATTTTGTTTTCCGGCCAACAGGTGATTAATTCCATTTTGGCCTTATTGGTGCTCGGGCTGAGCATTGGGGTGGTCTTAAATCCTGAGAGCTTTTCGCTGTACTGGCTGTTAGTCGGAGTGGCATCCGTGTTAGGAATTCTGTTGGTACTGCCTATTGGTGGGGCGGATATGCCGGTAGTGGTTGCGTTATTAAATTCTTATTCGGGGTTAGCCGCCGCTGCCACAGGTTTTGTGCTTTCCAATAATGTTCTCATCATTACCGGTTCATTGGTTGGTGCGTCCGGGATCATCCTGTCCCATATCATGTGTAAAGCCATGAACCGCTCGTTGACCAATGTCTTATTTGGGGTGATGGGGCCTTCAGGCGAGGGTGGACAAACTGCAGATGAAGTATATGGTGGAAAAGTTAAGTCGGCATCTCCTGAGGAAGTCGCCTTGCTGTTTGATGCGGCGCGACGGGTGGTGATCGTACCTGGTTATGGAATGGCCGTATCCCAGGCTCAGCATCCGGTCGCAAGTCTGGCCGCTCTTCTAGAGAGTCGTGGGACAACCGTGGAATATGGTATCCATCCTGTGGCGGGAAGAATGCCAGGACATATGAATGTGCTGATGGCTGAAGCAGATGTTCCCTATGATGCGTTGAAGGACATGGATGAGATTAATCAAACGATTGATCAGGTGGATGTGGTCCTGGTTATTGGTGCCAACGACGTGGTGAACCCATTGGCCAGAACTGATCCAAGTAGTCCGATTGCGGGAATGCCCATCATTGATGTCGACAAGGCAAAAGTAGTTGTGGTGATTAAGCGCAGTTTAAGCCCTGGGTTTGCTGGAATTCCCAATCCCTTATTCGCCTTGGATAATTCCTTGATGTTATTTGGGGATGGCAAGAAGATGGTATTGGATATTATTGCGGCTTTAAAAGACGCGTAATTCGACTATTAGCCTTTTTGAATCCAACTGTCATAAAACTCGTAATATGTTGATTTTAAAATAAAAAATTTAAAATTTTGAATTATTTTCGTCTTGCTTAGGATTCGAACTCGTGATAAAGTACCAGACTTGGAATCAGTATTGAATTCTCATTTACAATTGTTGTTTTTAATCTTTATTTGAGGGAAACGTGGAAGTACGAGTTATCAATAACAACGTAGAAAAAGCATTGAAAGTCGCCAAGAAAAAATTAGCGGCGGAGGGTCTGTTTCGAGAATTAAAACGCCGCCGGTTCTATGAAAAGCCTAGCGTAAAGAAAAAGGGGAAAGAGCGTGAAGCCGCGCGTCGCCGACAAAAGTGGTTATCAAAAAATAGATTGTTTTAGGCTTTTCATTGCGTAACGTACAAAATCCATCCTTGCAGTTTTTCTCTCCTTCTCCAGCACTCACCTGAATCAAGAACCTATGAAGGAAGACGACATTCATGTCTTCCTTCACCTGGTTAAAAAGTCTCTTAAGCAATGGCCCGTTCCCGTTGTTGTTCGCTTTGCTGAGCAAGGATTCGGTCCTTTTAAAATCCTGATTGCCTGTGTTTTGAGTTTACGAACTCGTGATCAAGCAACCCTCGAAGCCAGTGAACGGTTGTTTGCCATTGCTTCTGACCCATATTCAATATCAGCAATGGACCTAAAGGAAATAGAAAAGGCGATTTTTCGAGTAGGGTTTTTTCGCACAAAGGCCAGGCAAATTCAGGAGATGAGTCAAAAAATTTGTGAAAAATTTAATGGACAAACTCCTGCTATTATTGAAGATTTACTATGTTTGCCAGGGGTCGGACGAAAAACAGCCAACTTGGTTGTTACCATAGCTCATAAAAAACAGGGAATATGTGTGGATACTCATGTCCACCGAATTTGTAATCGATGGGGGTATGTGAATACCAACAGCCCTGAAAAAACAGAACAAGTCCTTCGAGAAAAGCTCCCACGAAAATATTGGATTCCGTTAAACAGATTATTGGTGGCATTTGGTCAAAACCAATGTGTCCCAATTTCGCCTTGGTGCAGCTCCTGTGACCTCGCTCAATTTTGTAGAAAAGTCGGGGTTACTTCCAGTCGTTAAATTTTCCTGTTTAACCCATGGATCATCCTCGGATTCTTGCTGTATAGTCAGCCCTGTTTTTGCCCAAGTAATAAGCCATCGAGAGAAGTGTGAGAATTTAATTTATTAAGGTTTATTATTGGCGGCGTCTTAAAAGAATCCTATGTTACCAATTAATGTATTGTTACCTTAACGTATCATTTTCTGCGTTAATAAGCGTTTGTAAGTTTTTAATTTAATAATTCAATGCATTATGTAATATATTCGAAATTAAAAATAAAATTTTTTAATTGGAAATTTTAAATAATGTTACCATTTCGTACCATCATCTTTTTGTTATATTGGCATGAAAGGTATTTTTTTAAATTTAACAATAGCTTATGAAATAAAACGAGTGACCATAAGAAGGTTCAATTCTTGCTCACTTAAATCTCGCTCTATTAAATTCGTCATAAATATCGAGCCGAATTTGAAACTAATGCAGTTCTGCTTATATGAAACTACATAGGAAAGGGAGGTGATAAACGTTTTATTGTATTATTTTCTGAATTAAATCATGGACTTAATGTCCTGCACTTACTTAGGAGGTGTAAGCAATGTTTCTTTCTAGACGGCAATTCTTGAAAGTTTCAGCGGGGACGGTGGCGGCGGTGGCCCTGGCCGATAAGGCGCTGGCCCTCACGGCGTTACAGCCGGTCATCGAAGTGGGCAATCCCCTGGGGGAATATCCCGACCGGTCGTGGGAGCGGGTGTATCACGATCAATATCGCTATGACAGTTCGTTTACCTGGGTGTGTTCGCCGAACGACACGCATGCCTGTCGCATCCGGGCGTTTGTCCGGAACGGGGTCGTCATGCGGGTGGAACAAAACTACGATCATCAAACCTACGAAGATCTCTATGGCAACCGGGGGACGTTCGCGCACAACCCGCGGATGTGTTTGAAGGGGTATACCATGCATCGTCGGGTGTACGGCCCGTACCGGCTCAAAGGGCCCTTGATGCGGCGGGGCTGGAAGCAATGGATGGATGACGGGAGTCCGGAGTTTACCCCGTCGGTCATGACGAAATATAAATTTAATGCGCGGTATTTGGACGATATGTTGCGGGTCTCCTGGGATACCGCGTTTACGTATTTGGCCAAAGCCATGATCATCATCGCGGAGCGGTATAGCGGAGAGGCCGGTGCCCGTCGTTTGCGGGAGCAAGGCTATCCCCCGGAGATGATCGAAATGACCAAAGGGTCGGCGATTCGTACGTTTAAATTCCGGGCCGGGATGCCGATTTTGGGTGTCATTGGGAAAATGGGCATTACCCGGATGAACGGCGGCTGCGGCGCCTTGTTGGATACGTATATTCGGAAAGTGAAGCCCGATCAGGCGCAAGGGGGTCGGTACTGGTCGAATTATACCTGGCACGGGGACCAAAACCCGGCCCATCCGTTCTGGAATGGTGTGCAGACATCCGATATCGACATGAACGACATGCGGTTCTCCAAGCTCAATACGAGCTGGGGCAAGAACTTCGTGGAAAACAAGATGCCGGAAGCGCACTGGAAGCTGGAGAGCATTGAGCGTGGCGCCAGGGTAGTCGTCATTACCCCGGAATATAATCCGACCGCCTACCGGGCCGATTACTGGATGCCGGTACGGCCAGCGACCGACGGCGCATTGTTTCTGGGTGCCTTGAAGATCATCTTCGATGAAAATATGTACGATCATGATTTCTGCCAGGCGTATACGGACATGCCGTTGTTGGTGCGGACTGACACGCTCCAATATCTGGACCCCCGGGAAGTGATTAAGGATTATGCGTTCCCGGATTTTGGCAAATCCTATTCCGGCAAAGTGCAGACGTTGAAGCCCGATGTCATTGCGCGCTTAGGCGGCTTTATGGTGTGGGATCTCAGTAAAAACCAAGCGGTGCCTCTGCATCGGGAACAGGTGGGCTGGCATTACCGCAAGAGCGGGATCGATTCGGCCTTGACGGGCACGTACCGGGTGCAATTGCTCAACGGGCGGGAAGTGGACGTCATGCCCATTTTCCAAATGTATCAAGTGCATCTGCAGGATTATGATCTGGATACCGTCCATCAAATCAACCGGTGTCCGAAAGACTTGATTGTGCGCTGGGCGCGGGATTCCGGGACGATTAAGCCGGCGGCCATTCACAACGGGGAAGGGACCAACCATTACTTCCATCAAACCATTGTTGCGCGGGGCGCGGCGATGGTGTTGATTGTGACCGGCAACGTCGGGAAATTCGGGACCGGCCAGCATACCTGGGCCGGCAACTACAAGGCGGGGATTTGGAATGCCACGCCCTGGGGCGGCGGCGGGTTAGGGACGCACACCGGCGAAAACCCGTTCAAGATCACGACGGATCCGAATGCCCATGGCAAAGAAATTCATGTCAAAGGGTATTACTACGGGGAAGAAGTCGCCTATTGGAACCACGGCGATACGGCGTTGATTGTGAATACGCCGAAGTATGGCCGGCGGGTGTTTACCGGCAAGACGCACATGCCGACGCCCAGTAAATTCCGGTGGGTGACCAATGTGAACGTGTTGAACAATGCCAAACACCATTATGACATGGTGAAAAATGTGGATCCGCACATTGAAACGCTGGTCAATCAGGATGTGGAAATGACGTCTGATGTCAACCACAATGACATTTCGTTTGCCGTGAATACCTGGATGGAGTTTACCTATCCGGAGCATACGGCGACGGTGTCGAACCCCTGGTTCCAGGTGTGGAAAGGGGGCATCCGGCCGTTATATGACACGCGGAACGATTTGGATACGGTCGCGGGTGTGTCGGCGAAACTCACCGAAATGACGGGGGATGGCCGGTTCCGTGACTACTTCAAATTTGTGTATGACAACCGGGTGGACGTCTACCTGCAACGGTTGTTGGATGCCAGCAGCACTGCCTATGGCTATTCGCGCGGACACGATGTTGAAGTCGGAAAAGGGCTGGATGGTGATGTGCCGGACGTATCCGCGGCATCCGTTCTGGGAAGAGACCAACGAGTCGAAACCCCAATGGACGCGGACGGGCCGGTATGAGAATTACCGGGTGGAGCCGGAGGCCATTGAGTATGGAGAAAACTTCATCTCGCACCGGGAAGGGACGGAAGCGACGCCGTACTTGCCCAATGCGATTATGTCGTCCAATCCGTATGTCCGGCCGGATGACTACGGGATTCCGATCACGGCGCAACATCATGACGACAAAACCGTCCGCAATATTAAGTTGCCGTGGCAGGAAATCAAGCGGTACTCCAATCCGCTCTGGGAGAAGGGGTATCAGTTCTATTGTGTGACGCCCAAGACCCGGCATCGGGTGCACAGCCAATGGTCGGTCAATGACTGGGTGCAGATGTATGAATCCAACTTTGGCGATGCCTATCGGATGGATAAGCGGACGCCGGGGGTGGGCGAACATCAAATCCATATCAACCCGCAGGCGGCGAAAGACCGGGGCATCAACGACGGGGACTATGTCTACGTCGATGGCAATCCGGTGGACCGGCCGTATCGGGGGTGGAAGCCCAGTGACCCGTATTACAAGGTGGCGCGGTTGATGATCCGGGCGAAGTACAACCCGGCCTTCCCGTACCATGTCACGATGGCCAAGCATGCGCCGTATGTGGCGACGGCGAAGTCGGTGAAAGGGCATGAAACCCGGCCGGATGGCCGGGCGATTGCGGTGGATACCGGGTATCAATCGAACTTCCGGTATGGGGCGCAGCAGTCCTTTACGCGGGACTGGTTGATGCCGATGCAGCAGTTAGACTCGCTGCCGGGCAAACATGCGATCGGGTGGAAGTTCAAATTTGGTTACCAAGTGGACAATCATGCGGTCAACACGGTGCCGAAGGAATGTCTGATCCGGATTACCAAGGCGGAAGACGGCGGCATCGGCGGGCGGGGCCCATGGGAGCCGGTCCGGACCGGGTTCACGCCAGGCCAGGAGAATGAGTTCATGATCAAATGGCTGAAGGGTGACCATATTAAGATCAAAGTGTAATGCAGGTTGGAGGCTGGGGGTCATTTTTTTCTTGATTGCCGTCTAGAAAGAAACATTGGGGTTACACCTCTCCCCAGCCTCCTCCCTTTTTATAAAAAGGAAATAGGTGAGGATTTTAAGAATAATTTCAAACCATACCTTATCCTCGATCTTGAGCAGGACGGGGATGTGAGCGTGGGAATAAGACAGCGGAATGCAGGTAATGTCGTTGACGAATCTTTTCTTATACACGTTTCATTTACCACGGAGGACGACCATGCCAGAAGTGTATAATTGGCAACTGGGAAGAAAGATGCTGTATCCGTATGAGGAGCGGCATCCGAAATGGCAATTTGCCTTTGTCTTTAACATCAACCGGTGTTTAGCGTGTCAGACGTGTTCGATGGCGGACAAGTCGACGTGGCTGTTCAGCAAGGGGCAGGAGTACATGTGGTGGAACAATGTGGAGACGAAGCCGTACGGGGGCTATCCGCAGTTCTACGATGTGAAGATTACGCAATTGGTGGAGCAGGTGAATCCGGGGGGGCAGGTGTGGAACGTGCGGGTGGGCCGCAAGCATCATGCGCCGTATGGGGTGTTTGAAGGGATGACGATTTTTGATGCCGGGGCCAAGATCGGGCAGGCGGCGATCGGCTACATTCCGACGGACCAGGAATGGCGGTTTGTGAATATCTATGAAGACACGGCGACGTCGATGCGGGCGATCGTCGAAGGGGTGGACAAGACGGGGTTTACGAAAGAAGAGCCGTGGAAGATGACGGGCAGCAGTCTGCCGGAGCATGAAACGTACTTCTTCTATCTGCAACGCATTTGTAACCATTGTACGTATCCGGGGTGTCTGGCGGCGTGTCCGCGGAAGGCCATCTACAAGCGGCCGGAAGACGGGATCGTGTTGATTGACCAGAACCGGTGCCGGGGGTACAAGAAGTGTGTGGAACAATGTCCCTATAAGAAGCCGATGTACCGGGGCACGACGCGGGTGTCGGAGAAGTGTATCGCGTGCTATCCGCGGGTGGAGGGCAAAGACCCCCTGACGGGGGGCGAGCCGATGGAAACGCGGTGTATGGCGGCGTGTGTGGGCAAGATCCGGCTGCAAGGGCTGGTCAAGGTGGGCGAGGACGGCCTCTGGGCGGAGGACCGGTGGAATCCGTTGTACTATGCTATCCGGGTGGAGCAAGTGGCGTTGCCGTTGTATCCGCAATGGGGCACGGAACCCAACGGGTTTTACATTCCGCCGCGGCAGGCGCCGCGGGGCTACATCCGGCAGATGTTTGGGCCGGGGGTGGACAATGCGATTGAGAAGTATCTGGTGCCGAGCCGGGAGTTGTTGGCGGTGTTACAGCTGTGGCGGGCGAGCCAACAGATCATCTTCCGGTATGACGTGATTCCGGGGCCGAAAGTGTTTGAAACCCAAATCCATGGGCGGAAGTTTGAGATGTACAACGACACGGTGTTGGGGTTCAACAAGTCGGGCAAGGAGGCGGTCCGGCAGCAGGTGGAA